>JBEEHT010000046.1:0-25805 GCA_041167545.1 Verrucomicrobiota bacterium
CCTTTGCCTGCTTCTTGCCGCGCGCAGTCTTCGCGCGCGCTTTCTTTGCACTGATCGGTCCGCGAAAAACCCGCGCCGGCAAATTTCCCATGGCCGACTTCTTGAACTTCCGCGCCGCCCGCCGCGCTCCTTCCTTGCCGCCGTACCCGTTGTCGCTAAACAATCGAGTGACGGTGTCGCCTCCGCGGAGGAAATGCACTTGGAAGCCGTGCGTCTGCTTCTTGGCGCGGGCTTTCGTATCGATGCGGCGGATGTTTTCTTCCGAGTCAGGGTTTGCTCTTTTTTTCATGGGTCCTGTGCCTAACGGATCACTCTAGATTGACCGGACGCAACTGCAAACGCCGCGATGCATTTTCAATGCTCGACCTTCCACGATGCCGGCTGCGGCAGATGCCACGGCTGCCATCTCCTGTCGTACTCCGCTGCGGGCAAAAGGACATAACACGGATGCCGGCCCGCTCGCATCCAGGTAATAAGTTTCACCAAGTCCGTTTCGGCCATCGTCGTGCAACCGGCGCTGGGGCGATCGACTCCGCGCCGGATGTGAAAAAAAATCGCGCTGCCCGCGCCGGGTGATGGCGGATCGGAATTGTGCCTGACCTCCACGAGCCAGCGGTATGCAAAATCGTTGTGCCGCATTTTTTGCTTCGCGAACCACGCGGGAGGATTCGCCGGGTCCGGAATCGTAACGAAGCGATTGTAGTCCGGGCTTTTTACGTCATCGACCCAGGCGTCAGCCGTGGTGACCTGATGGAAAGGAAAATCTGAGCCGGCGGGGAGTTGCGCGTCGTAAGTGTAGATCTTGCCGATCCGAAATACGCCGGCCGGCGCGCGCCCATCGCGCTCGGCCTTGCGCAAGCCGTTTTCATTTTGTCCTTCGAGACCGCTGCCCCACGCCAGTCCGTTTTTCCCGAACAGCACCGGATAAGCCGGAGCGACTGGTTCCCACTTCGCGCCGGGGGCACGCTCGAACAACTGCATCTGCCCGCGCATCGAATTCCAGTTCGGCGCTGTGCCGACGATCAACTGCGTGCAATCGTCGGGGACACCGGCGCCGAATGCGCTGGAGGCGAGCAGGAGAAGCGCGCCAAATTTCAGGCCATGTAAATTTATAAACATTTCCCAAACCTAAACGCGCATCTTATTGCTTCTGTCCAACCGAATTGTGTTCGTGAAAAAAATCCTTCCCGCTCTTTTTCTGGCCGTCCTGATTTTCGGCCTCTACGCGCCGTCGCTTCGAAACGATTTTGTCTGGGACGATACCGCGTTGATTCTACGCGATCCGCTCATCCGAAGCTGGCAGCTCGTTCCGGAGGCGTTTCAGCATTTCCTTTTTACCGATGCGACGCCTTCCGATTTCTACCGGCCGGTGCAACGGCTGACATATCTGCTGGATTACGCCGCCTACATTTTCCAGCCGGCGGGTTATCACGTCAGCAGTATTCTCTGGCATATCGGCGCGACGCTCGCGTTGCTTTTGTTAGGCGGGGAGCTGCTGGAGTTATTCGGGGTTGAGGAACGGAAACGGCGGCGCATTGCATTCCTCGCAGCCCTCGCCTGGGCGATTCACCCGGTGCAGACGGCAGCGGTTGCGTATATCTCCGGCCGCGCTGATCCCTTGGCCGCGGCGTTCGGCTTCCTCGGATTATATTGCGCGATTCGCGCGTTGCGCGTCTTGGCTTTACGACGCTACCTCCTCCTGTTCGCGGCGGGAGCGCTCTTTCTTCTGAGCGCGTTGAGCAAGGAAACCGGTTTGGTTTTCCTCCTCCTCTGGTGCGCGATTCTCGTCCTGAAAAAGAACTGGAGGCAATTCCGGCCGGCGACCGTGGTCATCGTGTTTGTCGCCGTGATCTATCTGAGCCTTCGGCTGCCGGCGGAGCACGTGCCCGTGCCCGCGTTCCGCGCGCCGGCGCCCCTGCTCGTTAGGCCGATCGTCGTGGCCCGCGCGTTCGCGGAATATACCGGACTGATTCTGTTCCCGCTCAATCTGCACATGGACCGCGACGTGGAATCGCATCCCGAGGGAATGACCGATGCCAGCATCAGCCGGACATCGTCGCGCGAGCTGCAAACGATCCTCGGAATATTATTGATCGCCGCCGCGATTTATTGGATCTGGCGAGCTCGAAAACAGGATCCGGCGATTTTTGCCTGCCTCGTCTTCGCTGTCATCACCTACCTGCCCGTGAGCGGCCTCGCCCCCCTCAACGCCACCATCGCCGAGCATTGGCTTTATTTGCCGAGCGCATTTCTTTTTCTCGCGGCCGGGCTCGCCCTATCGCGATTGCGCATTCCGACGATCGCTCTCGCGGCCGTCGTCTCCGCCTGGTTTATATTCCTCGGCGCGCGCACCTGCGTTCGAACCTTCGATTGGAAAGATCAGCGCACCTTCCTCGCCGGGACCATCGCGGCCGGCGGCGATTCGTCGCGGATGCTGATCAATCTCGCCAGCCAGGAATTGCACGACGCCCAGTTGAATGCCGCAAAGAAGCATCTCGAATTGGCGTTGCTCAAGGAACCAAACCAGCCGCTCGCGATCATCAATCTCGCGGTCGTCGCGATTCGGCAGGACTCGTTTGTCATCGCGCATAAGCTGCTCGACCGCGCAAAAGACCTGCCGTTGGTGGACGCGCAGGCCCACGAGCTTCTGGCGCTCCTCGAGTTCAAGGAACATGACCGCGTGGACTTGATGCGGTTCCGGATTGCCTCGCGGACCGGCCCTGCGAATTGGCGAATCGAGCGACGCTATATCGAAGTCCTCGACCAGAGTGGCGCGACTCCGAACGCGATCAATGAGTTGCGAGCAGTCCTGCGCACCCAATGGTACCGGGCCGAGTCATGGCAATTGCTCAGCGAACTGCTCGCGAAGATCGGCCGCACTCAGGAAGCAGCCATAGCGAGAGAACAAGCGTGGAACTACGACGTGCATCTCGACGCTCATCCCAGCACGCCGCAGCGCTGATCAATCAGTCTTCGCAGCCGCGATCGCTTCGATAAAGGCCGGCAGATAACGTTGCGCCTTTATCTCGCCCACCCCGCGAATCTTTCGGCCGGCTTCCACGGACGTCGGTTTCAAACGCGCGAAAGCGCGCAGCGTCTCGTCCGGAAAAATGACGTAGGCCGGGACGTTTCCGTGTTCGCGCGCGAGATCGAGCCGGACTTTCTTCAGGCGCTCGAAGACATTCGCATCGATTGGAACCAATTCGTCGAACGGAGCGGTTCTGGATTTCGATTTGCGCGACGAAACCAAACCAGCGGAAGTCGTCATGCGTTGCGGCCAATGCAGCTCGTAATCGGTGCGGCCTTTCATCACTTCGTCGCCCAGACCTGTCAGCGTCACCATCGGGTATTGCCCGCCGCTCGAGACCAGCATTCCCGCGTCCTGCAATTCGCGCATGAGCTGGTTCAAATAGGCGACGCCTTCGCTTTTCAACAACCCATAGGTCGAAAGCTGGTCGAGCTGCGCCTGGATGATTTCGCGCGACCGGCTGCCAACCAGCGTTTGGACGATTCGTCCCCGGCCGAAGCGCGGTTCCCATTCTCCATTCACGCGCATCGACATTCGCGCGACGCCGCTCAACGCTTTGCGCACGATCAACGCTTCGTCGGCCGTCGGCGTGCGACACGGGCCCGCCGTCTCCAGGCAGACATCGCAATTGCCGCACGGCGCCGGATCGCTCTCTCCGAAATAGCGGAGGATCGCCTGCTGCCGGCATTTTCTGGCGTAAGCGAAATCGACCATCAGCTTCAATTTCGCGCGATCGCGCCGTTCCTTTTCGCGGAGCTTCGCGGCGTCGAGCTTCAGTTGATGACCGCGTACCTCCGGCTTGAGCAGCCGCGTTCCGCGGACGCGTTTCCCCGGAATATCGAATCGATCGATGTAGCCCTCGCGGTCGAGCACATGCAGCGACGAGCTGAGCATCATGTCGTTTCCTTCGAAGTTGAGCCGCGTCGCCATCTCCTTGATCGAGATTTGCAGCTCGTGCTTCGCGTCCATTTCGCGCCGCAGCATTTCGTAAGTCTGCACGATCACTTCAAGAGGCGGATTGCTCCCTTCGATAAAAAATTCCTGCACGCGCGTGTCGGCGTGATTGAAAAATAGATCGCAGGTAGCGGCTTCCCCGTCGCGTCCGGCGCGGCCCGCCTCCTGGTAGTACGCTTCGACACTGCCCGGCACGTCGAAGTGCGCGACAAAACGAATGTCCGCGCGATCGATCCCCATCCCGAAGGCGTTCGTCGCCACCACGATGTCGCGCCGGCCCTGCATGAACTCGTTCTGCGCCTTCTCGCGCTCGTCGTCGCTCATCCCGCCGTGGTAAAGAATGCTCGAGATCTTCGCCAGCTTCAGCGTCTCGGCGACCGCTTCGACACGTTTCCGGGTCGAGCAATAGACGATGCCGGTCTTGTGCTCGCGGATCAGCGCGTGGAGGCGTTCGTATTTCTGCGGCTCGTTCGCGACCGGCGAGATGAGCAATTTCAAATTGGGCCGGGCGAATCCCGCGACGAATTCTCGCGGCTCGCGCAAACCAAGATGCGTGAGGATATCGCGGCGCACTTCCGGCGTGGCGGTCGCGGTGAAGGCCGCGACTTGCGGCCGGCCGAGCGTTTCCAGCACTTGATCGAGCCGAAAATAATCCGGGCGGAAATCGTGCCCCCACATTGAAAGGCAATGCGCTTCATCCACCGCGAAAAGCGCGATGGTGCTTTGGCCCAGCGCCTCGAGAAACGAGCGGCTTCGAAAACGTTCCGGCGCGATGTAAACCAGTTTGAATTCGCCGCGGGCCAGCGCGCGGATCCGCTCGCGCTGTTCCTCCGGACCGAGCGAACTGTTGATCAGAGTGGCCGAAATTCCGCGCCGCTGGAGGGCATCGACCTGGTCCTTCATCAGCGCGATGAGCGGGGAGACGACGACCGTCGTTCCCTCCATGAGAAGCGCCGGCAGTTGATAACAGAGGGACTTGCCGCCGCCCGTCGGCATCACCACGAGCGCATCGGCGCCGCCGGTGATCGCGGTGATCACCTCTTCCTGCGCGTCGAGAAATTCCCGGAAGCCGAAATATTTTTCGAGGACGTCGTGGGGGGTCATGCGTTGGGGACTTTGCCGAATTCGAACCGCGCGCACAAGTGCGGGAACGTTCCTGTCTTGTTCCCGCGTCGAGGCCCCACTAGTTTCCTCACCCTTGTCCATGAAGCACAAACTTCAGCTAATCATTGTTCCCCTTCTCTCGCTCCTGGCACTGCCGACATCGCAGGACGCCCAAACTGGAATTGATCCCCAACTCGCTGCCGAAATCGGGAAGATCAAAGCGATCGATCATCATGCCCACCCGTTGCGTTTCACGGACGCCGCCGAGCCGGAGGACAGCGAATACGACGCGCTCACGTTCGAGGAGATGGAACCATCTCCGTTGCCCGCTCGTTTTCGTCCCGACAATCCGGAACACATCGCTGCCTGGCGCACGCTTTTTGGCTACGCCCACAACGACGCGACGGAAGACCACCTGCGCGATCTCGTTACGGCGAAGCACAAAGTGATGCATGAACGCGGCGAGAGTTATCCCGCGTGGATTCTGGACCAGCTCGGCATCGATACGATGTTCGCCAATCGAGTGGCGATGGGCCGCGGCCTGAACCCGCCGCGTTTCCGCTGGGTCGCTTTCGATGATGCCCTCATTTTTCCGCTCAATAACGAGGGTGCGCGCCGGAGCAACCCCGACTATCGCTCTTTCTACCTCGGCGAAACCCGACTCCTGAATCGTTATCTCGCGGATTCGAAACTGAAGGCGGTCCCAGCGACGTTGAAGGAATACCTGAGCAAGGTCGTTACCCCCACACTCGAACGCCAGAAGGCATCGGGCGCGATCGCGATCAAATTCGAGGCGGCGTATCTCCGTTCGCTCGATTTTGCCGATGCGCCCGAAACCGACGCCACCCGGATCTACGAACGTTACGCCAAAGGAGGCGAACCACCGGCCGGCGAATACAAGACGGTGCAGGATTTTCTCTTCCGGTTCATTGCGCGCGCAGCGGGACGCCTCGGGCTGGCCGTTCACATTCATTGCACGGCGGGCGCGGGAAGTTATTACAGCCTGCGGACAGCGAATCCACTTCTGCTCGAGCCGCTCTTTAACGATCCCACCCTGCGCAAAACCAACTTCGTCCTCATCCACGGCGGCTGGCCATTCATCAAGGAAGCCGCGCATCTCATGGTGAAGCCAAATGTGTATGCGGATTTCTCGGTCCAGAATCTGTTGCTTTATCCGCGTCCTCTGAGCGAGACTTTGCGGAGTTGGTTGGAACTCGTGCCCGAGAAAATCCTGTTCGGAACCGACGCGATGCCTCTGATGCCGGAGGTAAACTGGGAGGAAACGGCATTCCTTGCCACGAACACCAGCCGGCAGGCGCTCGCGCTCGCTCTCTCGGGAATGATGGCTGACGGCGAAATCACCAGAGAACGCGCCAGCGTTTTGGCTCGCATGGTGATGAGAGAGAATGCCATCAAGCTTTATCAGCTGCCTCAGCCGTGAGCGGACCTGGAGTGCTTCTCCAATTCACCAAGCAGATGGACGGCGGTGCTTTGCTGGGTTGTGTGCGCGCCGACAGCTCGAAAACCTGGCAGAAACAGCGGGGCGATCGCGCCGCGTTTTTTCCGCTGCACGACCTGACGCATTACGCGGTCGAGACTGAGTTAGGATTCGCCCACGGTTTCTACGGTCTTATCGCGGCCGGTTGGGACATCGAGGATACGACTGGGAAAGGCACGCGAGGATCGCTGCCGAACGAAGCGCTCGAGGTGGAATACATGGTAGGCGCGTTAGGCGCCGAACGAGCAGGCGACGCTATCAGCACGGCCGAAGAGTTCAATCAGCTCGCAGCGACGTTCGCTCACGCGCGAGGAATGCCGGAGCCGCGAGCACTGACTGATGAAGAGTTGGCCAGAGTTCGGGCCCGCATCGACGAACTTTTTCTGAGATGGCGAACCCTCCAACCGGGCGCGACGCTGGAGTTGGTCTTCCCGCCTCTTCTGTAGCCGCGGCCCTGTGGGCCGCGTGAGAGCGAACCTGGATTGCAAAGTTTACTCCCACGCGTCGCGCAGCGACGCGGCTACAGAAGAAACGCGGCGTGGCTTACGCTGTGCGGCCGCAGCAATTCTTGAATTTCTTTCCGCTGCCGCAGGGACACGGTTCGTTGCGGCCCACCTTCGGCACTTCGCGGCGAACGGGCGCGAGATCGAGCTTCAATTCGGCGCCATCGCCATTCGTCGAAACGCCGTCGCCGGCCGACATCCGCTCGCCATGCCGGCCGGGAATCGGGCCAGTGGCGGTGGGTGCGCTCGGCGCGTGTTCGCGCAGGAGAAATTGCGGCAGAGTGGAAAGGAAATTTTCGAATGCCTGCAGGTTCGAAGTGCTGCGGAAAAGATTGTGGAGCACTTCGTTTTTAATGTTCGCCATCAACTCGACGAACATTTCGTAGGCTTCGGTTTTGTATTCGATCAGCGGATCCTTTTGCGCGTAGCTGCGGAGATAAACGCCTTCGCGCAACGCGTCCATCGCATACAAATGTTCCTGCCAGAGCCGGTCGATCGCGTTCAGGACGATGTAGCGCTCGAGACTCTTCACCGCGGTCGGCTCTTCGTGACTCGATTTGCGCTCGTAAGATTCCTTGATCTTCCCGATCAGAAATTGCGCGTTCTCGTCAACCGTGCGGGATTCGAACTGCGCTTTGTCCTTGGTCAAACCGAGCGGGAAGGTGACGTTCACCCAGTTCAAGAGCCCGCCATAATTCGGCTCCTCGCCCGCGGCGCCGGTGCCGAGGAATTCCTGCACTTTCCCGGGGACCGCTTCATCGATCACTTCGAAGACCAGCTTGCGCGGCTCGTCGGAATCGATCGTATCGTTGCGATAGGTGTAAACGACCTCGCGCTGGTTGTTCATCACGTCGTCGAAATCGAGCGTCCGTTTTCGGGCGAGATAATTGCGCTGCTCGACGCGTTTCTGCGCGGTCTCGACCGATTTGTTCAACCACGGATGTTCGAGCTCCTGGCCTTCCTCGAGTCCAAAGCGCTCCATGATTTTCGTCATCCGATCGGCTGCGCCGAAGTTGCGCATGAGATCGTCCTCGAAGCTGACGTAAAAGCGCGAACCACCGGGATCGCCCTGCCGCGCGCAGCGGCCCCGCAACTGCCGATCGATCCGGCGCGACTCGTGCCGCTCGGTGCCGATGACGAAAAGACCGCCGTGATTCGCCACGCCTTCGCCGAGCTTAATGTCGGTTCCGCGGCCGGCCATGTTCGTGGAAATCGTGACTGTCCCGGCCTGTCCGGCGCGCTGCACGATCTCCGCTTCCTGCATGTGATATTTCGCGTTCAGGACGTTGTGCGGAACTTTCTCGCGCTTCAGCATTCGGCTGAGCAACTCGGAGGCTTCAACGCTGACAGTGCCGACCAGGACCGGCTGTTGTTTTCCGTGCCGTTCCTTGATCTCGTTAATGACGGCGTTGTATTTCTCGCGGCGCGTTTTGTAGATGCGATCGTTCGCGTCTTTCCGCGCCACCGGGCGATTGGTCGGGATGACGTTGACGTCCAGCTTGTAGATGTCGTGAAACTCGGCGGCTTCGGTGTCGGCCGTTCCAGTCATGCCCGCGAGTTTGTGATAGAGCCGGAAATAATTCTGGATGGTGATCGTGGCGAGGGTCTGCGTTTCGCGATCGATCTGGACGCCCTCCTTCGCTTCCACGGCCTGATGCAACCCGTCGCTCCACCGCCGTCCCGGCATTTTGCGGCCGGTATATTCGTCCACGATGACGACTTTGTTTTCCTCGATGACGTAGGCGACGTCTTTTTCGAACAGGCAATAGGCGCGCAAGAGCTGCGAGATGTTGTGAATGCGCTCGGCCTGCATGTCGCAATGCTGCTGCCGCTCGACTTTCGCCTTCTCCTTCTCCTCATTGGAAAGCGCCGGATCGAGATCGATCTCGGTGAACTCGCTGATCAAATCCGGCAGGACGAATGAATCCGGCTCGTCCGGATTCAGGAACGCGCGGCCTTGTTCGGAGAGATCGGACTCGTTCGATTTCTCATCGATGGTGAAGAAGAGCTCTTCCTTGAGCGCGAACAATTCTTCCTTGCGTGTGTCCTGGAAAAACTGGAGCTCCGCCTTGTCCATCGCCCGGCGCTTCTCCGGATCTTCCATCATGCGCAGGAGCGGCTTGTTCCGCGGCTGACCGAGCTTCACCTTGAACAAAATGAGGCCGGCGTCTTCCGTCTTGCCCTGCTCGAAAAGTTCTTTCGCTTCGCTCGCCAGCCGGTTGCACAACATGTTTTGTTTGCGGACGAGCTGATCGACCAGCGGCTTCCATTTGTCGTACTGATGAGTGGAAACTGTGGACGGCCCGCTGATGATGAGCGGCGTGCGCGCTTCGTCGATCAGGATGGAATCGACTTCATCGACGATGGCGTAATTATATCCGCGCTGGACTTGCTGCTCGCGCGTCGTGGCCATGCCGTTGTCGCGCAAATAATCGAAGCCGAACTCGCTGTTCGTGCCGTAGGTGATGTCCATCCCGTATTGCCGGCGGCGGTCGTCCGGTGATTCGTCGTGCTGAATGCAGCCGCAGGTCAGCCCGAGGAAACTGTAGAGTTGCCCCATCCACTCGGCGTCGCGGCGCGCGAGGTAATCGTTCACCGTCACGAGATGCGCGCCTTTGCCGGTGAGCGCGTTCAGATAGAGCGGCAAGGTCGCGACGAGCGTCTTGCCTTCGCCCGTCGCCATTTCGGCAATGCGCCCGCGATGCAAAACGACACCGCCGACGAGCTGCACATCGAAGTGCACCATGTTCCAGGTCATCGGCTGATCGCAGACTGTGAAAGTGTGTTGGCGCTCGGTCAGCCGGCGCGCCGCGTTTTTCACGAGGGCAAAAGCTTCCGGCAGAATTTCGTCGAGCTTCCTCCACTGATCCTGGAGCTCAGGAATGGCAGCGAGCTCGGTTTTCCACGCAGCCGTTTTCGCGCGCAGATCATCGTCCGAGAGCGCTTTGAACTGCTCGTCGAGCTCGTTGATCTGACGCGCAATCGGCATGAGACGCTTGATCTCGCGCTGATTTTTCGACCCGAGTATTTTCTTTAAAATCCAGCCAACCATATTGAGGGGAGTAATATTGACGGATTTCGTTCAGAAACAACCACTGGAGACGGCCTGCCCACAGGCCGTGGGGGAAAAACTACGCTGCTCGCACCGGCACGGGGGCGTGCCGGCTCCATTTCGCACGGCGGCGCCAATTCGTTGTGCCTGCGAGTTTTCCCGCTAAGGTCGCCGGATGAAGAAGATCATTTCCACCAACGAAGCTCCGGCCGCCATCGGACCTTATTCGCAGGCGGTCCGCGCCGGCTCGTTTGTATTTTGCGCCGGCCAGGTACCGCTCGATCCAAAGAGCGGACAGATCGTGTCGGAGGACATCGTCGAGCAGACTCGCCGCGTGCTCGATAGCGTGAGGGCGATCTTGAAGGCGGAGCAGCTCACCCTCGCGAATGTGGTCAAGACGACCGTGTTCCTCGCGGACTTCGGCGATTTCCAAAAGATGAACGAAGTTTACGCGACCTACTTCAGTGACCAGCCGCCTGCGCGTTCGACCGTGGGTGTTTCCACTCTGCCGAAAAACGCGAAAGTCGAGATCGAAGCGATCGCCTTCGACGACAGCGATCAATCGAGGGGGAAGACCGCGAGCGACACGTCGGGCTGATGAGCGAAGATTTGCTGGCAATTTTCCGCCGGACGGGCGCGCTGCTGGACGGGCATTTCGTTTTGCGTTCGGGGCTGCACAGCCGCCAATTCTTCCAGTGCGCGCTGCTTCTCCAGCACACAACATTGGCAGCGGAAGTCTGCGGGCGGCTGGCGGAAAAATTACGCGGCATTGAATGCGACGCCGTCATCTCCCCTGCCCTGGGTGGAATTATCGTCGGGCATGAAGTCGGCCGCGCGCTGGGCAAGCGGCATATTTTCGTCGAGAAAGAAGCGGGCGCCCTGATCTTGCGGCGTGGCTTCAAGATTTCGCCTAACGACCGATTTATCGTGGCCGAAGACGTCGTCACTCGCGGCGGACGCGTTCAGGAAACCGTCGATATCGTTCGTTCGCTCGGCGGTCAGGTCGCGGCGATCGGTGTCATCGTGGATCGGAGTGGCGGTGAACGCCCCGACTTCGGCTGCCCATTCGTGAGCCTCATCGAAATGAACGTTGAAACATTTTCTGCCGACGCGCTTCCGGCCGATCTTGCCGGAGTTCGTGCGATCAAGCCCGGCAGCAAATGATGGCAGGATCAAAATAAACAAACTGCGTAATATTTTCTTCGCGAAATGGCCACGCCCCTGCTATAAGATCGCGGTTGTGAAGGTGAACGTTCCAATCCGGATGGCGAGCTGGGCTGCGGGTGCGTTTTTGGCATTCCTCGCGTGCCCGACTTTCATCGTTGCGGGCGATCCGCCAGCGATCAACCTGGCCAACGTTTCTACCCGACTCGCCGTGGGCACTGGTGACAACGTGCTGATCGCCGGGTTCATCATCACGGGAACGCAGCCGAAGAGAGTCATCGTGCGCGGGCTCGGCCCGTTATTGCCGGTGAGCGAAAACCTGGCCGACCCCACGCTGGAATTGCATGGGTCAAGCGGAGTGGTAACAAACGACAACTGGAGAGATACCCAGGAGGCCGAACTCAAGGCGGCCATTCCGCCGACCAACGATTACGAGTCCGCTATCGTGAAGAGTCTGACACCGGGCAATTACACCGCGGTGCTGGCGGGCAAAGGCGGAACGACCGGCGTGGGCCTGGTAGAAGTTTACGATCTTGACCTGACGGTGGACTCGAAGCTGGCAAATATTTCCACTCGCGGATTTGTCGGCCAAGACGACAACATTCTGATTGGAGGCACCATTGTTCTTGGGACCGGGACGACGACCGTTGTTTTCCGCGCCCTCGGCCCAAGTCTTTCCGGCGCTCCCTACAACATTCCGAACGCGCTGAAAGACACGACGCTCGAACTCCACAACGGCCAGGGCGGCATCATTGGAACCAACGACAATTGGCAAGAGAGCCAGGACCAGGGCGCGGCCATTCCGGCTAATCTCCGGCCGCCTGATCCCCATGAAGCGGCGATCGTTCGTGACCTCACGGCGGGCGCTTACACAGCCATCGTGCGCGGCAAAGACAACTCTACCGGAGTCGCCTTGATCGAGGCGTACCAGATCAACTGAAGCGGCCTATGCGAACTCTTCACCGCGCAAGCGCAATCGCCGCCATCACAGCTCTCTTGTTCTGTGGAGTTGGAGCTGCGCGCGCCCAGGGTAATGGCAACGCGACGATTAGTGCTCCCGCTCTGGGATCGACGTTGAGTGTCGGCACCTCCAGCCAGTACGGTGGTGGCATATCGTCTATCCGCTGGGCGAACAAAGAGTTCATCAACAACTGGGACCATGGCCGACAGATGGCGCCTAATTTCCAATTCTTCAATCGCTACCAGTGCTACAATCCGTATGAAACCGGTAGCTGGTTCGATGGAAAGTTAACCACCACGACCAGCAAGTTGTTATCCCTCACCGCTGCCGGCAACCGCTTGGAGAGCACGACGCAAATGGCGTGGTATTTGCGCGAACGTGGAAGTCTCAACCCATTGGACTTCTGCGGTGAGCCTGCGTTTTGGTTACCTTGTCCGGCGTACGATGGTAATCCCTTGTCCAAATACCAGGTGCACAAAACAGTCACCGTCGGCTTCGCGGGTATTCCGAATGTTATCGAATACCTCATGGAAGTGTGGATTCCCGAGCCGGTCCTGAAAGGCCTTAACAACCCGACGGCGGTCCTGCCTTATGAGTTCAACGCGGTCCGGTCCTACGATGTTGTTTCGAAAGACTACAGGAATATTCGCGAACTGAGCGGAGAAGACGACCGCATCAAGGTGGTATCCACTGTAGATGGCAACTACGCGATGGGATGGTACGCGCCTGAGCTACTCCAACCATACGACGACCCTGGCACCATTAATTTCTGGCGCGTCGTTCCTCCAGATCCATTTTATCGGGATCCGAAAAACCCGAATCTGGTCGATTTGGATTTTGCCTGCGTCCATGTTGGCAGCGTTAACCGGTACGCCAGCTTCAATGGTCCCGGATGGTACCCACAGGATCGGGTCTATCTCGTGATCGGAAATCTCGACCAGGTAAAGAGCGGACTGGCCAGTGTTCACTTACAGTTCGGCGCGCTCGACCCTGATGTTTACAATTGGCGCGATTACGTTGCGATCAATGGCTTGCCGTTTTCAACCCAGGAAGAAGCGAAAAACCACTGGCTGACGCAAGGTCTCGCTCAAGGCCTTACAGCGTCGAAAACATTTTCCGCTTCGCAATATCTGCAACTCAATCCTGACATACCGAATGGGTACGCGGGAGCGATCGCCCATTACGTTACCAATGGCCGTGGCGAAGGCCGAAGCACGGTCGCGAAGCCGGCCGCTGGAATGCAGCATCTGCTCGTGAACACAGACAGAATCGTCAACGCCTCAGGACAGAACGCCTTCGGCCAGCTCGGGACTTCGACGCCGCCGCAGATCTCCAGCCTCGAGAACACAGTCACGGAGATTGCCGCCGGAGACTACACCTCGTTCGCAGTTAAGACCGATGGTTCTTTGTGGATGTGGGGATCGAATCAATACGGGGCGCGCGGCGATGGAAGCAGCGGCGGCAACATCACCAGTCCGATTCAGGTTCCGATACCCAATCGAATAACTACGCCGTCCCGCCGCGGTAAACATGCTGTCGCTGTTGGGACAGGTGTCTACGCGGTCATCGATACTGATGGTCAGGTCTGGACTTGGGGAGTGAACTGGAACGGCCGTCTCGGCGATGGCACAACCACACCTCGCTTCACTCCCGCGCGAGTAAAGAAGAGTTCAGCGCCTAACGATTATCTCACCGGCATCGTCTCGATCGCCGCGGGTGGAGGAACTGTGGCCGCGATCGATGCCGATGGCGCCATTTGGACTTGGGGAGCAGGAGCGAATGGTGCGTTGGGGAACGGTCTTACGGAAGACAAAGCCTATCCCGTCCAGGTGATGACCGCTGGGGCCAACAATCAAGCTGTTCCTTTGGCCGGTGTGAGCCAGGTGGCCTGCGGTTCGTCGGGATTCTGTATTGCGCTGGTTAGAAGTGGGACGGTTTGGGCTTGGGGCAACAATTCCTTTTCCCAGCTTGGTATTGTTGCGGGCGGCTCTTCTTCAGTCGCGGCGCCTATCGTGGTCGCTCCTAACATTGCGATCGATGCGATTGCGGCGGGATCTGCGCACGGCATCGCCCATAGCACGAACGGAAACGTGTATGGGTGGGGTTATAACGGTCGCGGACAGCTCGGCACCGGCTCTACTGGCGTCGCCCAGGCGCCACCGGTTGTCATGAACGCCGGGCCGGATGGGATGAACAACATCAGCGATCTGGCTGCCGGACCAAATTTCAGCGTGATGGTCCGATACACGGATCGCGCCGTTTTCGTCACGGGAGACAATCAGTCAGGACAGTTCGGAATTCCCGGCAACCCTTCCATCCAAAAGGTGCCGATTCGAAGTAGTTTTTGAACAGCGCCGCTGGGCCAGCTTTCGCCATCCCACTTATTTCCGCCAGAAAGCGCGGCTGAAGATCGATCCCGTTTTTTTTGAGGCGACCGGAGGCTCAATTGCGACCGGTTGCCTTTCAAGGCCCGTCAGCGGTGTCCAGTAGGAACAGTCTTCGAAAAAATAATGCGTGACCTGGCTGTGACGAGTCAACGATCGGTCGGTTTGCGGTGCGCCGCCGTGCCAGAGATTCGCATCCCAAATCAAAGCCTGTCCTTTTTTCGGCAGGAACTGCACCTCCTGGGCGCCACGTTCCTCGATCTGCGCCTCCCACGCTTTCTCGAGAAGGTGATAGTGTTCATAGGGACTCTGGGCGGAGGCCGATGGGGCGCCGACATCTTGCGGCAGGATCACCGGCCATTTATGCGAGCCCGGATAATAGATGAGGGGCCCAGACTCGGCCCGAATGTCCTCGAGCGCTACCCACACGCCGCACATGAAATGAGGCGGACGAGCGCAGAAATGCACCAGGTCCGCATGAATGTGTTGTTGGGTGCCGACGGCAAAGTTTAGCGTTTGGAACGCAAAGGCCCGGCGTCCATAGAGCTCGCTGAGCAAATCGAGGATCGCTGGATTGGTCGCGATTTTCCGGACGCTTTCGTTCACCTTCCAGGCATCGGGGACGCGCAGACCGCTCTCGGTGCCCGCTTTCCACGCGGTCCAGTCGAAATGGGGTTGGAGCGATTGCCAGATATCGTCCGCCAGACGATTGATCTCCGGATCCGGGAACTCGATGATGGCAAATCCGTCGCGCTCCAGATCCGCGGCGATGGCATCGCGGTTAAGTGATTTCGTTTCGCCGGCTGGAGGAATGTCAGTGCGCATGGGAAACGAATGTGACCGATCCAGGGGCGCATCGCAAGCCGTCGCGCGCGGATCAGACCGTGGTAAGCGACCTCCCGTGTTCGATCCTTCGAGAAATAGGGCCGGGGTGTGACTTCTGCTTAAAAAAACAGAAGAAACCCGCATACATTTGAAAACCATTCTGTTACGATCGACCAGATGACAACAAAGTTTAGAATCCTGCTTCTCACCGTATCGATGACCTTTGCTGTCATGCGAATGTCCGCTGAGGTCATCGTGCCGGTCTCCACCGCGAATGGTCTTCAACAAGCGATCAATTCCGCGACCGAGGGCAGTGTAATCGAACTCGCTGGGGGAACCTATGCCGCGCCGAACGGCAGTTTCACTTTATACAATCCGACGGCGGGATTCACCATCCGGGCCGCAGCTGGAGCCTCGGTCACCCTCAATGGCGGAGGCGGGACAGATATTCTTCGTTTCACCAACTCACAGAAGCCGATCACTTTTCAGGGGATCAGTTTTCTGAATGGCGTTTCCGGGGATAACTACATCGGAGGCGCGGTGACTCTGAGTCATGTGCAAGCGATCTTTATCTCCTGCACCTTCCAGAATAATGCGGCCAACGGTTCGAGCACCGGGGGCGGTGGACTTTGGCTTGATACTGCGACGGTGCTGTTCCAATCGTGCAATTTCACGGGCAACAGTTCGCCCAATTACGGCGCGGCTTTCAGCGCGGTCACCTCGCAGGTCTTTATTAATAACTCCCGGTTTTCCGGCAATCGCGTGAACCTGGCGAACCACCATGCCAATTCTGCTGGAGGAGCCATCAATGCCAACGGCTGTTTGCTTCGGATCGAGAATTGCCGGTTCGATAACAATCAAGCGGGCTTAGTCGGCGGAGCTATCTATGCCTACGGTCCGTGGAAAGATCCACTCACGACTCCAGTCACCGCGCTCATCGTCAGCAACTCCACCTTCACGGGTAACCTGGCCGTTCGCGGATCGGGCGGCCCCGTCCAGTCGCCGGCCATCGGTGGCGCCGTCTTTGCCGAAGATCAAACTACGGCGCAATTTTTCAATTGCCGCTTCACCGGTAATAGCGCCCGCCTCGGAGGCGCCCTTGCGAGTTATCGTGCGATCATCGAGGTGGCCGGATGTGTCTTCAAAGACAATTCGGCTACTGGCACGGCCGCCGATGAAAGCATCGGCGGAGCCATCATTTCGCTTTCGGCTGACAACAAGGACGGCAGTACGGACAACGGCAAGATCAATCGGCGTTCGTCCCAGCTTACCGTCCGCGACACTCTGATTCAGGGCGTCATCGGCACTAACAGCGCGGGCCGCGGAGGCGGAATCTTTGCCTCTGGCGATCTCGCAGCCGCTTATGGCATTGGTTTTCCACAGGACGGCACCGTCGCGAGCAACCGCGCCACGGTCACGCTAAATCGCGTGGCCTTTATGAATCTGAGCGCGATCGGCGACAATGCGCTCGGATCAGGCCTTGGTGGCGCTTTTCAAGGCGACTTCGCGTCGCTCACTGCAGACAACGTGATTGTCTCCAATTGCACCGCGAGCAATTTCGGAGGCGGGTTTCGCTTTGCCCAAAACTGTGCGGTGACGATGACGAACACAACGGTCGCCCAGGTCAGCGCCGGCTACGCGGGAGCCGGCATAACGATGTTCAGCGGTTCGCTCAACCTGTCGCGCTGCAATTTCGTTGAGAACCAGATCACCATCGGCACGGTCGGCAGCGCGATTACCACGGGTGCTCAGCCGGTGTCGAACATCCCGGCGTTGGATGTCACCGGCCTCGTGACAAATTGCGTCTTCAGCAACAATGGAGGTCCCGTCCTTTATGATAGCGAGCCATTCCGCGCGGGCCCGTACAATCGAGTTCAGTACAGTTCGAACCAGTTTTTTTCCGCGCCTAACGATGCGTATTTCAGCGACATTTTTGGACCGCAGTCGGTGGCTCAGTTAAACGGGCTCTCGATTCCTCGGGCGGATGGAAGCACCGATAAGAAGGCCCCATCGCCAAATTCTGCGTTGGGGGCAGCTCCCAGCGTGGGAACTATTCTCACGCTTCCGCCAACGACGCTTCGGACGGGCGATCCAGATGAGGCCGTGCCCATCCCAACTAACGTGGCCTATGCATCAAACGGCGTGGGCGGTACCACGGTGGATGGAGCAAGCCGCGCCAATTCGGGCGTGCTCGCCAATGCGGGAGGTGGAGTACATACCCTCACCGTCGGCTCGAATTCATTCGCGACAGTGCCGCCTCCGGCTACCGCTTTGAACGTGGCCACGCGTCTCCCGGTGGGAGTAGGGCAGAATGTCTTGATCGGTGGCTTCATTATTGTCGGGCCGACACCAAAGCGAGTAATCATTCGTGCTATTGGACCATCCTTAACGTTCGCGGGTGCCTTGCAGGATCCGGCGCTCGAATTGCATGATGGCACTGGTGCGACCATCGCGAGGAACGACAACTGGCGAGTGACGCAAGTAGGTGGCGTGATCCCTTCGGACCAGGCGATCGAGATTCAGGCTGCCATTCCTCCCACCAACGACCAGGAGCCGGCGATCGTCGCTACCTTAAATCCCGGTCCTTATACTGCCGTCGTTTCGGGCGCGAGTGGAAGCCCGGGCATTGGGTTGGTCGAAGTATACGATCTCGATGCAATCCAGGATTCCACGCTCGCCAATATCAGCACGCGCGGCTTTGTTAAACCAGATCCTGACGAAATGATCGGCGGTTTCATTTATCTCGGCGGCCCTGGCGCCACTAAGGTAGTCGTGCGAGGCCTCGGCCCTTCTCTTTCTCGGCCGCCTTATAATATCACAAATCCGCTTCAGGATCCGGTGCTCGAATTGCACGACGCCAACGGTGGTACTACCACAAACGATGACTCGGCAGGGGGAGTCCCCGCCAGTTTCCAACCTTCCGACCCCAGGGAGTCTGCCATCTTCAGCACGGGCCTGCCATTGGGACCCTACACCGCCATCTTACGCGGCAAGAACGGTACCGGCGTCGGCGTCGTGGAAGTTTACATCTTCGAGTAGCGATATTGGGGGTACCCGAACGGAGTTCGGAAAGCATCGATCATCTCGAGCGCGGATGCGATTTGTCTTCTAGATCGACTCGCATCCCCACCGCCTCCAAGGACTGAGGCCAGGATTGCCATCTGCCTCTTTCCTTACTAAGCTGCGCGCCCGTGTCAGCACCGTCCAGTCCACGGGCCAACGCCCCTTCCACTTATCCCAAACTAAGGCTCGGCCTTGCCATCGCCTTGGGTGTCCTGGCCGGAAGCGCCTATACCTTTTGGCGGCCGCAGCCGCCCGCCGCTTATTTGGAGATCACGATGCAATCGAATCTCTGGAGATTTGCCCAGCTCTACTACGACACCGGTGCAGGGCTGACTGAACACAACTCGTTTCGAAATCTTGTCGAAGGCGGCAACCGCCCGGTCGTTTACAAGTTTCCAATTCCAAAGGGCAACTATTTCAATTTGCGGTTCGATCCGACGGATCGGCCCCGGAACCACATGACCCTGACGAACGCCCGGATTGTAGACAGCGGCGGTCACCTGGTCCGCGTCATTCCGCCAGCCCAGATCACACCGTGGCAGGAAATCGAAGACTTCCAGGCGGGCGAAACGGGAGTTTCCTTTACCAGCTCAGCCCACGGCAATGATCCGATTCTCGCCCTTGAATTTCCTGAACCACTCATTGTGGGAAACGATCTAAAGCCCTCCTTCCGGACCCTGGCTCGCCGCTTTATTGTTTCGTTCTTGATCACCGCTGGAATCTCTTTTTTCGGTTTCCAGTTTCTCGTTTCTCGATCCGTGCCTGCCGCGCTCCGTGGGATAGCGGCCATCGTGCCGCGGTTAAGGATCTATCCCTGGCAGGTCGTGCTCGCCGCCGCCGCCGCCTCGGTCGTCCTCAGTTGTTATCCAGTCGTTTTTTTTGGGAAAAGTTTTCTATCTCCAAACAATCACAGTCACACCTTTCTCCTCTATGAGGACATTCCAACCCTCCCCGGTTCCACGGAGGTGGAAATGGACGACGAGAAGGGCTCTGATCTTGGGGCCGCCATGTGGTATTCCTGGCCTGCCTCAATCGTCGAAAGCCGCGCCTTGTTCGAGCATTTCGAGCTGCCACTTTGGAATCGATACAATTCTTCGGGCCTCCCTCTTCTTGGCCAGGGACAATCGATGTTCGGCGACCCCCTCCATTGGCTGGTCTTACTAACCCGTGGCGCCGCTGGATGGTGGGATTTGAAGTATCTGATCGCGAAGTTTCTTTTCGCCGGTTGTCTCGGACTTTCCGTCCTTCAACTTGCCAGGCACGTCCCTGCGGCGGTCATCATTGCCGCAAGCGCTCCCTTCATAGGTTTCTTCTCCTATCGATATTCGCATCCGGCTTTCTTCAGCATGTGCTATGCGCCAGCGATCCTGCTCTGTTGGTTCAAACTCATCGATGCGACTAGATCTCGCACGATCGCGACGTGGCTCGGGCTGATGGTGCTTGCCAACTGGAGCATGATTAACAGCGGCACGGTCAAAGAAGCTTATGTCCTCCTGCTTGCGATGAATGCCTGCGGCTTCCTAACTTTGTTACTCGGCGGCTCCGTCCCGGATAAGGGCGCCAAGCTATGCTATGCCATCGGTGCTCAAGCGCTCTTTCTTCTTATCGCTGCACCGATCTGGCTAACCTTCTTACACACCCTGCAAAACTCCTGGTCGATCTACGATCGCGGCGCTGTGTTTCAACTCCAGCCGAGTCTGCTCATCGGTTTGTTTGATGACATCTTCTATCGCCAGTTTAACCTCGATGAACTGCATGTCGATCCTTCCAGCAATTTTCTTATCCTGGCCGGAGTCTTGTGGTTTGTCTTTAGTTCGCGACGGACTAACAGGCGAAAGCTGTCATGGGGACTTACCGCCACTTGCCTGTTCGCCCTGGCCTTCGCCTTTGGCCTGGTTCCACCGGCGTTGATCCTTCAATGGCCTTTCCTTCGCACGATTTATCACGTGGATAATACATTTTCCTGCGTCGCGATCGTGTGCCTTCTTTTGCTCGCCGGCTTTGGGATCCGGACTTTTTGGAGCGACTGCCGGACGCTCGCCTACCGACGCATTTACCCGCGTGTTCTGATTTCCCTGGCCGCCCTCCTCGCGCTCTTTCTTGGGACAACCGAAGCAGCGCAGCGCTCTACGAGGACTCTGCTCATCGCCGGCGATCACGTCCCAAAGTCGCATTTTTTCTGGGGCTATACGGCGGTGCTGGTCGTGGCCGTGGCGGCAGCGTTATGGATCGGCAGGCTTGTCATAAATGCCGGGCGCGCCCGGTTCTGGCATGTTTGTTCGCTGGCCGCGATCTTTGTTCTTCTTCACTGGCGGCAGGGAATGCATCTGGCCACTCCGTTCGACGCCTACGTGATGAACCCAAAGCAGCGGACGCAACTCATCGCTGACTCTTCCGCGGCTCTCGCCCTGATCCACAGCCAGGCGTCCGAACCATCGCGCACCGTAGGATTCAACTACAATCTTTTCCCCGGCTATGGCGGAGCTGTCGGAGTTGAGCAAATCGACAGCGCAGACCCTTTGTTAAACAAATACTACCGCGCCTTGATAGACGCGTACGGAGCCAGGCTGCCCTTTGCCTTTGGCTTGAATGCAGGCAAAGTCGACGATCAGTTGGGAGCTGACCTGCCGTTGTTTGATATGTTAAATGTGCGCTATTATCTCGGTGATTTCCGGACCAGGTCGGCCGCGCTTCCATCGCTGAAGAAAATCGCGGCACTCGATTTGGACGTTTACGAGTCCAGCAAGGTGTGGCCGCGCGCCTTCTTCAGCGATCGTTTGATTCCTTACAACTCGGAACAAGCCTTCGTTCCGCTTTTGAAAAACGGCAATGGCCTGCCTTTCGTCGCGATCGCGAAAGAAGAGCTGGACTTGCATCCCGAACTTGCAGGCCTTCCGAGAGACACGAGGCCCCCAACAACCCCACTAACTGTTCCGGCAACGCATTACAGTCTGACTAACAATGCCACCTCCTTCAAAGTTATCGCGCCGGGTGCGGGCGTTGTCGTCCTCACAGAGGCGTACGTCGAGGGCGATGTGCAAGTGAGCGTCAATGGAAAGCCCTCTAATTATTTCCGGGTGAATTCCGCGTTCCGTGGCGTCTTTCTTCCGGAAGCAGGTGAGTACGCTCTTTCCTTTCGTTATTGGCCACGCTATCTGACGTTCTCACTCTGGCTCTCCGCTTTCGGGATAGTGAGTCTGATCGTCTGGCTCGGGTTTCTTTCCGGGAAATTGGACCCCGCCTCATCCCGAGCGCCTCGACAGAGATGAGAGTCCCGACCACACGCACCTGGGTGACCATCGCGTCGTTCCTGGTCTTCATCGGTACCGTGAACACCTTGGTTGTTCAGCGACACCCCGCGGCCACCCTCACGATCGATATGCAATCGAGCGTCACCTCCCACGCGAAAGTGTTCTTCGACACCGGGGAAGGATTTACCGAATCGGACAGCGTTCTGCACTGGGTCATCGGCGGTCGGGATTCGCATCGCCTCGTGTTCCCGTTTCCGGCCAGGACGGTGCGCAACATTCGCTTCGATCCGATCGAGACGACGGGCGTCGTCGAGGTTCGTTCGGCGGTGATTGAGCGCCCTCGCAGCCACGAAGTTATTCGGAAGTTTGACCTGGCGCGAATTTCGCCCCTGAACCAGGTCGCTTCGATCTCTTTGCAAGACGGGACGTTGCGGGTAACCACCGTGGGAGACGCAAATGACTCCCAGTTGCTTCTCCCGGTCGAGACACCGGTAACTGCTTATTATTCGGCTGCGCAACTTCTCTCCTGGAAGGTCCTGCGACTGGACGCGCTTTGGCTCCTGGCGGCCCTGGGCTTGGGTGCTGCCGCCCGCTATCGCCGTGGGTGGGGGCCGTTCCTTGGGGTAATCAACCAGCGCTTCGATGCCTGGTCAGCCCAGCTGCGGCGCCCTGGGATTTTCCAGCTTGATCGAATCGCACTGTGGTACTACACGCTTTGTCTAATTGTCTTTGTGGCTTTATCCGTGGCAAGACTTCATAGCTCTTCCATAAGCATCGCGGGCGCTTCCTATCACGGTTGGACTGATGTCGTTCACAAACCTTTGCTCGGTACTCCGAAGCACGTCCGTAGCGACGAGTGGGGATTTCATACCCCCGCTATTCTTAACCAGGCGCTGCGTTCTAACAGGCTTTCCGTTTTCGATTCGTCGGTCGGTCCCGGCAAGGCCGCTTTACTGGGTAACATCCCATGCTGGCATTTTACTCAACTCTTTCGGCCTCAGTTTTGGTCATTCTTCTGTCTGCCCGTCGATTTCGCCTTCTCCTTTTATTGGCAAGCGAAAGCGCTGATCCTCTTAACCGGCGTGTTTACGCTCTTGCTCCTTCTGACCCGATCCAGCGCGGTGTCAGCCATTGGCGCTCTGTGGTACTTCTTTTCCGCCTACACGCAGTGGGCCTATTCATGGGCGTCGCTCCTTCCGGAAATGGTAGGTCTTTTCTGTTGGGTCATCTCGTTGACTTGCTACCTCCTGTTAGGCCGAAACAAGGTACGGCTGCTGGGTGCAGCGGTAGTCTGCGCCGCCTGTGCGATCAATTTCGCGCTGTGCGCCTATCCTCCCCACCAGATCCCGCTGATCGTGTTTGGCGTGGCGATAATCCTCTGCTGGCTGTGGTCCCACAGAAGTCAGATTTGGCGCCGAGAGTTTTTGCTGGCGCGCTTTCTCGCCTTGGCCGGCTGCTGGGGAATCGTGGGTCTCGTAATGTTTTGGTTTTACCTCGATGCAAAGGAAACCCTGGTCGCTGCGGCGGGCACTGTTTATCCCGGGCATAGATTGAGTTCCGGCGGCGACGTTCCGGTGTCTCAGTTACTCTCGCATTTCCTGGATTTTTGGAAGAGCGAAAACAGCTTCCCTTCTTCACAAGGAAACATCTGTGAAAGTTCCGGTTACTTTTGGCTTGCCCCGCTGACTCTGCTCATGGGATGGAGGCCGGCTGCATTCCGCCCGCCTTCTGCGCTGCAGGTTTGTCTCTGGACCTCCTTTCTTTTCCTCCTCTGTTGGATGTTGATCCCGATTCCCGCAGCCATAGGACGCTGGATGTTTTTTGACATGGTCCCTTCCTACCGTTGCTATCATGCCCTCGGGTTAATCAATATCGCCATCGTTGGAGTTTTCCTGGCGGAACGACCCGCGGAGGCCGCTCTTAGACTCTCGTTACGAAACTGCTGGGGAATTTGTGCGGTTGTCGTTCTTCCCGCTCTGCTCCTTTTTTCTTACATGAATGGCAAGCTCAATTATTTCTTTTCTATCTGGGCCTTAGGATTCGCCAGCATCTACCTTTCACTTCTCGTTCTGTCCCTGGCCCGACGCCGTCTGAAAATATTCGCGCTGATTCTCCTTGTCCCTTTGGTTCTCGCTAACGGACTCATTAATCCGGTGGACAGAGGCCTCGATGTAATTACCTCTTCTTCCCTGTTCAAGGCGCTCCAGAACGATGAAAGCTTGCGTCTCGGTAAATGGCTTATCTATGCACCGTGGGCGGACGAACCCGCCGTGCTCAGCGCTACGGGAATCGACGTGTTGGACACCTTGAAAATCGTTCCCGAGCGGGCAAGGCTGGCTCCTTTCGATCCGGAGAACCGCTATCAGGAAGTGATCAATCGCAGTTGTTACCTGATGGCGCTTCCGCTCGGCGGCGAAGAAGCAAGCTCCTTCCAGACCGCAGGTCCCGGAAATGTGTTATGGAAGGTCAGCCCTGCGGATTTGCGACTCAACAGGATTGGTGTTCGGCACGTCGCTTTTGCCTATGAGCCGCCGCCCACCCGCCTGAGCCCGCTGCTTGCTCCCCGGCTGGAGACTGCTCTCCCGGGCCTGTCCGTGTATCGTCTCCCCTAATCGCTGAGCTTCCGCGGCCCGAGACGATTCGGCGTGCCTAGTTAAATTCGAGCGCATACATTCCAAGCGAGTGATTCCTCAACCAAAACCCTACTTTCTCAGGAGCGAAACATGGATGGCCGGCCTTCTTGGCCTGGTCGCCGCCATTGCCTTTACTTATTGGCCTCGCGCACAGCAGCCGGCTTTCTATTTCGCGATAACAATGCGATCGGATCTGCCTGGTTTCGCGAGGCTTTACTACGATACCCCTTCTACGTTGGATGGAAGCGGTTTCGTTCGCCTGCCCATTCAAGGTGGCAACGCCGAAGTCACCTACAAATTTCCGTTGACCGATGGAAGGTATGCGAACCTGAGGTTCGAGCCGACCGATCAAAGTCACAATACTCTCGTCCTTTCCCGCGCCCGCATTGTTGATCGGGGAGACACTTTGTTACGCGCAATCCCGCCTCATCAAATCACCGCATCGTCCGAGCTCGACCAATTCCGGGTCAGCGAAACTCAAGTTACTCTTACGACTTCAGCTGCCCGCGATCATCCGCTTCTAATCATGGAATTAGGAGACCCGGTCATTTTACGAAACGCCGCCGAGGCATCAGTCCGGACGCTGCTGCGGCGTTTCGTCGTTGCATTCGTTATTTCCTTCACGGTGGCCTGCCTCATGGTGTCCCTATTATTGTCCAAAGTGGGGCCGGCGCGGTGGCGCCCGCGCGGAGTTGCCAACTGGATCCCGGCCCATCCGTCGCAGGTCGTGTGGGCGACGGCAGCGCTTTCAGTTATCCTCAGTTGCTATCCAATCGTTTTCTTTGGGAAGAGTTTTCTTTCTCCAAACAACCATAGTCACACCTTCCTTCTCTATGGGGAAATGCCTACCGTGCCCGGCGCCACACAAGCAACAACCGACGATGAAAAGGGAGCGGATCTTGGCGCCGCCCTTTGGTATAGTTGGCCGACTTCAGTCGTCGAAAGCAGATCATTGCTTAAAGACTTCGAACTGCCTCTCTGGAACCGATACGACTCCTGTGGAGTTCCATTACTGGGTCAGGGGCAATCCATGTTTGGTGATCCGCTTCATTTGCTCGTTCTGCTTACCAACGGTTCTGTGGGTTGGTGGGACTTAAAATACCTTCTAGCGAAACTTCTCTTTGCAGCCTGCGTCGGTCTCTGTGTGCTTCAACTTACGAGGCACCTACCGGCGGCCATCATTACGGCCGCCAGCGCAGCGTTCATAGGCTTTTTTTCTTATCGCTACAACCACCCTGCGTTTTTCAGCTTGTGCTACGCGCCGGCGATCTTCCTCTGCTGGGTCAAGTTAAAGGACTCAGCAGGCCACCGAAAGACCGCGGCGTGGCTTGCCGCGCTGGTTCTGGCGAACTGGTGCCTCATTAATAGTGGCACGGTCAAGGACG
>JBEEHT010000047.1:0-28297 GCA_041167545.1 Verrucomicrobiota bacterium
GCGCGGCTCGGGATGACACGTATCGCTAATCTTCCTCGGATGTCTCCGACTCGGATTCGGACTCCGGCTCGACATCCGGCTTGATCCCGTCCTCCTCCATCTTGCGCAGGACATCGCTCATGTCGTCCACTTCGTCCCAAACTTCCTGGCTCACATACATCGGCGCCTTTTGCTGCGTCGCCATCGCGATGCAATCGCTCGGCCGTCCATCGAGCTCGATGATTTTCTTCTGCTGAAGCTCGTTCTCCGCGCGAATGATCATGCGCGCGTAATAGGTCGCGTTTTTCAAGTCGTTGATGATGACTCGCTCCACCTTCGCGCCGAGCGCCGTCATCAAATGCCCCATCAAATCGTGAGTGAGCGGGCGCTCTTTCGAGACGTCGCGCATGAACATCGTGATGGCGCTGCCGACCGTTTGGTCGACGTAAATAATGAACACCTTGTCGTTGTTTCCGAGGAACACGGCGCAGCCGCCGCTCGTGGGTAAAACCGCGCGCACCTGCACCTCGATCACCGTTTTGTTCATCCGCGCAAACCGTATCAGGACGGTTACGAAAGACAAGCGGGTGACCGCCGCAGTCGCGCGCGTGAAATTTTCGCGATGCGTGCTTGCATGTGCGCGGCGGTGATTGATGATGCGCTCTGCGGCCGCCGCCGCTCTCAAAGAAAATGAAGAACGAGTGGGATGTCGACGCCGCAATTTCCACTTACAATGTTGATGGCTGGGGCACCGGCTACTTCACCGTTAACGCCTCCGGCAACGCCGAGGTTCGTCCGCTCCAGCAAGACGGCGGTTCGATCGACATCCTTGAAGTTGTAAACGAAGCGCGCAATCGCGGACTCGGCTTTCCGCTCGTCATTCGTTTTCAGGATCTGCTGCGTCACCGCGTTGAATCGGTGAACCGCGCCTTTCAAACCGCGATCGCTGAATTCGGCTACAAGAACCATTATCGCGGCGTTTTTCCGATCAAGGTCAACCAGCTCCGGGAAGTGATCGAAGAAATCGTCGAGGCCGGCGAGCAATTCCATTTCGGTTTGGAAGCCGGGAGTAAACCGGAGCTCGTCGCTGCCCTCGCCATGCACAAGGACCCGGAAAGCCTCATTATTTGCAACGGCTACAAGGACCGCTCCTTCATTCGCATCGCGCTTCTCGGCCGCAAGCTCGGCAAGTCGGTCATCATCGTCGTCGAGAAACTCGAGGAGCTCGAGCAGGCAATCCGCGCGTCGAAAGAAGTGGGAGTCGAACCGCATATCGGGATTCGCGTGCGTCTTTACAGCAAAGGTTCCGGCAAGTGGTCCCCTAGCGGTGGCGAGAACGCGAAGTTCGGTCTCGATACCACGAGTCTTGTCGCCGCGAGTGAGATGTTAAAGGCGGCCGGGCTTGGGCATTGCTTCAAGCTCGTTCATTTTCACGTCGGCTCGCAGGTCCCGGATATTTCAACAATCAAGCGGGCGGTGCGCGAAGCGGCGCGCTATTACGCAAAGCTCTGCAAGCTCGGTCATGAGCTTGGTTATCTCGACGTGGGCGGCGGTCTCGGGGTCGATTACGATGGATCGCGGAGCGATTTCGATAGCTCGGCCAATTACTCTCTCCAGGAATACGCGAACGACGTGGTCTGGAACATCATGGATGTGTGCGATTCGGAAGGCGTCGCGCATCCGGCGATCGTAAGCGAAGGCGGGCGAGCGATCGTGGCCCATCATTCGGTGCTGGTCGTGGAATCGTTTAGTTCCATCGAGAAAACCGCCCCGAAACTCAAAGTGGAAGTGAGCGAGAAGGATCACAAACTTGTCCGCGATATCCTCGACGTGAAGCAGCGCTTGAAGCGAGGTAACCGGCTGGAAAGTCTGCACGACATCCAGCAGATAAAGGAAGAAGCGCAGCAGACCTTCAATCTTGGTCTGCTCGATTTGGAGTCGAAGGCCAAGCTCGATTGCGTTTATTGGCAGCTCGCGCAGCAGATCGTAAACATGCATCGCGGCCTCCGCTTCGTGCCGGAGGAAGTGAAAGAGCTCGAGACGTCGTTGGGCGATCAATACATCTGCAACTTCTCCGTCTTCCAATCATTGCTCGATCATTGGGCGCTCGGACAACTGTTCCCGATCATGCCGATCCATCGCCTAACCACTCCTCCGGACCGCAACGGCATGATCGTGGATATAACCTGCGATTCCGATGGCAAGGTCTCGAAGTTCATCGATCTCCAGGATGTGAAAGACACCCTGCCGTTGCATCGGATTATCCCGGGAGAAATCTATTACTTGGGTGTCTTCATGGTAGGCGCTTACCAGGACATCATGGGTGACCTGCACAACCTGTTTGGCCGGGTGACTGAGGCGCACGTCTTTCTCGATCCTGACGAAGAATCGGGCTGGTATATCGAAGAGGTAATCAAAGGCAGCACCATCGGCGAAGTCCTGGCCATGACCCAGTGGGACAAGGTGGAATTGATGCGCCTCCTCAAGACGCAAGTCGATGGCGCAATCAAGAGCGACCGTTTGAAACCGAACGACGCCATGAAACTCTTGTCCGACTACGAGCGGCTTCTGCATGAGTATACCTATCTTTCCCTCACCGACGCCAAACCTGTGCCGCAGCCCGGCAACTGGCTCCCACTGAGTTGAGCACGCGGCTGATTGGGCTGGGGTTGTTGGTGATTGCAGCTCTTCTAGGACTGGCTGCCTGCGCCGGGACGAATGCCACTGTGGGCATCACCACGAATCAGGATGCGTACGCAGCGGAAAAGCGTCCGTAACGCGTGGTCTTAGTTCGGCACGACGAATCCAACGATCGCTTCCAATATTCGCTTGTCGACATCCTCCTGCGTCTCGCCTGCTTCACGGAGCTGACGTTTCGGCGCCAACAAGGAGTGGTCTCCACCCTCCACGATATGGAGTGAGTTGGCGCAGGTCATCCCAGCCCTGATTGTTTGCAACAGTTCCAAGGGGCAAAGCGGATCGCGTGTGCCTTGGATAAACAAAATGGGCACGCGCATTTCCCGCAGAACCTTATCGCGCAGCTTCGAAGTATCGCCTCCAGCACAGAGCGGATAACTCAAGCAAACAACGCCGGTTACTTGTTCTTCGAGGCTGACGTGGCATCCAATCCGGCCACCCATGCTTTTGCCGATCAGGAATGTCGGGCGGCCAATATCGGGTCGTGCGTTGGCCAGCGCCTCGCGGTGCGCGGCGATTAGTAAAGGTAAAGGATCGGGCCGCCGACTGCCTTGCCGCATGTAGGAGGAATCGAAAGTCTCTACCTCGCCAATTGTCGCCAGGCGCTCCTCCCACTTTTGCATCCAAGGATGGGACGAGGGAGCGCCGGCGCCGGGAGCGAAAAGGAAAAACGGCTTTTGCATCAAGCGCCCTCAGCCGAATGCAAAGCCGCTACCAGTCGGTCGAGGAAAGCAATCTGCGCCACGTTGATTTTCACTTTGGCTTTTTCGACGGAAAAAAACTCCGCGCGATCGATCTCGGCAAAGGGCTGCGTTTTTCCAGATCGTGGCGGCCACTCTAGGTTGAAAGTATTCGAGACAATAACGAAAGACTCTGGCAGGTCACTTTCGAAAGCCCAGGCGTGAACCGTCTTGCCGCCTTTCTGTTTCACGCATCCCAATTCGATCCAAGGTCGAGTTGCCAGGACATCAATGCCCAGCTCTTCTTTAAATTCAATGACGGCGCGTTCCAGCAAGCGTTCTTCTTCGGCAGCCTCGCCCTTGGGAATTGTCCACGCGCCGTCGTCTTTGTTTCGGAAAAACGGCCCGCCAGGATGAACAAGGAGCACCTCTAACTCACCATCACGCCGGCGGAACATGAGCAGTCCGGCGCTCGTCTTCGACCGTTTCATCCCGAATAATCATTTCGCCATTCGGAGCGAAGTCGAGGAATTCTTACTCCTTACCCACCGCTTAACTGGTCAAACAACTCAAAGGCGCGTGCGCGGAGCCGGTTGTTATCTGGCCCGGTCAGATCGCCCAGCTGGAGATCGTCGCCCAAGGCAGAATTCGGAAAGACAAAGAAGAGCACGTCTTCGTCGATGCTCGAGTCGAAGATGCGCAGGCAAAATCCCGTGAGTGGGGCGCGGCCATGCTTACAAGGGTCCGGCGCGGCGGGACCGAGTTGCTCGTGCAGACAAATGGAACCTTCTCCGATTTTCCGAAAGGGGCCTATGTCGCCGCAGATCGCAGCCGTCTTTTGTCCTTTGTAGATCACGACCGCCAGGTCACCAAGCTGGAGATCCGGATGGAACGGCCCATCGCCGGCCGCATTCATCGGCAAGACCACATAAGGGACTATCTCACTGGGCAGATCACCCTGGCCCTGCGGCAAGTGAAAAGATGTTCCATCCTGGCCGCTGCCCGGGTCCATTTGCCTGCCAGTGCGACGCCTGGGATCGCCCGGCGCAGCGGGTCCATCGGAGTCGATGCCCATCTTCGAGCTCCAGAAGACGGCGCCATTCTGAAAATGAAAAAGCGCTTTGCAGTTGTTCGGATCCTTGTTCCCGGGCGTGTCGAAAGCATCGTAGCGTTGCTTGGCTTCGGCCTCGATGTCGCTGATTTGAACTTCGTCGAAGGGAATGCCCTCGAGAAGTTCCCTGGAGGCGGTGGGTGGAGTGAAAGCCATAAGTGCTCCTGTGGGTGCTCAGAGTGGGGAGTTGAACCGCGAAGGGTGACAGGCTTTTTTTCTTACGACAAGCCTAAAGTAGTCTGGAGGCAACGGAACCGTCGCGCGCAGGTGGGAATGTTCGGCATTGCCGTTTCGAGCGGGTGGAAGCTAACGTGCGGGGGAATGAGCGCTTCTCCAGAGAATGTGCCCGCGCTTCCCCGCACGCTGACCTTGCGCGATCTGGTTCTCTTCAATCTCGTCGCGGTGGTCGGCATTGGATGGGTGGCTACAGCCGCCAAGGCCGGGCCGAGTTCATTGACATTGTGGCTCCTGGCAGCCCTGTTCTTTTTTATTCCGCTAGGACTCGCTGTTGTCCAGCTCTCTTCCAGCTTCCCCGCGGAGGGAGGCATCTATGCCTGGACTAAGAACGAGTTCGGGGAAAGGCACGGCTTTCTTTGCGGCTGGTGTTATTGGATCAATAATGTCCTCTTCTATCCGACTCTGCTTCTCGCCGGAGCGGTCACCGCCACCTATGTTATCGGTCAAGGCCAAAGCGGGCTGGCGGATAATTGGACCTATGTGCTGCCTTTTACACTCATAGCTTTGGCGCTGGCAGTCGTGCTCAACATTGTCGGCGTGGATACCGGCAAGTGGTTTCAAAATGCAGGCGGCATCAGTGTCTTCCTTCCCGGATTCCTTCTCGTAGTCCTGGGTATTCAGGCGGCTTTCACACGATCCATGGCCAATCCCTTTACGTTTAGTCAGCTAACACCCGACCTGACGAACCTGCCGATGCTAAATCTTTGGGCGACGATCGCCTTTGCGTTCTCCGGCCTCGAACTGTCCTCTACCATGGGGCACGAAATCCAGAATCCGCGCCGTAACCTGCGGCGTTCCATTTACATCGCCGCGCCGGTAGTTGCCCTCATCTACATTTGCGGGACAATCTCCATGCTTTGGCTTGTCCCGAGAGACGATATCAACATTGTCGCCGGTCCGCTTCAAGCCATCACCAATGGCGTAGCAGGTCTGGGGAGCGGTTGGAAATGGATCGTGCCGGCAGCTGCGCTTCTCATGACTTTGGCCAGGATAGGAGGACTAGGCGCATGGCTGACGGGATCGGCCCGGGTGGCTTTTGTCGTGGGGCTCGATCGCTACTTTCCTCCGGCCTTCGCCCGCATTCATCCCCGCTGGCGCACGCCTTATGTAGCAATCCTCATTCAGGTTCCCATCGCGGTGTTCTTTCTCTTGCTCTCCGTCCTGGGTAAGGGAACTACGGTCGAGCGGGCCTTTCTCATTCTGCTGGATATGTCGCTCCTGATCTACTTCATTCCCTACCTTTACCTCTTCCTTTGCTTCATCGTCCATTGCCGCAGAGGGAGAAGCGAAAGCGAAGGAAAGTTGATTGTGCCTGGGGGCGCGACTGGGGCTTTGATCGCTGGTATTTGCGGTCTGGCCGTCACCCTCTTCGCCATGCTCGTAGCCATAATTCCACCGCCGGGCACACCCAACGTTTGGATTCACGAAGCGAAGGTTGCGGGGGGCTCCCTCTTCCTGATCCTGATAGGTCTCTTTATCTATTGGCGCGCCCGGAGAAAGCAACGGGCCTGAGCTGTTTTATGAAGATCAAAAAAAGTCTTGCCAAGATAAGGCGGTTTACGCTCTAACTTCGTCCGTGAGTTCCCCCGTCCCCCCAGGGCTGGTCGTGGTGATCGGCCTTTTCTTGGTTCAAGGGCAATACGCCGTAGCGCAGCCAGCGTCTTCTCGATACGGCTTTGAGATTCTTCCCGCGCCGATTCAGGAAGCACAGGACGACGAAGTGGTGGCGCTGCCAGATCCCACGCCGACACCTTTCGCGACTCCGGCTCCAACGCCTTTGGCGATACCCGTTCCGACACTTGCTCCGGTTCCGACACCAACGCCGGTTGCCACTCCGACGCCAATTCCGACTCCCGTTCCCACACCTGTAGCTACTCCTCTTCCCACGCCTTTGGTTACGCCTGCTCCCTCTCCTTCCCCAACGCCGATTTCAACGCCCCTGCCGTCACCTAGCCCGACAATTACGCAAAGTCCGGCGTTCCCGGTGCCGCCGCCGAATCCTGCGCCGAGAGTGCAGTTGCCGCCTGTTCCTGCGCCCGCTTCGTTTTCGGCTGCGCCCACTCTCGTCCAAATCCAACGCCTCACACCCGTCGTGGAAGTCTGGCGCGCGGGTGCAGTCTCTCCGCAGGTGCCGATTCGCCACGGCAGCTATATGGGGACCGCCTATATTGCCGGAAACGAGTCGGTCATGATCCGGCTGCAATTCGATCCGCTGGTTGCTGGAAAGATCGTAACCATCACGGCATCGGCTGCCATAATCCTTGATCCGCCCCAAACCGGTTTAGCCGTCCAGCCCACGGGAGATTGTGCCGTGACCCTGCGACTCGCTGGCGGTTTCAATCGAGGTTACGTGAACTTTTATTGCCAGGGGCTCCAGACTACGTTGCCCTTGCAGCGCGGTTCGCTGGCGATTGTCTCGAACCAGGAAAAGGAGGCCGCACAATGAAAAGGTGCTATGGCCGCCTGCGCGCGATCGGCTTCTTCTTCGCTTTGCAAACAGGCGCAGTGCTGGGCCAAACGCCAGCCGCGACGCCGGATGAAAACCCCGAAGGCAATACCGGCGCGCTCAAGGCCCAGGTGACGACCGGAGCGTCTTTCGATGCTCACAGCGGAAATGAAACCCGGGCGATTATTGACCTGCATGTGCCGGGGGCGCTCGGAATATATGGCCTCGATTTTACGCGCTACTGGAATTCTTTGCGCAACGAGAATGAAAATGGCTTTGCGGTGGCGTCGCCTGACTTCGGCGCTTCTGGCTGGTCCCACTCATGGGAGTGGTATGCTAGGGAAGAGGATACTGATGAAAGATTAGACCCCACCGAACAAGATCCTTACGGTGAGGAAATCTGGACGACCGCAATCACGATCACTTTTCCAGACGGGCATGCCAACAGGTATAAAATCACCCGTTCCAATAGACTGCATGGAGAACCAGGTCCCCCTCACACAGGAAATGGCCCGCCGTATACGGTTGCAGAGCAAAACGGTTTTCTCGCGAGCGGGGGCTACGACTTACTAGGGGACATGGCGACCGACGGCTCCGAGTTCTGGCTCTATCTGGCCGACGGCGGCGCGGTCCATTTCATAGGGGGCGGGGGGTACTATTACGCTACGGAGGTCTTCGATCCGCATGGTCTCAAAACAGATCTTCACTATAACGCGAACGGTACTCTTCATCAGATAACGCAAGCAGGAGGTCGCTGGCTAACGATCACGTATGGATATACTGATGGTTGGTCACGTGGGCTGATCACACATGTGGAAAGCGGGGGAAACGCGGGCGTCCAATACGTTGACTACGCCTATTCCCCCTTCATTCATGCCCAAAATGGCAGCCAATGGATGGCCCTGACCACAGTCACCTACCCGGGTGATCGAGCCCCTAGCCAAAACGCCACTGCCACCTACACTTACCAAGACTACAACGGTGACCCATCTCACGCCTTTTACTTCACCGGCCCCCGCCTGCTCATAGCTGACGACCCCCGGTTTGCCGGACCGATGCGGACCATTCGCTATGGGTACCGAGATAGCCAGTGCATCCCAGCGGAGCATCCTCAAAGCGACCCTCCCGAGGCCCACCACGATTATTTCTATGCCCAGGGCAATTCGATTGCCGCGGAGCAAAGTGGCGACCACATCGATCCCCTTAGCGGCCAACCGGTCGGAGTCTCTGGTTTCTCTCTCGGCTGTTTCAACGGGACGCGCACGGAAAGCAGTGGGCTCGGGGGCTGGCGCACGTTTTACTTTGGGCATTCCGCTGGCTACCAGGGCAGCGGCGAACACCTTGGCTATCAGCTCATCAAGCTCACCGATTTCACCACTGACAACCCACCGCCCGGCAATCTTCCATTTGAGCGCCAGAACTATCTGGCCGGCCAGCCGCACCAAGTCTGGGATGGCCGGGGCTTCCAGACAGAGGCGGTTGTCACTCCCGGCGATGGCAGCGGGCAGCCAGGAGAGATTCATCATGTGACGGCCGATGGCAGCTCGCAGATTTTCAACCGGGTGAACGCCGGCGCCTCGGACGCCCAGGATTTTACCAAAGTCCCGAACCGGTACAACCATTGGCTCTTTAGTCACAGGGACGAGCGCCTCCTTACTACTACCTACCGGCGCGACTCACGTCGCCGCGTGGTGGACATCACATATGCCGACACCAACTCGGAGCATTTCAGCTACAACGAGTTCAATCAGATCCTGACTCACACATTGCCGAGCGGAGCAGTGCAACATTACGAGTACAATGAGTTGAACCAGCTTCAGCAGGTATGGAACGATGTGGATGGGCAAGCCAACGCCGTCATTTACACCTATGATGCCCTCGAACGCGTTGAGACCATCTCCTACCCGTGGTCGCGAGCCGCCGGAGCGAGTTTTGGCGTCGCGCTCACCTACAACGGGCGCCACAAGATCATTCGCGAGGAATATCCGGCCACGAGTGCCGGCCCAAATCCATTCAAGAGCTACGGCTACGACGATTACGGCAACTGCACCTCGATCAGTGATGAGATGGGACATCCCTCGACCTACGAATACGATTCCTACCGCCGCTGCATTCGATACACCGAGCCCTTGAACGCTTCGGACTGGAATGGCACGCCGGGCGTGGTCGTCCCGGACCGCACTTGGAACTGGATTTACGATCGCTGGATTGATGGTATCGGCCAGCGCGACGCGTATGCCCATACCAAGAATGAGTGGCGCATCCAGATCGAGCCCGCCTTTAACGCCGTCGGCGATCGCCGGATGACGGCGCGGGCGCATGACTTGCAGAACCGCGTTATCGTCGAATCAACCGGCTGGATTCAACCGGCGGGAGAAATAGGCCCGGGCAATCCCTGGTATTGGAATCCACCCGACGGCGAAAACCATTATTTCGGATACGACACGAACGGCCAGAAGAACTATTTCAAAGATCCGCAAGGTCGTGAAACCACCTACGATTACGATCTGCGCAACCGGCTCTGGAAAACCAACGAGACGGTGAACACGGTTCCGCGCACGACCGAAACGCAATACGATACCACCGGGAACAAGACCTTGGTGATTTTCCCCGACACCCGAACCCACCAGTGGCTCGATTACACGCCTTTTGGCCAGGCCGAACGTTTCATTGACGAAAGCGGCAACACCACCAACCTCAACCATCAATGGGGGCCGATGAATAAGCTGGCGAGCGTCGTCACTCATCGGATTCGGGATGACGGCGGCACGGAAAATCAACCGACCACCTTCACTTATGACGGCATCGGCCGACCCCTCATAACGGCGTTCCCCGACGCGAGCAGCGAAGTCAGCACCTACCTGTTTGGGCAACTCAAGACCTGGAAGACGCGCAAGAACCAGACCAAAACGATTGACCTCTACGATGCGCGTGGGCGGGAGCTGTCGCACAGCTGGAACGATGGTGTCACACCGGCGATTAGCCGCGGCTGGGACGATGCGAATCGGCTCGCTAGCATTACTAATATTTGGACGAGCATTGACTTTGCCTACGATGACGCCGGGCAAATGATGTGGGAAGGGGACGAGATCGCCGGCAGCGGCGGGCGCACTCAAACTAATTATTTTCGTTACCCCGATGGCAGCGTGGCGCACCTCCATTATCCCGGTGGCACGTTTATCCGGCGCGATTACACGGCGCGCGGCCAGCTAGCCGCAACAGGCTGGGACGACGAAGAGGGCAACTGGTGGTCCCAACTGGCGCACTACACGTATCTGGCCGACGGCAAGGTCGATAAGGTGGATTACGCAAACGGGATGACCAGCGACCTAGGCTACGACGACCGCGGGTATGTAAGTTCAGTGCAGCACAAGCGCACGGCCACTGGCGAAGTGATCGCCTCGCACAGCTATACGCGCGACACGCGCGACCGGATCATCTCGTTGCGGAAAGGATACAATCCAAGCAGCAATCCGCTGGAGAACGGCCGCGGCGATCGGTTCCGTTACGATGAAGAAGGGCAATTTTTGGAAGGATGGTATGATGCGCCCGATCCAGCTAACACTGGTGCCGGGAACACGCGTTATGATGGATTCGCCTATGACGCTTTAGGAAATCGGACTCAGAATAACTACGTGGCGAGTCGCGGGGCGACCAGCTTTGTGCGGCGCGACAATGGGCTGAACCAATATTCGAGCTGGAGTCCTTCAGTCATCTACCATGACGATAATTCCCCGTGGGCTCCGTGGACCGCTCCGCCTGGCAACGGGGTGATGATGGCTGAGGGTTGGATTACGGCGAGCTTTAACGCGCTGAACCAGCCGGTGGCGATCTGGAGTCCTGCCTACCAGGGGACTTCCAACGTAGCCTACTTTGGCTACGATCCTCTGGGCCGCTGCGTGAAACGGTGGGTAAGTGATTCCGGTGATGTTTATTCCAACCCAGCCACTTATTTCGAATATGAGGGATGGAACCTGCTTCAGGAAGGAGCCAATGCCTGGGGGCCAGCGCGGGTGTATGTGCAGGGCGGCCGGGTGGATGAAATTGTGTGGAGTTATAACACATTTACGGGAGAGCAAGCGTTCCACCACTATGATGCGCGAGGGCACGCGACGCTGCTCACCGACAGCCTCGGCACCATCCTGGAGCAGTATGAGTATGACGCTTTCGGCCAACCCTATTTTTACGATGCGGCCGGAGCTCCCTCCCTGATAAATGGCCAGCCGGGATCTCCCTTCGGGAACCGATTTCTTTTTACTGGACGCGAATGGCTTAGCGATCTAAAACTGTTCGATTTCCGGAATCGGATGTACCACCCAGAACTAGGCCGCTTTCTGCAGCCCGACCCGAAGCAATTCGCCGCCGGCGATTACAATTTGTATCGTTACTGCCACAACGACCCGGTTAATAGGAACGATCCGTTCGGCTTCGAAGACATCCTAATATCCGCGGCCTTGGATAATTTGGGTATCCAAGCTTCTCTCAATTCTTTGTCGGCTTCACTTGCCGCAAAGGACGGAACTGATCGGTCGCAGTTGGTCCAAGAAAAGGGAGGCAATTTATCTCTCCAACAACGATTCAACGTAGGTGTCCTTAAGGAGGAAAAGGTGGGAGTAATGGGGAGGTTCCAAACGAGGCTCAGCCAGCAAGAAACTGCACAGGTCGATACGGGACATACGGAAAAAGGGGTTGGCCACGTCCACATGAACAAGACGGGTCAGCCCCGTCCGCACGATTCGGAATTTTCAAAGGATGATCGCGCGCAGGCGCGCGCCGGTACTCCCGTGTACAAGGTCAATGAATCCGATCCAAATCGCATCGACAGGCTTACCCCGCAAACCAATGCCAAGGATCCGTTGACGATAAAAACATTTCGACTGCCGAGAAAGGACAACTAGTGAGAAACCGACCTATGGCTATGGCGAACGTGGGGAACGACAACCGGAGACGTTTTGCGGGGCGTCATAGGCTGGTATGGATAGTCAGCATATTAGCCGCCGCTCAGGTACAACCCGCCGGAGCTGCTTCATCCTTTGACGACCATCTCAGACCAGTCAAAGAGATCGCTGATGGGCAAAGCCCTGAAGCTGCCTACGAAAGACTATGGCGGCGGAAGCTGCTCCCTACGCCCGGCGAGATCGCTCGATCGGTTCATCTTCCCGGCAACGTAGGCGTGGAGACCGCAATCTCCGTTTATCGCAAAGTTCTTGCGAAACGTGTCGAGTATTGGGTAACCGCGACGCAAAGCTCGTTATCCCTTTGGGGTTGTGTCGCGCCCGATGCGCCAAAGCCAGTCAATCTGGAATCGATCGAGGTTGCAAGAGTTGACGCAAGATTACCAACCCGTACCGCGCTGCTCGTAAGAAAGGCCTGGTTGGCGAGTTTGCGGCAGACGCGCCAGCGGCCGCCCTCGGAGGAAATCATGCTCGACAGCAGCACGGAGATATTTTCCGCGGTTGGCCCAGACGGTAAACTGCTAACTGGCCAGTTTGAAGGTCTTGGACAAGGCAATACTGCGGCGCTATCGGCGCTAGCGAACTCGCTCTTGCAGTATTGCGATTCTCCCGAAAGTGAACGCGCAGATATCGCTCGCAAGATTGACAAAGCCGCGGCGGATTTGCTGGGCCGAGTTGCATCGGCTAGCGAGAACAAGGAGCCCGACGCCGAATCCGCGTTATCCTCTAGGATTGTATTCCCGCCTAAAGGTGAGAGAAAAGTCGAGGATAGCAAACGCGGACAAGGGCACGCGCGGCTTATTAAGTTCACGCCCGTCAAAATTCTGGGTAAAAAAGGGGTAATTGTAACCCAAGCGTTCTTGCGCACGAGCGGATTGTCAGCGGAGGGTTTTTGGAAGCCGAAGAGAAGTCAGCTTAAAGAAATCGAGCGTGCGCTTCCAATATTCTTGAGAAAAGAGAAAGAGTCTCGTCCTTCACTGGCGGAACTTTCGCAAGTGGTCGCACTCGCGCCAAAATACCGGCGACAATATGTCGGCATGATTTTGAACGGGAGGAAAGTCATCTGGATAAACTGTATCCCGCGCAAGCCGGACGACGGTGTTGATCCGTTCGAAAAGTGGAACAGCGAACTTGTCGACGTTTCTGACGGAGGACCCAATTTCTGGGGGGTCGTTTACGACACGGAAAGGCATTCCTTTGACAAGCTCATTGTCAATGGCAGCGGCTAGAACGGCGATTACGGAGTCAGCGTTGAAGGTAACCATTTCAGTTCCAGCTGCGAATGGCGGTGCCGTTCTAACGTCGACGGATCAGGTCTGTCGTCGAAAAGGCAGAGATGTTCTGCGGTAGTTCTAGGGTTCGGTGCATCCTTCGGGCTGGCGAGCGCAGAGCAGGGCTGTGAGGTAGGCCAAGGGTGACGCGCCCAAAGATTATCTTAGTCTTCTGAACTCGAGCTTGGAACCGCTTGGGTCTTTCAGAGTCATATGATCGCCGGCTAACTCTATCTGGTAAACGGAGGTGGCGGACGAGGTCTCGATCTTCACGCGGTCGCGGTCTCCAAAGCTATACCGTCCTCGAATGCTCCCAATCTGGACCGATCCATCGTTCGAGAATTCCCAAACCATCGCGCTGCTATCGCTACCGGCGCGCCATTTTCCGACGATGTCCTGGCGGGAAGGACCGCAACCGATCATCGCAGCCGCTAAGACAATTGCGGTGATGACCGCTGCGTAACGCCAAGGGATCCCTCGCTCAGGATGACATTGCATTGTGAGAACAAGTTCTAGATGAATCCGATCCTCGTGGGAATTCATTTCCGTCCGCGGGATTGTCGAAAGTAATGTGGGTAGGCCGCTTGACGTTCTCGCCTGCGCGCTAACTTATGGCGCGTATGTCATTTCGACGGCCAATCTCTTTTGCCAGTGCCGTCCGCGTGGGGGCCGCCCTGTCGCTCCTGATTACTTTTGCTTCCGCTGAAGCGCGGAAAAAGGATCCGGAGTTCGCCGCCTCGGCAAACGATCCGGTCTTGCGCGGCGCCATCATGAAGCTCTCCCCGAACGTCGATCCGGAGGAAGCCCGGCGAGTCGCACAAACCGCTTACACCACGGGGCGGGACTTCAAGCGCGAATGGGGAGTCACCTGGCCGCCCGGCTTCCACAATTTTCTGGTTAACACGGGCGCGAAGAAAGGCGGCCTTTGTTTTCAGTGGGCCGAAAAGCTTCTGCTTCGCTTAGCCGAACAAAAGTGGGAGACGGTGGAATTCCATTGGGCGGAATCCTTCGAGAGAAGCTTGAGCGAGCATAACGTCATCGTGGTGACGGCGAAGGCGCAGCCGTTTTCGCGAGGCATTATACTCGATAACTGGCGTTACGGCGGACGCCTCGTCTGGGGGGCTGTTATCGACGATCCCCATTACCAGTGGCACGAGAACAAATCGCAGTACTTGAAAGTCCTGGCTAAGAGGGCCATACCCGTTTCGTCACCGCTTCCCGCGGTGAATTCGACTTCTAAGGCTTCCCAGCCTGATGGTGCGACAAGATAGTCTAGCGGATAGGAGCTGGAGTCGGTGTCGACTTGGGTTTCTGATACTTCTGAGTCGGAACCGTGGCTGGCACTGTTCTTGTGATAACAGGTGGCTGAGTCGGCGCGGGCGACTTTGTGGCCCCCGGTGACCTGCTGGTCCCGGGTGGCTTGGTAGGAGATTGATTAGTAACAGGGCCATTGTCGGTATTGTGATCGGAATTTGTGGGAGGTTGGCGCCCGGGTGGCCGCCGCGGATCGTGGTGCCGGGTCCCGCCGGTGAACCCGCCGAGGATATCGATCACGGGGACGATGTTAATAACGGGCCCTTGGTTTGATGGCGGTGGTTGTTGCTGTGCGGCCGCCATGATAAGAGGCCGGCTCGGCAACGGCTTGAAATCGGTGATGAGCGGATGGTTCTGCATCACATCGTTGAGATTGATGTTCACCGGCATCGGAAGCGTAGTCGCGCCGGGCGGGACGTCGATCATTTGGCCCGCAAGAACGTTTCGGAATTCCCGAGGCTTTGCGGTGAGCGAAACCCGGGCGCTGCCTTCGAGCGTGATCAATTTTCTGCCGCGGTTCGCCTCAAAGATGACAGTGGTTCCGGTGACCGCCACCGTCACCGCGTTGTTCTTGATGGCGCCGCCGCCGGAATCCTTTGGCACGCGCAGAAGGATCGACCCGCTGTCGACCTTCGCCGTTCGTCCTGCCTTGCTGAAACTGAAGATCGTATTGGCCCCCAGCCGAGTGATCGTCAGATCCGAGAAAGTGAGTTCCGAGCGCGAATCGCCGCCTGTGCGGACGCCCGTGTCTTCGGCCACTTTGTCGTTAACACTGGCCGGTCGCGGCGCCGATTCCGTCGGCAGGAGTTTCACATCCCGAATGATCTGGGTGACGCGCGCTTCCTTCCTGGAGGACTCGGCCGCGAATGTCTGGCTGCCGAGAAGCAAACCCAACCCCGTGGTAAAACTCAGCACAATTCTATAGGTAATGTTCATAGGATTAACTCCGGTTGCGGCAAGCTCGCAGAATGATGAGCCGGCGTGAAAATGTCGAGTCCAAAACCGCTAAGGCAGCGGCGCCCGCATCAGCAGCACCGCGATCATGCTCCCGACAAAGGCGAGGAGTGCCGTCAACGCCGCGGCGAAGATCAGCCGGCGTGTCGGGTCCTTCTCTTTCCTTGCGCCAGCAAAGGGCGAGGCGTTGGCGAAATCAACCGGACGCGCGCTCATTTCGGCTGGTCGCGCCTGGATCTCCTCCGATTGCGGCAAAGGTTGCGCGTCGCCCGCCGCATCGCCCTCATAGACGGCATCGACTTTGCCAAACCGCATCCGGTCGCCCGCGCGCAATTGGACCTGAGTGATCGGGTCTCCATTAACCAGAGTGCCATTGGTGGAATCGAGATCTCTGAGATGGCAGACGTCGCCGACCATCGTCAGCTCGGCATGCCGGCTCGAGACTGAAATGTCGTCGAGGCAGATCGAGTTTTCCGGCGATCGGCCGATCGTGATACTTTCCTCCACCAAATCGTGCGAACTCTTCTCGCCGGATTCTGAACGGATGGTCAGCTTCGGCATGCCGCTCATTTGATAGCAGCACGGCGCGGAAGGCAATGCTTCTGTAGCCGCTTCGCTATGCGAAGCGTGGGATCACGATCACCATCACGATCAGCGCAGAAGCTGCGCTCATTGACCCACCGGAGCCGCGCCCGCATAGTGCTGCGCTTTATGTCGATCGAGCATACCCGAAATTTTTGCATCATCGCGCATATCGATCATGGCAAGACCACGCTCTCCGATCGATTGCTCGACCGCACCGGCACGATCCACGAGCGCGATAAGCAGGACCAATTGCTCGATTCGATGGACCTCGAACGCGAGCGCGGGATCACGATCAAGGCGCATCCGGTCGCGATGCGTTACACCAGCAAGGCCGGCCAGGAATATCGGCTCAATCTCCTCGACACGCCCGGTCACGTCGATTTCGCGTATGAAGTTTCCCGCTCCCTCGCCGCGTGCGAAGGGGCCCTCCTCATCGTCGATGCGGCGCAGGGCGTGGAAGCGCAGACGGTGGCAAACGTCCACCTCGCCCACAAACAGGGGCTCACGATCGTGCCCGTGATCAACAAGATCGATTTGCCCAACGCCGACATCGCCGCCGTCCACAAACAGCTCGAGGAAATTCTCGCGATCCCTGCCGAGGAGGCGATCGACGCCAGCGCGAAAATGGGAATCGGCATCGAAGAAATTCTCGAAGCCGTTGTCCATCGCATCCCGCCGCCCCCGAAGCCGCCCGACGAAATCCTGCGCGGGCTCGTCTTCGATTCCGTCTTCGATATCTATCGCGGCGTGGTCGCCTACGTCCGGATTTTTTCCGGAACGATGGAAGCCGACCAGGGGATCAAAATGATCAACAACGAAGCGCGTTACGAGGTGAAGGAAGTCGGCGTCTTCACCCCGAAAATGTTTCCGCAGAAGCGGCTCCAGGCCGGCGACGTCGGTTATTTCATCGCGAACATCAAAAGCACGGCCGACATCAAGATCGGCGACACCGTGACCGATCTGCGCAATCCGGCGAAAGTGCCGCTCCCCGGTTTCCAGGAAATCCATCCGATGGTTTTCAGCGGGATTTATCCGATCAACACCGCCGACTTCGAGCATCTCAAAACCGCCATCGGAAAATTGCGGCTAAACGATTCGGCTTTCGTTTACCAGCCGGAAAGTTCCGTCGCGCTCGGCTTTGGTTTTCGCTGCGGCTTCTTGGGCCTGCTCCACATGGAGATCATCCAGGAACGGCTCCGGCGCGAATACGACATGGATATCATCGCGACGTCGCCGAGCGTCATCTACGAAATCCTGACGACGCGCGGCGAGACATTGCTGGTCGATAATCCGGCGCATCTGCCCGATCCGAGCGTGATCGAAGAAATCCGCGAACCGATCGTGAAAGCTTACGTGCTTTGCCCGAACGAGAACATCGGCGACATCCTCCAGTTAATCCTGGAGAAGCGCGGCGTGACGGACCACACGGAGACGCTCGATACGCGGCGGGTGATGCTGCATTGCGAACTGCCGCTGAACGAAATCCTCGTCGATTTCAACGACAGGATTAAGAGCATGACCCGCGGCTACGGGTCGATGGATTACGAGCACTCCGGTTATCGCGCCGCGAAACTGGTGAAGCTCGATCTGCTCGTGAACGGCGAGCCGGTCGACGCGTTTTCGACCATCGTCCATCGCGATCGCGCGGACAGCCGCGGGCGGATGCTGGCGGCGAAGTTGAAGGAAGTGATCCCGCGGCAATTGTATCAGGTCGCGATCCAGGCGGCGATCGGGGGAAAGATAATCGCGCGGGAAAGCGTTTCGGCGTTGCGAAAAAACGTGACGGCGAAATGCTACGGAGGCGACATCACGCGAAAACGGAAGTTGCTCGAGAAGCAGAAAGAGGGAAAGAAGCGGATGAAAAGCATCGGCAAGATCAACATTCCACAGGAAGCCTTCATCCAGGTGTTGCGCGCGCAATGATTCGTTAGGCTAAAATTTCATGTTCACCAAGAAATACATCAAGCATGGTCAACTCCTGGTTCGTCACGCGGAGAAGCTGCTCCGCTATCGCAAGGACGTTTTAAGCGACGCGACTATTCTGGATTTGGAGACGCACATCGAGCGGCTCCATAAAGCTCTGCGCGATCGGGACGAGAAAGCGGTCACGGCTGAGTCCGAAAAGTTGCACGGCCGTTACACCGAACATCTGCCCACGCCCAAGGACGCGGTCTGGCGGGAGAACGTGGAAGTGATCCTGGTCGCGATCGTGGTCGCGGTCGGAATCCGCTCCTATTTTCTCCAGCCGTTCAAAATCCCGACCGGGTCGATGCAGCCGACGCTCAACGGCATCATCGGCCACAGGATCGATCCGGCGACTCCGTTCCCAAATTTTGTCCAGCAGATCGGTGAGTACTTCGTCCTGGGACGCAATTACATCAATGTCGTTTCCGCCGAAGAGGACACGATCAAGGAGATCGTTCCGAAAAAATACGGCTTCTTCTTTACCTTTTCTGAAATCCGCTGGGAGCACCAAAAGCCATCCATGGTCTATGCGCCGCCCGAGACGCTGATCCAGGATTTCGGCGTGCAAACTCGCACCTTCCCGAAAGGAGCAACAGTCGCGCGCGGGACCGTGGACACCGGCGACCAGGTTTTCGTCGATAAATTCAGCTACAATTTCGTGAAGCCGCGGCGCGGCGACGTTTTCGTTTTTCGGACCGAGAATATTCTCGGTATCCGAAGCGATCCGGAGACTGGCTCGCCTTTTTTCATCAAGCGCCTCGCCGGTGTGCCGGGGGACAGCTTGCGCGTCGATCCGCCGCTGCTTTATGTGAACGGCGAAAAGGCGCAGGGGTTTGGATTCAACCGCGTGATGGACAAGAAGAACGGCTATCAGGGTTACAGCAATCCGCCCAACGCCACTTATCTGAACTCTCCGCAGGCCACGTATCACCTGCCGGACCACAGCTACTTCGCGATGGGCGACAACAGCTACAACAGCTCCGATAGCCGCTACTGGGGCCCGGTTCCCGAGGAGAATCTGGTGGGGCGCGGGCTCTTTGTTTACTGGCCCTTCACCTGGCACTGGGGCTTGATTCGTTAGGCCGGGCATGTGGACTGACGTTCCGCGAGTCTATCCGCTGCTGGGACTGGGCACCGGCTATCTCATCGTCCTGTTTTTTAATCCAATCCGGCTCGCGCTCCGGGACGGCTTCCGCTGCATCCTGCGTTTCAAACGCATCTGGCTCACCTTCGCTCTCCTCGGTTTCGTTTATTGGATCTTTCAATTCGTCACCTTCACGCCGATCCACGCCGCGGCCGAGCTCGACTTCAGCCAGGTCACATCGCCGGGGAGCTGGGAATGGCCGCGGTTCCTCGAAATCTGGCCGGATGTGCCCCTGCCTACGCTCGAAGGCGTCGCCGGAATTTTTGATAACGCGACGACGACTTATCCGCTGTCGGTTTTGGCGGCCATTCTCCTGGTCATAAACTGGCGAGGCCTGCACGGCGCGTTGTTCGGAGCGCTGCGGAAACGGTACGGCTTCTGGGGTTATTTGATTTACCTGGTGCTGCTCATCAGCGTGCTTGCCACGCTGCTAAAACCGATCGCATTTTGGCGCTTGCCGCAATCGACCGGGACAATGTCAGCCGCCGGCGCTCTCCAGATTTCGGCTACGATCGATGCCGTCGCTTTCATCTTTGAGTACCTCTTCGGCGTTTACATCCAGGTTTACCTGATCACGGTTTGCCTGGCGTGGATCAAGGGGTTGAGCTTCGGCGAGGAAGATTTGTTTCGGTTCGCCATGCGGCGGTTCAGCTACGTCCTGGAGTGGGCCGGCATCGTCGTGATCGTGAGCACGCTGATCGTGCGCGTGCCTCTGCTCCTGGCGTATTTTCGCGACGTTCCCGACGTGCTCGACTATCTGCCGCTCGAACGTTTCCTCATGAGCGCGTTGATCATTATTTTCTGCTCCGTCCAAATTTCGCTCGTGCTTCACAATGAGACTTTGCGGGCGGCAGTCCGCGCCCATCGCGAATTTATCCGGCGTAATCTCTTCCGCTTCGGCTGGTTTTTTCTCATCGCCGCCATGCACTTTTTCTTTCTCACCACCTGCGACGCCATCGTGCGCGGCGCCGCGGGGGATCGCGTCGTGGCCGTGATCGGATGGAAAATATTCTACGTGTGCGCGCGCGGGTTTGTCACCGGCTGGCTCCTGGCATCGTGGGTTTGTTTGTTCCGCCAATGCGAGACGGGCCGTGCGAATCAGGAGACGTGGATCCAGTCCCAGATTGAATATTGAGCAGTGAACGCAGAGAAGATCACGCGTGAAAGCAAATCGAACCTGGCGCTCGCTTTTGTCGCGCTCGGCCGCGAACGCCGCCGCGATATCACGGTCTTCTACGCGTTCTGCCGGGTGATCGACGATATTGCCGACTCCACCAAGACTTCGGCGGAGGAAAAAGCCCGAGCGCTGATCGCCTGGCGGCGCTGGCTGCGCCAAAGCGAACCGGATGAGGATCCAATCGCCGGCGATCTACGGGCGGTGATGGCGAAGTATTCGCTCACGGTCGCGATGCTCGAGGAAATCATTGACGGCGTGGAGATGGATCTGCGGAACGTCCGCTACGAGACCTTCGAAGACCTGCGCGTCTATTGTTATCGCGTCGCCAGCGCGGTCGGTCTCGTCAGCATTGAAATTTTCGGATACCGGAACCCGGCCTGCCGCGATTACGCGATCCACCTCGGCTTCGCGCTCCAGATGACCAACATCATTCGCGACGTCGGCAAAGACTTGAGCAACGGGCGAATTTATCTGCCGCGCGAAGACCTGGCGCGTTTCGGTTACTCCGAAGCCGATTTGCAGCAGAGCAAATACAACGAGCCGTTCCTTCGCCTCATGCAGTTCGAAGCAGCGCGCGCGGAAGAATTCTTCGCAAACGCAGCGTCCTTGCTGCCGCGGGAAGATCGGCGCTCGATGGTGGCGGCGGAAATCATGGCGTCGGTCTATCGAGCCTTGCTCAAGCGAATGAAGTCGGATGGGTTCCGCGTCTTCGAGAAAGAATATCGGCTCAACAAGATCGAGAAAGCCGGCCGCATCGTCGCGAAACTTTTTCGGTTTCGTTGAATGCGAGAAGTTGAGCGTCCGTCTGACTTGCCCAGGTCGAATTCTGGGAACGGAAAATATTTTATGAAAAAGAAGACGTTATTTATCGCTTCAGTGCTCGCCTTCGCATCGCTTGCCTTCACGTCCTGTGATACGCCGACCGGACAAGGCGCCGGCTGGGGTGCGGTCACCGGCGCGGTCCTCGGCGCCGCGGCGACAGGCGATGCGCGCGGCGCAGCGGTCGGCGCGCTAATCGGTGCGCACACGGGAGCACTGATCGGCGCTACCGTGGAACTCGATGAGCGCGGCTACTACGACGGACATCCGCGCGATTACTATCCCTACGCCCGGCCGACTGATACGCGCGGCGTAGTTCAGAGCCCGTATCCGCCGCACGCCCTGGTGGACGTTCGGGGAATTCCGCACGGCGCCCTGGTGCGCGATTCAACTTCCGACCGCGTTTTCCGCAAACCGTAACTACCTTTTTTGCAGCGCGTCGACGATGGCTTGCGCTTCGTCGGTCATCTTCAAGAGTTCGGGCCAGGTCCGGTGATAGTTTTCGCCCGGAAGTTTTCGGGTCGCGTCGAAGCCCATGTGCGATCCGATGTTTTGCGAACTGGGCGCGTGATCGAGCGAATCGCTGGGATTGCGAATGATCGTGCTGTCCCGCTGCGGATCGGTATTGGCGCAGAGACGAAACAGCACTTCGCTCGTGTTGTGCACGTCGCAGTCTTCATCCACGACGATGATGTATTTGCTGAACATCATCTGACCCATTCCCCACAGGCCGTGCATCACCTTGAAGGCCTGGTAGGGATATTGTTTCCGGATGCTGACGAAGACGAGATTGTGAAAAACGCCCTCGGGAGGCAGCGTCATGTCCACCAACTCCGGGAAGTTCATTTTGAAGACGGGCAGAAAAATCCGGACGGTGGCGTCGCCCATGTAGAAATCTTCCATCGGGGGGATGCCGACAATCGTCGTGGGATAAATTGCATCGCGGCGGTGCGTGATCGCGGTGAGATGAAAGACCGGGTAATCCTCGATCGCTGTGTAATAACCGGTGTGATCGCCGAATGGTCCCTCCGGCCGCATCTCGCCCGGCTGCACGTAACCTTCGAGAACGAAATCGACATCGCCCGGCACTTCCAGATCGATCGTCTTGCACGGCACGAGCTCGACCGATTTCTTGCGGATGAAGCCGGCAAAAAGAATTTCGTCGAGCCCATCCGGCAACGGCGCCGTGGCGGCGAAGGTATAAGCAGGATCGCCGCCGAGACAAATCGCCACGGGCATCTTTTCCCCCCGCTCGTAATAACGTTTCCCGTGGCGCGCCCCAACCTTGTGCACCTGCCAATGCATTCCAGTCGTCACGTCGTCGTAAACCTGCATCCGGTACATTCCGACATTGCGCGCTCCGTTTTCAGGATCGCGCGTGTGCACGTTCGGCAGCGTAATGAATCGCCCGCCATCCTTCGGCCAGCATTTCAGGATCGGCAGATCAGCCAGGGTGAGGCCCTCTGAGTTGGACGTTGAACGTTGGACGTTGGACGTTGGACGTTCTCCCAATAGGTGCACCACTTCCTGACAAGCGCCTTCCTTCGCGTGCTTTGGCCGCGCGTGCAGCAAATTCAATCCTTGCTTCAGCAGACTCCAGCCCTCGCGAAGATCGGTCGGCGGTTTCGCTTTCAGGATCAGTTGAATTTCCTGCGCGAGATCTTCGACGCTCCCGATTTTCAAGGCCATCGCCATGCGACGGCGCGAGCCCATCGTGTTAATCGCCACCGGGAATTGCGATGGCTTCCCGTCGACCGTCGGGTTTTCGAACAGAAGCGCCTTCCCGCCGTCCGGCGATTTCATCTCGCGGTTGGCCCATTCGCTGATCACGAGATCGGTTTCGACCGGAACCGTCACGCGCGTTAATTCGCCCGCCTCATCCAGGGCATCGACGAATTGCCGAAATGAGCCGTAAGCCATCGGCCCAAGATGGCGTTTCCGCGCCGGAACAACAAGCCCGGCCGCCGCCTAATGCTAATACTGCGGTGGTGTCAGGATCTGAATCGAAATGACGCGGCCGTTCGAAAACGTCACCGTCTTTTCCGGATACGCGACGCGCGGCGGAATGTAGGAATAAAAGAATGGATCGTAGAATGGGTCGCCGATAATGGCGAACCGGTGTCTGCCGTGATGATGAAAGGCCACCCTGCCGCCGCCAAAGTAACCGCCGTAACCAAACGGCCCGAAGGGATACGGATAAGGCGCGTTCGCGTAAACGTATTCGTTGTAGATCCACGTCTCGACCTGACGCCCGCGCGCGACGCCAGTCGCTTTCTGATCCGGCGCTCCCCAGGCGAGCCAGACCGCGTTCTGCGACATGCCTTCGCGAATCTTGCCGGTTTGCACCAACGCCTGGTCGCTCGGCGAGAGTGATTGGAAAATCTCAGGATGATCGGAAATACGAGTCTCCGTGGTGGAACAACTCGTGAGAACAAATGCGCTGGCGGCGAGGACCACAGTCAGCGCCCGCGGAAGAATTTGACGCTTCATGTTTAAAATCATACGGCGCTCTTTTCGTGAGTCAATCGGTGCATCTTGATTCAACCCGGCCGCGGCGGTAACGTTGCGCTTTCCATGGAAGATCGATACGGCCATCGCATTTCCTATCTGCGGGTATCGATCACCGACCGCTGCAATGAGCGCTGCAATTATTGCATGCCGCGTGAATTACAGGAGTGGCTCCCGCGCGAAGACGTTCTGACTTATGAGGAAACACTGCGGCTGATCCGGATCGCGACCGAGCTGGGCGTTTCGAAATTGCGGATCACTGGCGGCGAACCGCTCACGCGGCGGGACGTGCTTGGTTTCTTTCAGCAACTGCCAACCATTCCCAGCATTAACGACATCGGGATCTCCACGAACGGAACGCTGCTCGCCCGCGACTGTAGCCGTCGCCCTGTGGGCGACGCGGGGCAAACATTGCAAAGTCGCTCTCACGCTTCGCATAGCGAAGCGGCTCCAGAAAACGGAGAAGCGTCGCCCAGGACGATGGCGCAGGCGTTGCGCGAGACCGGGGTGAAATCCGTAAACATTTCACTCGATACTCTGGACCGTGAGTCCTATGCGCAAACGACCGGGCGCGATTATCTCCAGCAGGCGCTCGATGGAATCGACGCCGCGATCGCCGCGAAATTTCCGCTGATCAAGCTGAACTGCGTTCTCATGCGCGGCCGGAATGAAGAGCAATTCATCCCGCTGGTGGAATACGCCGCCGAGCGCAATCTCATCCTGCGTTTTATCGAGCTGATGCCCGTCAGTCACAGCGATGTGCTCGACGATCGCAATTTCCTGCCGGTCGCAGAAGCGCGGCGCGGTCTCGAAGCGCATTACGGCCCGCTGATTCCCGACCCGACCTTCCGCACCAATGGGCCATCGAGTTATTACAAAATTCCGGGCCGCTCCCAGCACATCGGGTTTATCGGCGCGATGACGAACCTGCATTTTTGCGAGAGCTGCAACAAATTGCGCCTCACCTGCGACGGGAAACTGCGGCCTTGTCTCGGCAGTTATTTGGAGTTCGACATTATGAAAGTAATGCGGGCCGGCGCGACCGACGCGGAATTGAAGCGCTTCTTTCTCGATGTGGTGGAGCGCAAACCCGAGCAGCACGATTTCCGCGAAAGCTATCAGCCGGGCCGAATGATGGTGGCGATCGGCGGCTGAGTCATGAATCGCCTGACGCATCTGGCCGAGGACGGCGCCGCGCAGATGGTTGACGTCTCGGCGAAGGAACGCAGCGCGCGGGAAGCGGTCGCTTCGGGAAAGATCCAACTGCGGAACGAAACGCTCGCTCTCATTTCAAAAAACCAGATCGGGAAGGGGAACGTCTTCGCCACCGCGCGGATCGCCGGCATTCAAGCCGCGAAACGCACGTCGGAACTTATCCCGCTCTGTCACAATTTGAATCTGGCCCATGTCGAAATCGAGATCGCGACATTGCAATCGGGGCTGGAAGTGACATGCACGGCGCGGACCGTGGCGCAGACCGGCGTGGAAATGGAAGCATTGACCGGCGTCGCGGTCGCGCTGCTCACCATCTACGACATGTGCAAAGCCGTGGATAAGGAAATGGTGATGAGCGATGTTCGTTTGTTGAAGAAGACCAAGCGGACCGTGGGCGGTCGCGAATGACGAAGGTCGAATGACGAATGACGAAGGAATGACGAAGCCCGAAATCCGAAACCAGGGCCGAGCAATTCCGTCCTCATTCGTGCTTAGACATTGTTTCGTCATTCGCCATTCGTCATTCGTCATTTCGCTGCCCTGACCCATGCAGATCACCGTCGGCATCATCACCATCTCAGATCGCGCGGCAGCGGGCGAATATGTCGACCTCGGCGGGCCGGCCCTGAAAGATTTCTCGCAAAAACAGGGCTGGCAGGTTCTGGCGGAAGCGATCGTTCCCGATGACATGACCCGTATACAGGAGACGCTCCGCTCGTTCTCCGATCAAGGGTGCGCGCTGATTTTGGCGACAGGCGGAACCGGCATTTCGACCCGCGATGTGACGCCGGAAGCCATCCGCGCTGTCATGCGCGTGGAGCTTCCCGGTTTCGGCGAAACGATGCGGCGCGAATCGATGACGATCACGGCAAACGCGATTCTGTCTCGCAGCCTCGCCGCCGTCGTGGAGCGCTCGCTCGTTCTGGCATTGCCCGGCAAACCATCCGGTGCGGTCGAATGCCTCGGCTTCGTCGTAGGCGCGATCCCGCACGCCGTCGCCCTGGCCCAACGCGTGCCGACATCCTGCTGATTGCATAATGGAGGGCGGACCTCCTGCGACGCCGGGTGCGCCGCCCGGGCTCGCAGAGCTCGCCCCTCCAATCAATCCGGGAAAATCAGCAGCCGCATGAACTGTTTCCCCTTGTCAGTGAGGTGCGCGGTTTTCCCTCGGCCGGCAATTCTTTCGCTCGTCCACAAACCGGCATCGCCGACGCCCGACTTCATATACGACAACTCCAATTCGCTCACTCCTTTCGCGCTGCCTTCAATCTTCAGCGGCACACCCGCGCGATTGAATGAAACTTCCCAGCTCGCCGGCGTTCCGTCCGTTTTGGATTTAACCAGCCACGGATAGAATTTCGGCAGGTCGAAATTGCGCGAGGCGGGAAACAGGATGCGATAAAGCGTTTCCTCCCCGGCCACGAACTCCGGGATCGTAAGCCCGGGCCGTTTCTGCAGCGCGAGGTAAAGCCGCGCGATATCGAGCCCCATCAGATTCAATCCATTGTAGAGGCCGTGCCGATTCGGTTCCGTTTTGAAAAACGTTTCGTGCCAGGCTTCGAAATGCCGGCTCAACATCAGGTTCAATTCGAGGTGCACATGGGCGCGCGCCTGGTTCAAACCTTCGCCGGTATGGCCCATCACGCCGAGTTGATCGCGCTGCTCCACATGTTGGCCGGCGCGCACCGCGATCGAACTCAAGTGCCCGTAGAGACTGTAGTAATTGCAGCCATCGAAGCGGTGCTCGACCACGACGTATTTCCCGTAGTTCGAATAGCCCGGCACAAGATTCGTGTGAACGACCGTGCCGGCCGCGATCGCGCGGACGGGATCCAGCGGCTCGCCCTGCGCATCGCGTTGCAGCGGACGAATGTCGATCCCTTCGTGGAGACGAGTGTAAACAATCCCGCCCGGCGTCTCGACCGGGTTGCGCACAAATCCATAACGGCCGCCTTCCCACGGCGTCGATTTTTCGCCTTTGTAATCGCGGTCGATGTATTGGTAAAACGCCGGGCCGTCTCCGCGGAAAATCGCGTCGTTTTCCGTGGGCAAGGCGAGGTTGAGCGGTTGGGATTCGGCTCGCAGCATCACGGGGAACGCGATCAGCAAAGCAAACACGCAGCATGCGGCGTGGCGCGTCGTCTCGCTATTTCTTGCGCGCATTGATCAGCGGCCAGTCCTTCCTCATCAGCTCGATCTCATTGGAGGTTAGGCCCGACGCGATGTAGATTCTGCCGTCCGAAACCCGACGATCGATCTGGAGCTCACTGAGCGGACGACCATTTACAAAAATGAAAAGAAACGTTCCGCGCCGTTCGACGCTGAGTGAATCGAGAGTGATTCTGCCGTGATCGTTCAACTGCAAGAGCGCGCCGTAGCTGCCGTCGGTCGCGGGATAAACCTGAAACGCGACCACATCGCGCTCCGACAAGGACGGCATTTTTTCGATCACCACGGTTTTGCCCGACAGGATCGATCGAATTTGGGTCGAGAAAACGGGGCCGTTGCTCGAGCTTGCCTCCGTGTGCGCGCGAAAGGTGCAATTCGGCCGTTTTGCCTCGCAAACCGACAACGCCAGGAGACTAATCAGGGCGGAGACGGCCGCGATTCTCATGGCGGATTGATAAAGGGTTTGACAGGATTTGCAACGCCCATGCGCCGATCCATCGCCATTGCGTTCCTTTTCCTTGCGGTCGCGGCTCGCCTGAGCGCGCAGGAACCGACGCCCGAAAAACGCGGCGGCTGGTTCACCCGGATGCTCCATCCGTTTCAATCCAATCCCGCGCCCAATTACAAGGATGCGCGGCTCCGCGGTCTCGTCCTCGAGTTGAAGCTCTCGCCGCAGCCCGTGAAATTATCCGAGGTCCGGCAGCTCGAAGTGAAGCTGACCCTCAAGAACGTTTCGAAACGCGCGATCATCCTCGATTTCCCGTCCGAGCAGCGGATCGAGATTTACCTGCGCAATTCCACCGACGCCATCCTGACGACCTGGAGCGACAACCATGCCTTTGAAGACAAGGTCGCCAGCATCTTGATCAACCCGCTCGAGCATATCGATTACCCGGAAACGATCGCCACCCGAGATCTGACCCCGAACAAAGTGTTCATCGTCGAGGTTTTTTTCCCGCAATATCCCGAGCTCCGCATCCGCCAAAAATTTCTCACTGCGCCGTAGGGCAAAAAATGTAGAGGCGCTTGTGCCAAGCGCCTGTCTTGTTGGTTAGGCGCTTGGCACAAGCG
>JBEEHT010000048.1:0-8067 GCA_041167545.1 Verrucomicrobiota bacterium
TTTTTTAACCCCCCCGCTTCTTGAGAAGCTCTCCTAAGCCGGTCGTTGATGGCGGCGCCCAATCCTTCTTCCGGCAATATCTCGGCGACAATGAGATCGAGATTCAACCTGTCCAGTTCGCGCAAATAGCGAAACAGATTTGCGGCGGCTTCCCGCATGTCCCGACCGGGACTGAGCTGCCTGACTTCGGCGAATGGATTTGTTCCGGCGACGGAACGCCACGCCAGCAGCCCGCATTTCTTGTTCGCCGGCAACGTGTACGAAGAAGCGTCGTCCGCAAGAACGAGCGGTGTGTTCGGAGCGTAATGCGATGGAAGCTGGCCCGGAGCTTCTAGGCGCTCCGCTGCCGTCGCGAAAACGACTTCGCCGAATGCTTCGAGCTGCGCTGTCGTGATTGGTCCTCGCCGGAGCAATTCCATTCGGCCGCTTCGCACCGCAACGATAGTCGATTCGATTCCATGCGCGGTTGGTCCGGCATCGACAATTAGCGGAATTCGTCCATCGAGTTCTTCGAGCACATGCTGCGCAGTCGTCGGGCTGACCCGGCCAAACCGATTGGCGCTCGGCGCCGCCAATGGCGAACCGAAGGCGCGAATGATTTCGGCGAAGATCGGATGCGCACTGACGCGAACAGCAACCGTTTCAAGACCGGCTGTGACAATGTCGGGAATAATTTCGCGCCGCGGCAGCACAATCGTGAACGGCCCCGGCCAAAACTCCGCCACCAGTTTCTCTATCAGGTCACGCGAATCATCATCAATCCGAGCCACGCGTTCGAGCCAGGCGCGATCCGGCAGATGAACGATGAGCGGATCGAAGCGCGGCCGCTCCTTTGCCTCGAAGATTTTAACCACCGCTTCGCCGTTTAACGCGTCGGCTGCGAGGCCGTAAACCGTTTCTGTCGGCAACCCGACAACGTTCCCGTTCCGAAGAAAGTCCGCAGCAGTGGCCACAGCCTTCGCGCGCTCTTCGGGCGTTCGCGAAGGAAGAAGCCGGGTCATGGAACCCGCTGCGCCAGCACGTCGTCGGTCTGCTTTTGTCGGAACGCCTGAAGTTTTTCGCGCACCTTCGCATCACCGAGTCCGATGATGCTGGCGGCGAGCAACGCCGCGTTTTTTGCGCCGGCCTTTCCAATCGCCAGCGTCCCGACCGGAATGCCTCCGGGCATCTGCGCGATCGACAACAGCGAATCCAACCCGTTGAGAGCAGAATTCATGGGCACCCCGAGCACCGGAAGCCAGGTATGACCGGCGATCACTCCGGCCAAATGCGCCGCGCCTCCCGCGCCGGCGATGATGACGCGAATGCCGCGATCGGCGGCCTTGCGGGCGAATTCCGTCGTCGCTCCCGGGGTGCGGTGGGCGGAGAGGACATGCGACTCGTTAGGCACGCCCAATTCATCCAGCATTTCCGCCGAATGCCGCATGGTTTCCCAATCCGATTTGCTTCCCATGATGACGGCAACGAGCGAGGTGGAAGATTTTGATTCGGCCATGGCTCCAGTTCCCCAAAACTAGTCGGGTTGTAAAGGGCTTTTTGTCGCCGTTGCGCTACTTTCGGGGATGACCGGACGCGGCCAATCGATTGTGCTCATCGGATTTATGGGCGCCGGAAAATCTTCGGCCGGCAGAGCGCTCGGCCGGAAAACGGGACTGCCGCGCTTCGACACGGATGAAATGGTATCGACCCGCTTTGCTTTGCCGGTCTCGGAGATTTTCGCGCGGTTTGGTGAGGAAAAATTTCGAGAGGCGGAAACGGATGCGCTCCGGCAGTTGGCAAATAAAGGGCCGGCCGTGATTGTGACCGGCGGAGGAATTGTGCTTCGGCCCGAGAACGTGAAATTACTGCGGGAGTTAGGGACTTTGGTTTGCCTCGAAGTCGACGAGGAAACCCTTTTTCGCAGAATTTCCCGGCGCGCGACCCGGCCGCTTCTCCAGACGGAAAATCCCCGCGCGACCATGGCGGAGCTGTGGCGAATTCGTGAGCCGCTTTACCGCGATGCGGCGGACGTTCGATTGGATACTTCGCGCCTCACGCACGACGAAGTGGCGGACGCGATCCTCAGGAAGATTGAGAGCCCGTGACTTCGACCTTTCCAACATTGAATCGGCCGCGCCAGGAAACTGGCTTGAAGCAGCAGATCATCGAGCGAGCCGGAGCGCTCGGCTTCGATTCCTGTCGAATCGCCGCCGCAGCTCCGCCACGACACGGCGAGGAATTTCGGGCATGGCTGCGCGACGGAGCGGAGGGCGAGATGGAATGGCTCGCACGCGGCCAGGAGAAGCGTTGCGATCCGCAGCAGGTTCTGCCCGGCGCGCGGTCGGTGATCGTCGTCGCGCTGAATTATTGGCAAGGCGAACGAATCACGCAGCCCGGTAGCGGAAGGATTGCTCGTTATGCATGGGGCGAGGACTACCACGATGTCGTGCTTTCGAAACTGAAGCAGCTCGACGCTTTTCTCGGCGATCGCGGCGGCGTGCAAAAATGCTACGTGGATACGGGGCCGATCCTCGAGCGCGATCACGCCGCCGAAGCCGGCATCGGCTGGCATGGGAAGAGCACGATGCTCATCGACCCAAAGCTCGGCACCTGGTTTTTCCTCGCGGAGATTCTCACGACGCTCGAGTTACCAGCCGATCTGCCGCAACCGGAACGCTGCGGGAGCTGTCAGCGGTGCATGACCGCGTGTCCGACCGGCGCGATCACCGAGCCGCATCGGCTCGACGCCCGCCGTTGCATTTCCTATCTCACGATCGAGCTCAAGGGCTCCATCCCGCTCGAATTGCGTCCGCTGATCGGCGATCGGATTTACGGTTGCGACGATTGCCTCGACGCCTGTCCATGGAATCGCTTCGCCTCAGTTTCGCGCGAAGCCGCATTTGCCGCAGGCCCGGCGATCGGAGTGGCGCTCCGCGATTATCTCGCGTTGGACGACGCGAAGTTCCGAGAACTCTTTCGGCGTTCGCCGATCAAGCGGATCAAGCGCCGGGGATTTTTGCGCAACGTCTGCGTCGCGTTGGGAAACGTCGGAACTCGTGCCGATCTGCCCGCCTTGGAAGCTGCGGCGCTGGACCCGGAGCCGCTCATTGCCGAACACGCCGCCTGGGCAATCGAGCGCATTTTTAGCCGCTTATCTTGAATCCGCCGGGGCTCCCAGTTGCATCTCACTGGAAATGAGCGTCAATATCGCCATAACTGCCGGCCGTTATCTTGCCTCTCCGAGCTCCGAGTGAACGGGAGTTGCTTAGAAAGGTCATACTATTTCGCCCGCCGTCCAAAACCCCCCGCTGACAAACATGCATCAAGCCGCTGCCTCCACCGCTCCGCCTAAGAAACGGCGCTCCCGCAAGAAACGATATATCATTTTCGGCTCGATCGGACTGATCGTGCTCTGGATCGTCGTTTCCACCATCCTCGGCAAACGCGAGAAACCGATCCCGGTCACGGTCGAGAAAGCGCTGCGCAAAACCATTGTGCAAACGGTTTCGGCGACCGGAAAAATCCAACCGGAGGTGGAGGTAAAGATCTCGCCCGAGGTCGCCGGTGAGATCACGGAACTGCCGGTCGTGGACGGAATGGCGGTAAAAAAAGGCGACCTGCTGCTCAAGATCAAGCCGGATTCGTACAAGGCGCTGGTCGAACAACAGCAAGCCGCCATCAGCGGCGCAAAGGCGATGAATCTTCAGGCAAAGGCGACTCTGGCCAAAACTGAGCAGGATATGAAGCGGGCGCAGGATCTCTTCACCAAGAAAATGATTTCGGAGTCGGAATTCAACACTGCCCAGACGGCGCGCGATGTCGCCGCTTCGACTTACGAAAGCACGCTGCATGAAATCGAACGGGCCGAGGCGGGCTCGAGTCAGGCGCGCGATCAACTTTCCAAGACGACAATCTATTCACCAATCAACGGCACAGTCACCGTGCTGAACAGCAAGCAGGGCGAACGCGTGGTCGCGACGAATCAATTCGCGGGCACGGAAGTCCTGCGCGTCGCGGACCTGAGCAGCATGGAAGCGCGCGTGGACGTGAACGAGAACGACGTCGTGAACGTGAAAGTCGGCGACAAGGCATTGGTGACGATCGACGCCTACGGCGAGCGCAAGTTCCACGGCACCGTGGTGCAAATCGCGAACACCGGTAAAACCACCGGCACCGGCACGCAGGAAGAAGTGACCAACTTCGAAGTGAAAACGCATATCGACGATAACGACGTCAAATTGCGTCCCGGCCTGAGTTGCACCGCCGAAATCCAAACCAACATGGTCAAGGACGTCGTGGCGGTGCCGATGCAAAGCGTCACGATTCGCACCGGCGACAGCAACCTGAGCCCGGAGGAGATCGAAAAGCGCAAACAAAAACAGGCGGCGACCGAAAAGGGAGACAACGCCGCCGAGTTCACGAATCAGAAGCTGGAGAAAAGGACCGAGAAAGAAGAGCGCGAGAAAATTAACAAGGGGGTTTTCACAATGGGTAAGGATGGGAAGGCGCATTGGGTCAAGGTCACGACCGGAATCGCCGACGACACCTACATGGAAATCAAGAGCGGCGTCCAGCCGGGCGACGATGTCATCTCGGGCAGCTACAGCGCGATCAGCCGTAAATTAAAGGAGGGCGCGAAAGTCGTCCTCGACAAGGAAACGACTACGACGAAGTAGGCGCCGGCATTAGCTGCCCCGCGATCCAGGATTATGCTGAAAACGGATACGATTCGACCGCGCGGTCCGATCGTCATCGACATCGAGAACATCACCAAGCACTACGTCATGGGCGAAGAGACGGTCCATGCGTTGCGCGGGGTCTCGCTCCAGATCCATCGCAACGAATATCTCGCCATCATGGGACCGAGCGGCAGCGGCAAATCGACCTTGATGAATATGCTCGGGTGCCTCGATACGCCGAGCTCGGGTCGCTATGAATTCAACGGCAAGGATGTCTCCTCCATGGATGACGACGAGCTGGCTGCGATCCGGAACCGCGAGATCGGATTTGTTTTCCAGACTTTCAATCTCCTCCCTCGCTCCACCAGTTTGCGGAACGTGGAGCTGCCGCTGATTTACGCCGGGATCGATCCTGAGACGCGCGAAGAGCGGGCGGCGCAAAGTTTGCGCGACGTCGGCCTGGGCGACCGTTTGCTGCACAAGCCTAACGAGCTGTCGGGTGGCCAGCGCCAGCGAGTGGCGATCGCGCGCGCGCTCGTGAACGATCCTTCCATCATCCTGGCGGACGAACCGACGGGAAACCTCGATTCCAAAACCGGGGAAGAGATCATGTCGCTCCTCGAGAATTTGTATCAGCGCGGCAACACGATCATTCTCGTCACCCACGAAGCCGACATCGCGCGGCACGCCCGCCGCACCGTGTTTCTGCGGGATGGATTAGTCGAAAGCGACGCCACTTCCGAGCAGCCAGAGATGGCGACGCTGGCTTTCACCTAGCGCTATGAAGCGTTTTGTTTACGAGCTGGCGGAAAGCTGGAAAATCGCGTTCGCCCAGATGCTGTCCAATAAGACGCGCTCGATGTTGACCGCGCTCGGCGTGATTATCGGCATCGTCGCGGTGACGTTAATGGGCACAGCCATCACCGGCATCCAGACAGGATTCGACAAGAGCATGTCGATCTTCGGAGATGACGTCCTTTACGTCAGCCAATTCCCCTGGGCGCGGATCAGCAATTGGGCCGACTACCGCGACCGGCGCGAGATTAAGACGGAATATGCCGAGCCCTTGAACCGGATGATCGCGGCCACTCCGAACTCGAATCTCGTGCTTGCTGTGCCGACTTCCAACGTTGTGCGCAACGTCAAGCGCGGGGATAATCAGGTCACCGGCATTTTCGTTCAGGGAACGACGGCCGATTATCCACTCATCTCGGTGGTCGATTTCAATGAGGGCCGCTTCTTCAACGAGGTCGAAAACAGGACGGCGGCCAATGTATGCCTCCTCGGCTACGATGTCGCGGATGCCCTTTTTCCCTCGGAAAGCCCGGTGGGAAAAGAAGTGCTGGTCGGCGGACAACAATTTCGGGTCCTCGGCGTCGGGGCGCGCCAGGGATCGTTTCTCGGCCTCTTTAGTCTGGATTCGATCGTGATCGTCCCGCTGCCGGCGTTTAAGAAATTCTTCAGCACCAAAAGTGAATCGGACGTGCGCGTGAAGGTGCGCGACAAGCTGAAGCTGGCGGATGCCAAGGATGAATTGACCGGTCTCATGCGGCGGGTGCGCGCCTTGCCGCCCGAAAAGAAAGACGATTTCAATATCAACGAGCAGCAGGCTTTCAAGAGCACCCTCGATCCGGTGAAGAACTCGATCGCGCTGGCCGGGCTTTTCATTACGGGCCTTTCGCTCTTCGTTGGCGCCATCGGAATTATGAACATAACGTTCGTGAGCGTGAAGGAGCGCACCAAGGAGATCGGGACGCGCAAAGCGCTGGGCGCGCGCCGCCGCACGATCTTGCTCCAGTTTCTGATTGAATCGACCTCGCTTTGCATTCTCGGCGGTCTGATCGGATTGACCTTCGCCTATGCGCTGTGCTTCGGCATCGCGACCGCGTTCCCGTCGTTTCCGGTGCAGTTTTCGGTCGGCCTTGTCTTGATCGGCATGTTTGTTTCGATCTTCACCGGGTTGATGTCCGGTTTCGCGCCCGCCTGGTCGGCCTCCCGTCTGGATCCCGTAACTGCGCTTAGATACGAATAACGCCATGCAGTTCCGCGAAATAATCTCGATGGCCTTGCAGTCGTTAGGCGCAAACAAACTGCGCTCGGGGCTGACGATGGTCGGCATCACGATCGGCGTCTTTTCCGTGATCTCGGTGATGACGGCGATCGGCGCGCTCCAATCCTCGATCGAGAGCGGCATCAGCTTTCTCGGCTCCAATATTTTGCAGTTTGCCAAGTATCCCGTGAGCGGAGGCCAGGGCGGCCGCAATGCAAACAAGTACGAAAACCGTCGCAATATCTCCTACGCCCAGGCCATCCGGTATCAGCAGTTGATGGAAGGAATCGCTCGGGACGTTTGCCTCAAGTGTTTCGACTTTAAGGGCCAGTGCACCTACAACGGGCTGAAAACGCCGCCTGCGCTGACGGTCGCCGGGTCAAACAAGAGTTTCCTGGCGGCGAATTCCTACTCGCTCGGTTACGGCCGCAATCTCACCGATGAAGACGTGGACCTGGCGCGCAACGTCATTCTGATCGGCAAGACCATCGAGAAAAATCTCTTTCCCCATGAATCGCCCATCGGGAAAGTGATCAGAATAAATGGACATCCGATGTCGGTCATTGGCGTTCTGGCGGAAAAGGGATCGGCCTTCGGGCAGAGCCAGGACGACATTTGCGTCATGCCCATCACGCGCTTCTTCGAGAATTTTGGATCGGCTAAGCGAACCGTAAACATCGCCACCCAATCGTTCTCGACCGACACCTATAATCGCACCCTCGACAAAGGGATCGGCGCAATGCGGATCGCCCGCGGCCTTAAGCCGAACCAGCCGGACGACTTTGAAATTTACTCGAACGACTCACTCAAAAGCGCATTCACTTCCGTGGCTGACGTTGTCCGGATCGGCGCCTTTGTTATCAGTCTGATCGCGCTCGTCGCCGCCGGGATCGGGATCATGAACATCATGCTCGTGAGCGTAACCGAACGGACGAAGGAGATCGGGATCCGCAAATCGATCGGCGCCCGCAGCCGCGACATCCTGCGGCAATTTCTGACCGAGGCCGTTTTCATTTCGGAGGCCGGCGGGATACTGGGAATCATTCTCGGGGTGATCGGAGGAGACCTCCTTGCAATGTGGCTCCAGGCCGACCTGATTTTTCCGTATGGCTGGGCGATCGCCGGGTTGGTCGTTTGCTCGGCCATCGGCATCGGCTTCGGGTTTTATCCCGCGTATCGGGCCGCTGCGCTCGACCCGATCGAGGCCTTGCGCTTCGAGTAGCCTTTACGGCACGAGGGCGTGCCGGCTCCAAGGCACGCAACTTGCGCTTGCTTTGCTTTGACATGCGCAACGCTCCTTCTATCCTCGCGTTTCCCAGTCGCTCCCGCCGTGCCTGCATCCCACGAATCTCCTGCCGG
>JBEEHT010000049.1:0-4942 GCA_041167545.1 Verrucomicrobiota bacterium
TCGAGCATCGATCCGCTCGTCCCGGTCTTGCGCGATAATTTCTGGCTCACGATCCACGTTCTCACCATCACGTTGAGTTACGCCGCTTTCGCGCTCGCCATGGGCTTCGGCCACATTCTGCTGTGGCGTTACGCGCGCAATCCGGTCTCGGCGCGCGCCGATCAACCGATGCACTTCTGGCTCTACCGCGTGCTTCAGCTCGGCGTCATCCTGCTCGCGGCCGGAACAATTCTAGGCGGTGTCTGGGCGAATTATTCATGGGGCCGGTTCTGGGGTTGGGACCCGAAGGAAACCTGGGCGCTGATCGCGCTCCTTTGTTACATCCTTACTTTGCACGGACGCCTCGCCGGTTGGTGGACCCAATTCGGGTTGGTCGTAGCGAGCGTTGTCTGTTACCTCGCCGTCCTGATGGCGTGGTATGGCGTGAACTTCGTTCTCGGAAAAGGATTGCATAGCTACGGCTTCGGTCTCGGCGGCGAAACATACGTCGTCAGTTTCGTCATCGCCGATTTGCTCTTCGTCGGCTTTGCGATCTGGCGTTACCGCAGCACGAAGTCACCGCGCCCACCGACAACTCCCACCGCCGTCGCCGCCGAACAAATTGCGGCGTAAGTAGCCTTGGACCTTTAGCGTGTCGTGGCAGGAAATTAGGGGACGAGACGCGGGAGGCCCGCGAGTTGCTAATTACACAAGCCTCCTATGAACGTGATTACCAGACTCAGTTGTTTCCTCTTTGGGGTTCTTATCCTGTCGGGTTGTAGCCACCCTTCCACGGAGGTGGCCGCACCTCCTCCGCCGACTGCGGAAGACTTGCGGATCGCGCGGCAGGCCATGGCGCCAGCGGATGTCTCCCTTTTGCTCCGGAGCGGCTACAAGCAGGACGCCATTATCGCAGAGGTGCAAAAGAAGCGTCTCTCTGCGCCGCTGGATGGCGCCACCGAAGATGCGCTCCTTCGAGCAGGCGCCTCGCCTGCGCTCATCGCTGCGATGAAAGCAGAGAAAAATCTTCTGACACCAACCCAGCAACAGGCCTTTGCTGATTTTGCGGCTGAAAAAACGCAACGCGTCCGGCAGGAAGCTTCTTCACAGCAGCAGGCGGCGGTGGCAGCGCAACAGGCTGAGAACGAAGAGCGCCAGCGACGCGCCTCAACGCTCCAGCAAACCCTGCAAAACGCGCGCGTCGCCGAGAACAAAGAGAAAGCCCGCGAGCAAGCGTGGGACACTTACAAGCGGCAGAAGGAATATCTCGAGAAACGTATCGTCAGTCTGCAGAATAACATCAATCAGCGGCGCAGCTACGGTTCCAGGGAAAACAATCTGGTAGAGGCTAACCAGGAGCTCGATCGTTTGAATGAGCAACTGCGCCATCTCCCGACGCCGGAGCTCCGATAACCGCGCGGGATATCCGCTGCGAGCGAAACAAGCTATGGCAGCGCGGAGATCGCGTCGACTACCTCGGTATATTCAGGAAATTCATTGCCCTTTCGTATCCAGCTTCCCCAACGCAAAGGCGTAGGCGCCGATCGCGACGGCTTCGCTGGTGCCGAGACGCGAAAGTCCGACGCCGATCCGCGGCGACGCATCGTATTTCGCGGTGCGCGAGCTGTGGGGGACTGAGATATCGCGCATCGCCGGTTGCAGAAATTTGTGGAGCTCCTCGGCATCTTCCAGATCGAAGGCTTCAGGAATCAGGCGTCGCACGCGATTCTCATGCACGCTGGCGTAAGTGCTGTTTAGCTCTGCCATCAACGCAGGCGAAAAAAGCGGCCAGGCGCCGGACAAACCGCCGCCGACAACCGCCAGGCCGTCCACGATTGTCAAAGCCTGGCCCATGGCGTCACCGACGACTTCACCCAGTTGGCGGAACGCCTCGAGAGCGGCTGCCTTGTCGCCCGGATGTTCGCCGTGCCCAATCGCGAAGAGAACTCGAGGCTCAGGCGCCTCTTCAAAAGGAACCCCGGCCTTCTCCGCGTAAAACTGGCGGACGCCGCGGATCCCCGCGACCTCCTCGACTCTGATTTGCGGATTCAGCTTGTTGCGGAGCAGCCAGATTTCCGCGCCTAACGAGTTGTCGCCGAGAAAGAGTTCGCCGTTGCGGACAATGCCGCCGCCGAAGCCGGTGCCTAGAGTTACTCCGAAGAGGTTGTTATATCTCTTCGGGTTACCGGCTTTCTCCAGTAGTCCATTCACGTAGGGGAGGAAGCCGGCAATGGCTTCGCCATAAGCGAACAGGTCGCCGTCGTTATTGATGAATACCGGAAGACCAAAACGTTCTTCCAGCATCGGCCCTACCGCTACGCCTCCGCGAAAGGCGGGAAGATGTTGCAGTTCTCCGATGACGCCGTTCGGGTAATCGGCTGGACCAGGAAACGCGAAGCTGATGGCGGTGGGCGGCTGCGGACATTGTTCCCGGGCGCGGCTAAATCCTTCGACGATGTTCGCGAGACACCGCTCCAGATCATGGCCGGATGAGGGCAAGGCGATGGTCTTGATAATCGGCCGGTTCCCTTGCGTGGCGGAAAAGCGAAAGTTCGTTCCGCCACCGTCGAGGGTCAGGACGATGCGGGGGTCATTGGAATAATCGGCGATCACGAGTTACTCGCCGGCCTTAGACCGGCGCCCGACTTTGTGTCCCTTCCATCCATAGAAAGCGACATAGGCATAAGCGATGAGCGGGACGATGTAGGAGACCTGTAAGTTCCAGCGGTCGGCGATATGTCCCTGGATGGGCGGCAAGATCGCGCCGCCCAGGATCGCCATCACGAGCAGCGAAGACGCCTGGCTCTTGTAAATGCCGGTCCCTTCGATCGCGAGAGAGAAAGTGTTAGACCAACCGATGGAAGTGAAAAGCCCCGCGCCGATTACGCACCACATGGCGAGTTTGCCGCCGGCGAAGATGGCGGTGGCCAGCAGCGCGACAACCGCGAGGGAAAAAATCATGAGGGTGCGGGCGGCGAGCGATTTGCCGCATTGGAACAGCGCCCAACAAAGGAGAAGCAGAGGCAAATACATTTGCGCCGTGGCCCAGCCGCCGATCATCACCAGAACTCCAAACGCCGTGGCGGGAATTGCGGCCAGCAAGAGTTGTTTCACACGCCGTGACAGGTCGCTCAATTCGACGGCTCCCATAAAACGCCCGATCAACATCCCGAACCAGAAAACCGAGACGTAGCCGCTCGCTTCGAGCTGGCCTAGACCCGCCACCTTTGGTTGGCCAAGAAAGTTAATGATTGAACTGCCGACCGCGACTTCACCGCCGACATACATGAAGATCGCGAGCATGCCGAGATCGACATGAGGAAACTTCAGCGCGGCAAAGCCGGGCTCGATCTTTCCTTCGCCGACGTCCGGCAGCCGAATGAAGAAAAAAACCACCGCGAGAATGGCGAACACGATACAAAAAGCCAGATAAGGGGCCTTGACCGACTCCGCGCCGTGCGCGCCGCTGCGGACAAAGTATTGGAAGATCAAGTAACCACCGACGAGGGGACCGAGAGTTGTGCCGAGGGAATTGAAAGCCTGGGCCAGATTGAGCCGGCTCGCCGCGGTGCGTTCAGGGCCGAGGACGGTCACGTACGGATTAGCCGCGATCTGTAACATGGCGAAGCCAAGACCTACAACAAAGAGAGCCAGGAGAAACAGCGGATAGGAAAGGAGCGTGGCTGCGGGCCAGAAGAGGGCGCTTCCCACCGCGGAAATCATAAGGCCGATGACGACGCCGCTCTTGTAGCCCAGGCGCGCGATGGGATCGCCGATCGCCACGGAGATGGCGAAGTAAAGCAGCGAGCCGATGAAGTAAGCGCCGAAGAAAGCGAACTGAACCAGCATGGCGTGGAAGTAATCAAGCGTGAAAGCGTCCTTGAAACGGGGAACGAGAATGTCGTTGAAGACGGTCATGAATCCCCACATGAAGAAGAGAACGGTCATGATCGCGAACGGGCCACGATAGGTCTGCCGCTGACCGGCACGAATGGTGGGCGCGTCCTGCATTCTTGATCCTACTTACCAGGTGCGGCGGAGCGGGTGCGCCTCGGTATTGAAGACCACCTTGTCGAAGTCCAGCGTCCCGGACGGCGCGAAGATCAGGTAAAAGTATTTGAAGGTCTCAGCGAGGGCGAAGCTTTCCATCTCGTCGCGCTTCTCCTTCGTGACCATGTCCTTGAGCGCGGCATAACCGGTGTCGGTCCGGCAATGCTTGACGAAATCGTTGAAGATCGTTTCTCCCATCTGCCGATACTCGGGATCGTTCGTGTAGTGATGGAGGTAATAAGTCGATTCCACAATCTCGGGCCGCAAGTGATAGGTGGCAGCTATTACGCGCATCGTCTTGTAATCGATGACTTCCGGCTCGATGCCGTGCAGCTTCCACATTTTGAAGGAGGACGCCTGCAAGCGGCGCGCCCGGGGAATGTCGCCCGACAGGGCGAGCAGTGCGGGGAAAAATGCGTCGAGCGCACCGTAGGTGGTGTCGGTCCGCTTGCCGCTCAACATGTCGGCGTGGCCGTACCACAGTTCGCCTCCCATTTCATCAGCCAGGTATTTGTGGACAGCGGGGATGCTGGCATTCCACATTTCGAGGCAATCCTTGTCGCCGAACAAGAGCCAGCACTTCCACAGATACTCATAGTACGAATCGATCCCGCCGCTGATGTGACTATCGTTATCGGTCCACGAGCCTGTCTCGACATTGATGCTTGATCCGACGAGACCAATCGGCGAACGACGCTTGTAAGTCTCGACCAGCGCGCGTTTCGCCTTGTCGTAGAAGACTGGATTGCCGGTCAGCTTGCTAAGGGCGCCGAACTCAAGCAGGATCGTGCCGGTTTCGGCCGGATTCGATACCGGATCGCGGACCTGACCGGTGCGAAGGTTAACAAAGACATAAGGGAGTCCGGTCGGCGAATTGAATGCAGGAAGCAACCTGTTCCCCAAATCCTCGGCC
>JBEEHT010000050.1:0-22267 GCA_041167545.1 Verrucomicrobiota bacterium
CTCCGCCCTCCATTCTCACAAATCCCGTGGAGGGCGGAGCTCTGCGACGCCGTTCCAGCACGCAAAAACTCTTTTGCACGGCGGCGGGAGATGGCCTAGATCAAATCATGTCCGGGTACGAGCACGAGCCCGATCGAGTGTGGGACGAATACGAGTGGGAACGGTTTCTCCAGCAGCAGGACCACAAGACGGAGAAATACATGGAGCTGCTCGAAAAATATCTCGATCACCCCGACCGCGATCAGATCATCGCGCGCGAGATGGGGTGGACCCAATTATTGAGCGGCGAGGGCGATAGCTGGAGTGATGAGGTGGATGCGATGCTCGCCGAGGAATCCAGCTCGGGCGGGAGCGAGACGGCAGAATTCGAAAATGGCGCTTCGCCGGTGGATGGATTCGAGGACCACACCCTTTATCGCGCGGCTTTCGCGCTGACCGTCTGGATCGACCAGCTTTTCGACGAACAGCCGGCGCTGCAAAACGAACCGGCGGCAGTAAAACTGGCCACCCACTCAGCGCTCGCGAGCGCGAAGCTGGCCGCGGCCTTGAGCGATGACGACGTGGACGAGCTCGGAATGACGATCGCGTATCTGAAGCGCGCGCTTAAAGCCATCACGGTCTCGATGGAAGCGGGGGCGCAGCTCCTGGCCGACGAGCTCATCGGGCGGCGGCAGCACGCGGTCCTTCAACAGCGCCTCTTCGAGGTGCGCGACGGCATCATTACCCTGATGGGGCAATACCGGGGCGAATGGCTCCGCCGCTTCGGCAGCCTTTGAGCGGGGTTGAATGAATTAGCCCTCGTTCCGTCAAATAATGCATACGGAAGCGACTCCGGCTCAAGCCGATGTCTCGGAGCTCGATCTGGTAAAACAATGCCAGGCCGGGGATACCGAAGCATTCGACCAACTGGTAGGCCGTTACCGCACCCGAGTTTTTGGAATGATCTACAACATGGTACATAATGAGCAGGACGCCTGGGATCTGGCCCAGGACAGTTTCCTGAAGGCGTGGAAATCGATCGGCCGTTTCCGCGGTCAATCGTCTTTCTACACTTGGATGTACCGGATCGTGACCAACGTGACCATCGACTGGTTGCGCAAGAAGCAGGTCAAGGGAACCGGCGCCGAGTTCGATGATGCGGTGCAATTGAAGGAGATCGACCCGGCCTCGCGGACGGTGCCGAAAGCGGACGCGTTGCCGCATGAGCGGATGGAGCAACAGGAGATTCGCGCGCGGATCGATGCGGCGATCGAGCAGCTTTCGCCGGAACATCGCGCTGTGATTTTGATGAAAGAGACCGAAGACATGCAGTATCACGAAATCGCCGAGGCTCTCGGCTGTTCGATCGGCACCGTCATGTCGCGCCTTTTTTACGCTCGCAAAAAACTGCAGAATTTGTTGAGGGATCTTTATGAAAACGTTTGAGGAAAACTGGACCGCGTGGATCGACGGCGAACTGAGCGGTGCTGAGCTCGCCGAGTTTGAAGCTTCGTTGCCCGACAAGGCGGCGGCCGAGGCCGAGAAGCGCGACGCCCAGAAACTCGGCGTATTTCTAAAGGAACAACTGCACGGCCGCGCGATGGGAAACCAGGAATTCTTCCATCACCAACTGCGGGAGCGGATCGAGCGCGAAGCGCGCGCCGATGAACCCGAAACCGCCGAACCGCGACACGCCTGGTGGCCGCTGGGCCGGTTGGTCTGGGCTGGCGCCACGTCGCTCGCGATTTTCTGCGTCTGCACGTTTTTTGTCATGCGCGAGAAGACTCCGACCGATCAATCGCAATACCTTTCGCAGATTCTGAATGCGCGGATCGATCCGGCGGTGAACCCGAACGCAACGATCTCGGTTTTTGCATCGAAGGAAGACAAAGTGACCGTCCTTTGGGTGGAAGGATTGCAGTCACTCCCGTCCGAATACGCGGCGAAGTAATTTCTGCTCCATGCAAACGCGCGCCATTCTGTTGCTCGGAGTGAGCCTGGCGCTGATCTGGGGAAGCACGACTGCGACCCAAGGTTCACAGATCGTCTGGAGCGGGCTCGTTATTGCGCAAAATGTCCCGCAGCCGGATAAGGTTCCGACCGAGCTCAGCCGGATGGAAGAGACGCTCAAGGAATTGTTCGGCTACAACCAGTTCAAGGTCATCGGCCAATCACGCGCGACGCTCGTGACTGGGTCGGAAGATTGGCTGGCGTCGAGCAAGTATTTCTCGCTCCATGTCGATTCCAAGGGCGGGACCGACGCCGGCTATTTGCTCAACCTGAAATTATTTCAGGAAAGGAATTTGCTCTTGGAAACCGACGCGAAGCTGAGCAAAGCCAGCCCGCTCGTCATCAAAGGCCCGCAGGTCGGCGACGGCCAGTTGTTGCTGCTGCTCGTGGTGCAGTAGAACCTCTTCCTCATTGTACCCTTTCGAGGTGCAAAGGTTTCGGCGCGTTGTTTAGTGGACGAATGCTCTGTTCGCGTCTTCTTTTCTGCGCCGCTCTCCTTACTTTCGTGACGACGTTGACCGCCGAGAAACCATTCGATTTCGCCACGACGCCGGGGAAACTGCCGAAACAAGTCGTTCCGGAAGAGTACGCCATCCGCATCACGCCAGATATCGGGAAACATACTTTCGCCGGCTCGGAAACGATAAAGCTGAATGCGCGCGAGCCGGTGCGGCAGTTGGTTCTCAACGCGCTCGAAATCAAAATCGACAGCGCGGCGATCGACGGCAAACCGATTTCCGCAACCGCAATCAAGCTCGATCCGAAACAAGAGACGTTAACTCTGACGCTGGCGAACGAACTGCCGGCCGGCGCTCACGAGCTCGAACTCAAGTTCACCGGCAAAATCAATCAGCAGGGCCAGGGTCTTTTTTACGCGCCGTATCAGGAGCAGGGAACCGGCGCGAAAAAGGTCATGCTCGGAACGCAGTTCGAAGCCACCGACGCCCGTCGGTTTTTCCCTTGCTGGGATGAACCAAGTTTCCGCGCGCGCTTCCAATTGAGCGTGATCGTGCCGGAAAATTTCACAGCGGTCTCCAACATGCCGGTGGAAAAAGAAACCAAAGTGGCCGGCGGGAAGGAAGTGCGGTTCGCGGCCACGCCGGCGATGGCGAGTTATCTCAACGTTCTTTGCGCCGGTGAGCTCGACGCCATCAACGCGAAGAATGGTGACGTGAACCACGGCGTGATCGCGACCAAAGGCAAAGCGGAGATGGGCCGATACGCGCTCGAGAGTTCGCAGCAAATCCTGGATTACTTCAACGATTACTTCGGTGTCCCCTACCCGCTGCCGAAGCTCGATCACATCGCGGTCCCGGGCGGTTTCGGCGGCGCGATGGAAAACTGGGGCGGCATCACCTATTACGAGTCGCGGCTTTTGTTCGATCCCGAAAGATCTTCGAGCGAGACAAAACAAAACATCTACGAAGTCATCGCGCACGAGACGGCTCACATGTGGTTCGGCGATCTCGTCACGATGGCGTGGTGGGACAATCTCTGGCTCAACGAAGGATTCGCTTCGTGGATGGGGACGAAGTGCACCGCGAAGTTCAATCCGGAATGGGAAACCTGGCTGAGCAAGAACGTTCCGCGAGACCCATCCCGCCGGCATGGGATCGGCAAGGAAAGCGCGATGGAAGGCGACGCCCGCTCGACGACGCATCCCATTCAACAGCCGATCGCGAGCGAAGCCGAGGCGAACAGCGCGTTCGACGACATTACTTACCGCAAAGGGATGTCGTTCATTCGAATGCTCGAGAGCTTTTTGGGCGAAGAAGTCTTTCGCGACGGGATTCGCAAATACATGGCCGCGCACAAACTTTCGAATTCGACCACGGCCGATCTTTGGAAAGCGTTGGCGGACGCTTCCGGAAAACCGGTCGAGGAAATCGCCACGGCCTGGACGCAACAACCCGGTTTCCCCGTGGTGAAAGTCGCGCGCGATGCCGCCGGTAAAATCACGTTGACGCAGGAGCGATTCACGGTGCATTACGAAAAGCCGCCCGCGCTCGAATGGAAGATTCCCCTTACCTATTCGGTCGCCGGTGAAGGAGCGCCGGTCAGTTTGCTCATGACCGCGAAGTCCATCGACCTGCCGAATGTTCCTGCGGATCGCGCAATCAAGTTCAACGTCGAGGGCGCGGGAAATTATCGCGTCCAATACGATGACGCTTCGTGGAAGCTGCTGCTCGCGGAATTGCCGAAGCTCAGTTCCGCCGATCGCGTCAACCTCTTGACCGATGCGTGGGCGTTGGTGCAGGCGAACCGCGCCCCACTCGCGCACTACCTCGATCTCGTCGAAAAATTGCCGGCCAAAACTGAGCTGGCTGAGCGCGAGCAAATCATGCACGTGTTCGATTTCATCAACCGGCTTCTCGCCGGTCAGCCGCAACGCGACGCATTCCAGAAATATGCGCGCTCCATTCTGCGGCCGAGTTTTGACCAAGTCGGTTGGGAACCAAAAAGCGGCGAGCCGCCGAAGATCGCTTCCTTGCGCGCCAGCCTGATCAACGCGCTCGGCGATCTTAACGACGCAGAGATCATCGCCGGATGCCGGGAACGATTTCAAAAATATCTGGCCGACCCGAAATCGCTCGCGCCGGATCTGCGGCCGCGGGTTTTCGCGGTAGTGGGCCGTTACGCCGACGAAACCACTTGGAATAAACTGCACGAGCTCGGCCTGAAAACGACGAGCATTGAGGAGAAGCAAAATTATTACGATGGGCTCGCGAGCGCGATCGATCCCAAGCTGGCCGCGAAGAGCCTTGAGATTTCACTCGGCGATGAATTGCCGACGAGCCGGGCAATTTATCTCGTCTCGAAGGTGGCGCGACAGAGCGAGCATCCGGAGGTGGCGTGGAACTTCGCGAAGGCGCACATGAAACAGCTTCTCGCCAAGACGGACGCGCTCGGGGCCAATAGTTACGCGCCCGGTTTGTTCACCTTCTTTTCCGATGCGGCGCGAATCGCCGAGCTGGAGGGCTACGCGAAATCGGATCTGCCGCCGACCGCCGCGAAAGATGTGGCCAAGGCGATCGACGAAGTCGGTTTCAGGGCGGAGTTCAAACCGCGCGTGCTCACGCAGATCGCGAGCTGGATCGCTGACGCGAACAAAGGTCACTGATCCGATCGCGGCACTGTCGGAGAAAGGGCGGCGACGCGATTGGCTTCTTCCTCCTGCGCGAGCGCTTTCGCGTACTGCCAACCAGCAATGGCGCGGCTGATGAGAAAGAAGGCGAGCACGGCTACCCAAATCGGCTGCATGATTTGCAACAAGAGCGCGAGCGCGGCGAGCACGATCGCGCCCACTAGACCAATCACGCTGGCGATTTGAAGACTGCGAATTTCGCCCAGCGGAAACCAAAGCAGCGCTCGAAGAATTTGTCCGCCATCGAGCGGATAAACCGGCAGCATGTTGAAGATGAGCAGTCCGAGATTGATCTGCCAAACGTGCGAAACCAAAAGAGACAAATCCGATGGATCCGCATCGAGGTCCGGTCGCATTAGCAGCACGGCGACGGAAAGGATGGGGAGAAGAACTACATTCACCAATGGTCCGGCGGCGATACTCCAGAGCATCGCGCCAGCGCGCCGCGGCGGATCGACGAACGCAATGCCGCCGAGCGGCCACAAAACGATGCGATCGGCGTGACCTCCGGTTTGCCGGCAGGCGAGCGCGTGACCGAATTCGTGCAGCAGGACGATGACGAAAAGCGAAATGTATTCGTAGGCCGCCCAGACCCGCGAGCTATAGAGCGGGGCGCGCTGGGTCAGTTCGATGGCCGCGACGATGAACCAGGAGAAATGCAGGTAAACCTGGATGCCGCTGAACTTAAAAAGACGAATCGTGCCGCCCATGGCGGTGAGACGCTACAGCCGAAAAGACGCGAGCGCGCCTCGTTTCACAATGTGACTTCGGCCGGCGTGTCCGAGGAGATCAACAGCCGCATCGGCAGCATGGAAGATTCGTAAAAGCCGTGGCGTTTGAAGAAATTCTGCGAGCGCAATTCCGGACGGTCGGTCAGCAAAGTGATGCGTAGGAATTTTTTCTGCTTCGCGAAGTTGATTGCGTGTTCGAGCAACTGCGAGCCGTAGCCGTGGCCGCGGAATGAATCATGGACGACGAGGTCTTCCAAGAGGAGAACGAAGCCGCCTTCGGCGGTGCTGATGGTGAAGAGCAAATTGATCATGCCGACGATGGTCCGGTCGCGGCGCAACACGAAGACCCGGCCGCGATTTGGCTCTTCGAAGATCAGGCGCAGACCCTGAAGCTGTTTCTGTTTGTTGGGGCGAAAGTCCTTTTCTTCGCTGAAAAGCTCACCGAGAAGATTGGACAGCTCGTCCAGATCTTCGAAAACCGCGGGCTCGATGACTACTTCGCTCATGGGCGTCTCGTTATTCCACAAAGAGCGGGTTGTGGCAATGCGCATTCCCCTCCTGTGGAATTGACAGAGGCGAGGACGCCCGTAAGGTAGCGGCTCTTCAACAGGCACCGTTATGAAACGCACTCTCCAGCGCTCGAAGCGCACCCGAAAAAATCAGCACGGTTTTCGCGCGCGCATGAGCACCAAGGGTGGGCGAGCCTGTCTCGCGCGGCGGCGTCAGCGCGGGCGCAAACGCCTGCTGCCGAAGGGCGCTGAAGTGCATTTCGCCCGTCACACCCAGGCGTAGAAGCTTATCTGCGCAACTCGCGGAGCGGGCTCGCGTATCCGGTCAGCTCCAGATAGCCCCGGCCTTTGATCGCTTTGCCTTGCCGGGTCCCGGTCGCGTCGATCGCGCCTTCCCAGTAAGTGATCGCCCCCAGTTTCAATTCCTGATCCTCGAGCGCGGCCCGAATGGTCAATTCGGTTTGCTGCCCCGGCAGCGTGACGCGCCATCCGATCGGGTACTGCGCGCCGTTCGTTTTGCTCTTCCAAAAGCTGGTCGGCGTCATCTGAAAATCCGACGCGCGGAGATGAGTGGTCGTTCCATCCGCGGCAATCCAAGTTCCACTTGAGCTGGGGTCGACCTCGCCGTTTTCAAGTCGCATCCGGTAGAGCATCAGCTCCGCGCCATCCTCCCATTGCAGGCAGATCCAATCCCACCCGACCTCACCTTTGCCGAGTTGACTGCTCGACCATTCGTGATCGAACCAACTTTCGCCGCTAACAGGATGCGACGCGCCGTTGGCGAATATTTCGCCGGTCGTCTGCAATCGCGCCATGGAATAATAATGCGACGCGCTCGCGCCTCCCGCTGCCTTCACGCTGACGCCGTTTTCTCCATGCACCACCGGCGGTTTGGTCGCGCGCAAATGCAAATGAATCGTCCCGGCTTCCCCCGAACCGGCCAGGTCGAACGCGTCGTCGCCATTGGAAGCGAGCGTCCAGTTGTCGATCCAGGCGAGCCGCTTGCCGTCATCGAAGCCGGCCTCGCCGAATGCTCCCCTGCTCGTCTTTTGTTCAAAGAGAAAACGCTTCCCAGAGACGTCGGTCAGCGCGAAATGGGCGAACTTCAGATCGTCGACGATGAAACGTGATGAATTCGGATCGCGTTCCGCGAGGGGCCGGATTCCCTGTCGGAAAAATGTCAGCTCGTAGCCGAAGCGACGGCCTTCCGCGTCGAAAACATTTCCGGTGAAATACCACCACTCGGTCTTGAAATCGCGATGCGCGCGATGATCTCGCGGAAACTGGAACTGCCATCCTGGCTCCGCAGTTTTCCAATCCGCTGCAGCGAAGAAGACGGAGAAGAACAAGGCCAGCCCTGTAGCCGCCGCCCTGTGGGCGGCGCGAGAGCGACGGAACGCTTCGCACAGCGAAGCGGCTCCAGAAGAATCCTTCTGCAATATTCTTCTCATTCGTTGCGAAGGCTCTCGGCAAGGACCAATCGACCGGCGCGCCACGCTGGAATAATGCCGGCGAGGAGCGCGGCGCAAATGATCCAGGCGGGCGTGAAAGCAAGCGAGCGCCACGGGAACGCCAGTTGAATCGTCCAGCCGAAAAATGCGCGGTTGATTACGCCGGTCAAAACCAGCGAGAGACAAATGCCCGATGCCGTTCCGACCGCGGACGCCAGCACTCCGATCATCGCCGTTTCCAAGAGCACCAGTTTGCGGATCTGCGCTACGCTGCCGCCGATGGCGCGCAACACCGCGAGCTCGCGCTGGCGCTCCGTGATCAAAATGGTCAACGAGAGAAAAATACCGGTGACCGCCACGAAGACTGCGATGGTGAGCAGGACATAAGTGACCGCGAATGTTTGGTCGAAGATTTCGAAAATGCGGCGACGCAACGATTGGTTCGAAAAGATCATGTACTGGCCGTCGCGGTTGAATTCCGTGCGAAACGCTTCGGTCAGCGCCTCCGCAGAACCGTTCGATCTCAGGTAAACGGCCACGCTGTTCACGCGATCCTCGTGCCAGAAGCGCGAGAAATTTTGCGCGGTCATGTACACGATGCCCTGATCGCGCGTGTAATCGTAAAAAATTCCCGCGATCGAAAATTTGCGAGGCCCGTCCGGCGTCATCAATTCAATCGCGTCGTTTTCCCGCAACCGATGCCGGCGCGCGAAACTCTCCGACACGAGAACGCACCCTTCCGCATGAAAGCGATCCATCGACGTCCTGTCATCGCCGCCGAGAAATTGAAAATGGCGCCGCTGACCGCTAATCACCGCCACCATCACGTTCTCGTCGCCCATCGGCACCATGACTTCGCGGAACGTATCCGCCGTTTCCACCGCCGGATGATTCGCGAGAAACTGCAGGGCTGCCGGCGGAACAAAAGCTCCGCCCACGATTTCATTCGCGGCCGGGCTGATGAAGAGATCGGCCACAAGCGTGTCGTTGATCCAGGTCTCCACCGTCCGGCGGAACGAAAACACCATTACACTTACGCCGACCGTCATCGCGACCGCGACCGCGAGCGCGGCGATCGTGACCGAGTTTCGCGAAAGACTGCGCGAGAGATTCGCGGCCGCCAGCTCTGGTTCGACCGTCATCATGCGCAGGCGTCGGCGAAGCGACCGGAACAGTTTCGCGAGCGCCGTGCTGAAGTGGAACGTCAATCGCGGAACCAGGAAAGAGAATCCGGCCAGAACAAGAAACGCAGCGCCAAAACTCAACCAGCGCGGGCCGGAGGAGAGCGCGAGAAAGGAACAGAGGGCGCCAAGCAGAAGAGAAAGCAAACCGGCGACCAACCACGCAGGCGACGGATGGACCGCTCGTTCAAGTCTGGTTTGTCCATGCAACGCCCGGACCGGTTCCTCGTTCGCAGCCGCTCGCGCCGGAGCCCAGGCGGAAACGATCACGGAGCCGACGCCGATTATCCAGGCCACGGCAAACATCCACGGTTGTAATGCGATCTGCCGCGCGTGCACCATGACGTAAAGCGATGAGATCGTCTTCGTAACGGCATCCACCAGGAACCGCGCCAGAAGCAACCCGCCGATCAAGCCGAGAAACGAGCCGATCGCGCCAAGTGTCATCGCTTCCGCCATGAAGAGCGCCCTCACTTCACGACGAGTCGCGCCTAACGACCGCAGAATTCCGATCTCGTGATGGCGTCGAACGACCGAGGCCGAGACGGTGTTGTAAATCAAAAACATTCCAACGAGCAGCGAGACCAGGCTCATCGCGGTGAGGTTCAGCTCGAAACCGCCGAGCATCTTTTCCACCTCCTCGGTCCGTTGCTGCGGCGCCGCGATTCGGGCGTCGCTCGGCAAAACTTTTCGCAGCGCTCTGATTGTCGCGTCGCGATCCTGCGGCTTCGTTAACTTCAGTTGGATCCTGCTTAGCTCTCCACGCCGTCCGAATAGCTCCTGGGCCCAGCCAATATCGATCGCGGCAAAATGCCAATCGAGTGTGTCTTCACTCCGCAGGATGAATCCCACCTGCAATTCCCGGTCCGCCACGCCCAGGCGCGTCCGGATTTTGTCTCCCGCCTTTAACTTGTGACGCCGGACGAATTCTTCCGAAAGCGCGATCGAGCCGGGCGCGCCAAGCCAGCGTTGAATATCGAAATCAGCCGCGTCGATATTCCTGGGCTCGAAGGTTCGGAACGGAGCGTTGGTGAAAACATCGATCCCGAGAATCTGGAGATACTCACCTGGAAAATCCGGAAGCGTCACGAGGCCGCGGACGAGCGGCGTCGCGGCGGCGACACCGGCAGTCGTCGAAACCGCCGGAAAGATCGTCTCCGGAAGATGCCCGGCCGGCGTGGTGATCTCCAACTCAGCTTTACCCGCAACGAGCTCGATCGTCGCGGCGAACGCTCGATTCGCGCTGTGATTCGCGATCTGGGTGGCGAGATAAACCGAAACGCCGAGCGCGACACTCGCGATATTGAGGAGGCCGAGGAGCGGATGGCGGCGCAAGTGCCGCAGAACATGCCAGCGGAAAATGCGAAAATATTGTGCGCTCACATCGACGAGTTGTTTGCACTGACTCGCGATTACCTGGCTGAGTCAATCCTTCAAGTAGCGCCGGCCTCGACGCGGAAGCGAGTGGCCTAACCAGTCTTTCGCTGACGAACAAGCTGCTCATCCGGCGCGCCGAGCCAGACTTCGTGAAGTCCATCTGCCTGGGTAAGAGCTTGTTCCTTCATGGCGTCATAACCTGCGAGGAGCGAGTCCTCGCGCCGGTCGGAGGCGCGCTCTGCTTCGCTGGCAGACGCGAGTGGATCTTGGGCGAGTGCTTCCGCATAGGCCTGGAGTTTGCCGATCGAAGCGTATCGTTTGTTCGTCAGGATCAAATTTGCCTGGGCGAGCGCGATATCTTCGGACGCCGCCCGGAGCCAGAGCGTGACGATCCCGCGATCACCCTTCATCACATCTCGTTGATGTGAACCGGCGCGGACGTCCGTCATTATGCGGTAGAGATTCACGGAGTTGTAAATTCTTCGAGCATTCCTAAAAGCCTAAAACATACCCGCCGGGGATGCGAGTTCTCCGTTCTATCCGCAAAACGCTTCAAGGTTGCGTTCTGATTTGCTTGCCAAAGAAGATGCGGAATGGAAAATCGGCAACGTCGCTGGCGAAGCGAGACCATTTATGAAAGCGCCCGTCCTTCTAATCGCGAGCGGCGTGCTGTTAATGGCGAGCTCTGCCGGCGCCGACGTCACCGTCGAGGGACGTAAGTTGCCATGGACGGCCACAATCCCCAGCGGCTGGGTCGGAGGCACGTACGAAAAGATCGAGAAAATCCTCGCGGAGGGCGGGACAGAGTCCGGCAAAAAAAAGCTGGACGAAATTCTCCGCCCGATGCTGCGGGAGGCGAAGGAGATTGACGCGCTCTTCGTTGCGGATCAATGTCGTGCCGCTAGACCTCGCTCCTTTTGCCGAGGAGGGGGCCCGGACCGTTTTCTGGAACAGTTTCGCCAAACAACTGCAAGGAGATTTTCCGGACGGAAAAATTGAAGTCACGCGCAGTCGCTCCGGCACGGCGGGTGAACGCAAGGCATATCAGGGAACATTTCTAGCGACGCTTCCCGCGGGCGGGAAGGTTTACACGGTCGTCCTGGTCATCGCCTATGCTCCCGGCAAAGCGCATGTCTGGCGGCTCCGGGCCGACAGCGAGAAATTCCCCGACCGCGTCAAGGAACTGGAAGCGATCGTCAACTCGCTGAAGTACCGCTCCGAGTAAACTCAGCGCCATCAGCGCTCGCCTCCGGGCCGCGAACCGCTATAAAGATTCGCATTCCCGCCACACCGCCATCGCAGCCGCCTCGTTTTCAATCCGCCGGAGAAATCCTGTTACGGAGTGAATCATCGCTCTTGCGTCAGGCCGCTTCCGGATTCGGCGACGAGAGAAGAAATGCGTTTCGAGCCGCCAACGGTGCGCACTACGATGTCGCGATTTTCGGCGCGGGAATCAGCGGGGCGCGGATCTTTCACGAGCTCTGCCGGCATGGATACCGCGTGCTGCTGCTCGATCGCGGCGATTTTGCAGGCGGGACGACGCAGGCGTCGGGCATGATGATCTGGGGCGGATTACTTTACTTAAAAGATTTCCACTTCCGCACGGTCATCAAACTTTGCCGCGCCCGCGATCAACTGATCAGGCAAATGCCCGAGAAGATTCGAGCCGAGAGTCTTCGCTATCTGCCAGGAAAGGAGAGCCTGCGCAATCGCCATGTCGTGCGCTTCGGCATGCTGCTTTATTGGCTGCTGGGTTCTGGCAACCGGCGCTTCCCCGGATGCGAGGCCGCCTTTGCGGAATTGGACGTGCTGAAAGCGGGGCGCTTTCGCCATTCGCTCACTTTCGAGGAAGCCGTGTTGAAGGTGTCCGATTGCCGGTTCGCGCTCGAATGGATTCTGCCCTTCATCGCGCCGGAGACTGCCGCACTCAATCATTGCGCGACGGAAAGCGCGACCTTCGACGCGGCGACCGGACGCTGGCGGCTCGATCTTCGCGACCGCTTGGACGGACATGAGGCCGCTGTCAGCGCGCGCTTCATCGTGAACGCCGCAGGCGTGTGGACCGACACCTTGAACGAGAGCCTCGGCATCGAGTCACCGTATCGCCACGAGTTGAGCAAGGGCGTTTATATTTCTTTCCGGCGTCCGGAATCGCTGCGCCAGATTCTCGTGTTCGACACCGGCAAGGACGAGGACACTCTGACTTTCGTCCCGTGGGGACCGGTCGCGCTGTGCGGCCCCACGGAAACGCGGGTCGCGGAGATCGGCGAGGGCTTCAGCGTTGCGCCGGAAGACATTCGTTCGCTGCTTCTCCTGGCGAACCAGAATCTGCACACGCGCTATGGAGTCGAGAATATCGTCTCGTTGCGCTGCGGGATTCGTCCTCTCGCGGTACGACGTGGATTTTCCAGGGGGGCGCATCCGCTGGAACTGTCGCGAAAACATTTAATCCATCACGATCATCGGCGGCAGGCCGTGGCTGTGTACGGGGGAAAGCTCACTTCGTGCGGTTTACTGGCGGAACAGGTTCGCACCGTTCTCGCGACTCATCTTCGGGCGGGCCGCCCGGTGGTTCCGCCCGCTCTGGAAACTCCCATAACCGAATTTTTTCCGGGCCTCGAAGAACCGGTTCCCTCGGCGGCATGGTGCCGCGATCGCGAGCACTGCCAAACGCTCGAAGATTATCTGCGCCGCCGGACGAACATCGCCCAGTGGATCCCGCGCGGCGGATTGGGTGTCCATTCCGAAAACCTGGAAACGCTGCGGCAGATCGCGCGGGTCTTTTGCCGCGACGAAAGTGCTGTGGACGAAGCCGTCACCGCCTATCAACAGAGTGTGCGCGAACGTCACGACGACGTCCTCGCTTCCGCCTGATTCATGGAAACTGAAACCAGGATCGTGACTCTCGACCACGAATCCGCCACGCGCTGGCCCGTCTTTGACCGCGAGGCCGAGGAGGCCGTGCTCGAGATTTTGCGCGACGGCAATGTCAGCACGCATCCGGTCATCCGCGAACTCGAACACGATTACGCTGCGTTCACCGGCCGTCGTCATGCGCTCGCTCATAACAACGGCACGAGCGCGTTGCTCGCCGCGTTTAACGCTCTCGGTCTTCAGCCCGGCGACGAGATTCTGGTTCCGACCGCAACGTTCTGGGCCTCCGTCCTGCCGATGATTTGGTGCGGCCTCGTTCCGGTTTTCTGCGAAAGCGAAACCGAAACGCTCGGCATCGATCCCGACGAGATCCGCCGGAAAATAACTCCGCGAACGAAGGCGGTCGTGATCGTCCACCTCTGGGGGTTGCCATGCAAAGTGGATGAAATCCGGCGCGTCTGTGAGGAGTTCGATCTCCGGATTATCGAAGACGCATCACACGCGCACGGCGCCGCGTATCACGGCCAGGCGTGCGGCGCGATCGGAGACATTTCCGTGTTCAGTCTGCAAGGCGACAAGCTCGCCCCCGCCGGCGAGGGCGGCATTTTCCTCACCGATAATTCCAACTACTGGGAGCGAGCGATCTGTCTCGGCGATATCACCCGGATCATCGAACTGGACAGCGGATCCAGACGCTTCGCCGCCACGAGCATGGGAATCAAGACCCGCATCGCGCCGATGTCCGCAGCGCTCGGCCGAGTCTCACTGCGCAAGCTCCCCGAGTTCAACCGCGTCCGAAACCAAAACCATCGCTGGCTCAGCGAACATCTCGAACGGCTCGGCTTCGATTGCTTCCTCCCTCCGCCCGGGATCGAGCGCGTCTATTTCGAGTTCCTGATCCGGCATCGCGATCCCGTGTTCGATACCGCGCGCTTCCTGGAAATCCTGCAAGGCCTCGGCTGCCAGGCTCGCGTCCCGCGCTACCCGCTGCTGCATGAACAGCCGTTCTTTCGGGAAGGCCACACCGCCAGCGTTGGACGTTATCCCGGCGACATCCGCCTGCCCGATTACGCGCACATCGAGTTCCGGGAGACGGACCGCGAGAACCGCCGCATGATCAAACTGCCAAACTTCTGCCATCCCGACCGCGGATTACTTGAGCAGTACCGCGCCGCCTTCGAGCGCGGGCTCGAGAAGCTGTAATTCTCTTACGCAGGCACCAATGCCGGCCGAAGATGTCGAATTGTTCGAAGTGAAGTCCCGACCTCGGATTGCCGCTGCATGATTGGTGTCAACATTTGAACCAGGAGGCTTAGAGCTTCATCGACCAGACCGGCGGGAGCGCGCGGAGTTTCTTCCTCCACGATCGCAATATCGCGGGCCCTTACGCGAAGGCGCTTGCCGAGTTCACCGCGAGTCAAACCCGCGCCCTCGCGCAAACGCGTAACCGCCTCACCGAGATCGAGCAACTGCCGCGCGATCGCATACTGCGGATCGCTCGTCATGTTCTTCTCATGAAACTTCTGAAGATCGTCCATTAAAGATAACTGTGTCGTTGAAAATACCGCTTCTGCCGTTGTTGAGCAATTTCCATATCCTGTCGCGGCGTTTTTTGCGATTTCTTTTGAAATCCATGGAGCAAGATCACTCGGTTATCCTTGGCGGTTGTCGCCAGAATCCGATAAATATTACCCGCATACTCGGCGCGGACCTCCCACAGTTTTTGATCGCTCAGTTTGCGCCAAAACTTCGCGGGTATCATGGGCAGCGTTCGGAGCATCTCTAGACTGCGGACCACTTTCGCACGTGCGGCTGGATCTAAATCATCCAGGAATTGCTCGACGGGTTTCTCGCCGAAATCGGTCTCATAAAAACTAATTTCGCGCATCCCGGGGGGTTGTCGTTCGCGAAAATCATAGAGGATGAGATTTCATCGTCAACGTACCATGTGGTGCAGGCCAATCACAATCTCCTGCGTTGATTCCGGGAAAAAGTGCGGCAAACTAGCGCTCTTCCCGGAAGCACAAACGCACCGCTAGCTCAATTGGCAGAGCAGCTGACTCTTAATCAGCGGGTTGTTGGTTCGATTCCAACGCGGTGCATTTTACTCTGAGAATGGAGCCGGCACGCCCTCGTGCCGGATCTTGGCGAATACCAACGGCCTGGGGGCAGGCCGTCTCCAATCGACGGCGACGAATCAATCGACGTAACGTTGCGCGATCGGCATCCGGCGGCCGACGCCGAAAGCGCGGCTCGTGACTTTGATGCCGGGCGCGGCTTGCTCGCGTTTGTATTCGTTGATGTCCACGCGCCGCTGCACCCAGCGCACGGTCTTTTCGTCGAACCCATGCGTGACGATATCGCGCGCGCTGAGATTTTCCTCGACGTAGAGGCGCAGGATTTCGTCGAGCACGTCGTAGGGCGGCAGGCTGTCCTGATCGGTCTGGCCAGGTTTGAGCTCGGCGCTGGGCGGTTTTTCGATGGTCGAGACGGGAATGATTTCGCGTTCGCGGTTCATCCAGCGCGCCAACTGATAGACCATCGTCTTTGGCACGTCGCTGATGACGGCGAGGCCGCCCGCCATGTCGCCGTAGATGGTGCAGTAACCGACGGCCAATTCGCTTTTGTTTCCCGTGGTGAGGAGGATGTGGCCGAACTTGTTCGAGAGCGCCATCAGGATCATCCCGCGCAGACGCGATTGCACGTTTTCTTCCGTCGTGTCTTCCGGAAGGCCGGTAAAGATTTCCGTGAACTGCGCCTTAAACGCGGCGAGCGAGTTCGCGATCGGGACTTGCAGGCATTTGATCCCGAGATTTTTTGCGAGCGCGAGCGCGTCATCGATGCTGCCGCGCGAAGAATACGGGCTGGGCATCGAGACGCCGACGACGTTCTCCGCGCCGAGCGCATTCACGGCGATCACGGCGACGACCGCAGAATCGATTCCTCCGCTCAATCCCAGGACCGCCGATTTGAAATTACATTTGGCGAGATAATCGCCGACGCCTAACGAGAGCGCGTCGAACAGATCGGCAGAAACTTCGCGTTCCTCCAGTTGCACCGCCGACGATGCATCGGTCTCCACGATTTCTTCCGCGGTGCGGAACGGGGGCAATTGGGCGGTCAATTGCCCGGCGGAATTCACCGCGATCGAATTGCCATCGAAAACGAGCTGATCGTTCCCGCCGACGGCGTTGCAATAACAAATCGGACGGTTATGCGCGCGGGCGAGCGCTGCCACCATCTCGCGGCGGATCGCCGGCTTATTGAGGCTGAAGGGCGAGGCGCTGAGATTGAGGATGATTTCGGCCCCTTGCTCCACCAGCGCGCGGACCGGCTCGATGTCGTAAAACGGCCGCGGCAGGTAATGCTCCGTCCAGATATCCTCGCAAATCGTCACGCCAATTTTCCTCGTGCCTAACAGGAGCGGCGAGACGTCCCGGGCCGGCTCGAAGTAACGATCTTCGTCGAAAACGTCGTAGGTCGGCAGCAGCGACTTGTGGGTTTTCCCGATCGGCGCGCCAGCCTGGAGAAGGGCAGCCGAATTATGAAATGGCTTGCCGCGCCCCTGATTGCGCTCCACAAAACCGACGAGCAACGCCGCCCCCGCGCGGACGCGAGTGTGAAGCTTTTCCAGGATCTGGAGGTTCTGCGGGACGAACTGCGACTTAAAGAGCAGGTCTTGCGGCGGATAACCGGTGATCGCCAGTTCGGGCGTGAGGATTAGTTCGGCTCCGGCGGCGGCGAGGCGATCATAGGCAGCGGCAATCTTCTCAAAGTTGCCGCTCAAATCTCCGACCGTGGGATTAATCTGCGCAAAACCGATCTTCATGCCGTGACCGGCAAGCTAGGCGAGCCGCCAGCCGCGGCAATTGCTTTCAGGTTTCCTGGAGCCGGGATCGATGACCCCGGAAGCCTACGGTCTCGACTTGGTGAGGCCGGGCGCCGTGTGCTGGTAGCCTTTGTTCAAGGCGTCATCCGCGCCGGTCACGAAGACTTTGCCCCACTGAATGAGAGAGGCGGCAAGGAACCCCGCGATCGCGCAAAGGATGACTTTCTGGATGAATGTGGCGTGCACCGGCAGCCTTAAGAAGCAGGAGCGGTGCCGGGCCGCTCACCAAAAACCCCATTGCCGGGTGTTCATTATCCAAACCCCGAGCGCGAGATTAGTCACGGCGTGGGCGAGGATGCAGGAGGTCAGGCTCCGGGTGCGGTAGGCGACGAAATTGTAAAGCGCCCCCGTGATCAGCGCGGCGATCCAATCCGCCGGCGAATGCGAGAAGGCGAAGGCCGCGGGAACTATCGCGAATGAGAGCCACGAGAACGTCCCGAACTCGACCCGGTAAAATTTTTCGTTGATCAGATAGCGGAGCAAAAATCCGCGCCAGAAAATTTCCTCGACCAACGGCACCACCACGGCCAGCCGGACAAAACGAAAAACAATCGTGGTCCAGTAAGCCGCGGGTTGATCGGCGAAAACTCCAGGATCGAAACCGATCCGGCGCGGCGCGAAGCCGAGGAATTGCTGAGGCGCAACCCAAAGGAGAAAAACCAACAGGCCAATCGCCAGAGTGAAAAGAATCCGCGACGCAGCGCGGAATTGATACTCCTTCCGAAACCACAGGAGGAGCGCGCCGCAAATGACGGTTTGCGCCGGATAAATCCAGTATTCCGGGGAATCGAGCCAGAAAGAGCCACCGACCTTCCGCAGCACACTGACCAACGCGAGAAGAAGGAGAAAGACAGCCATCGGCACCGTGAAAGCGGCGAGCTTTTTCCTGTCCGATGTCTGCATGTCAGAATCCATTTTGGTCTTTCGCTTGAATGGTTCAGATTCTTTTCGATGAATTCCCACGGTGACGGCAAGCCCGAACCGGTCGATCCCGAACATCTGTTGCGCATGCTCGACCTGGAACTGATGCAAAAACGCGCCCAGCGACAGCAGGCCGGCGCCCGGCGCGGCAATTGGCGCGCGCTCAGTTTTCTTTTTCTCGTGATCGTGATTGTCGCCGGATTCCTGGCGGCCTATTTCGCTTTCTCTTCCGGCCGCCTCGAAGAACTGCGCGCTCGAAACAGCGCGCCACCCAGTCCGACTGCGGCCCCCGCCACGCGCCCGTGATAAAAGCGCCCCAGCCCCACCCTCTCGCCGATCAGGCGGAGCTGTTCGAGTTTGCCAGCGACGCTATCATTCTGACCGACGCCGATGGCGCCATCAGCTATTGGAACAGCGGAGCGTCGCGCATTTACGGCTGGGAAAGCAAAGAGGCGCTCGGGCAAAATCTCGACACGCTACTTCGCACCGACTTTTCCGGTCTCGCGGCGGATCCGGCGGAGATTCTGCGAAGCGAATCGCATTGGGAAGGCGAGATCGTGCAGGTTCGGCGCGATGGAAAACGCACCTTCATCCTGAGCCGGTGGACAATAGACAGTACCCGCGCCAATTCGCCGCGCCTGGTGATCAACACCGACATCAGCGCGCGCAAAGAGGAAGAGCAAGCGCTGCGCGAAAAAGAGCAACGGTACCGGCGCTTCGTCACGGAGGATTTCACCGGCACCCTCATCATGCGGGCGGATGGACAGATCGTAACCTGCAATCCAGCCGTCGCGGAGATCTTCGGATTCGATTCAATCGAGGAAGCCGGCTCGGCAAACTTTTTTGCGTTGCTCCGCAGCCGGCAGGACGCGGTGGAATTGCTAGACCTGGTGCGCCAGCAGGCAACGCTCGACCGTCACGAGCTCGAGATGCGGCAGCGCGATGGCGATCCGGTTTACGTCGTCGCGCGCTTGATCGGAAATTTCTCGAATGGCGAGCTGACCGAGCTCCAGGTTTATCTCTTCAACGACACGAAGCGAAAGCGGCTCGAACAACAACTGGTGCAGGCGCAGAAAATGGAAGGCCTCGGGACGCTGGCCGGCGGAATCGCGCACGATTTTAACAACATCCTCGCCATCATCCTGGGCTACACGAACCGGCTGGAACGGTTCCGCTCGAACCCAAAGGAAGTTCCCGGCGCGATCAAGATCATCAAGGAAGCGGTGGAACGCGGCGCGGCGCTCGTCCAGCAATTACTCACTTCCGCTCGCCAGACCGAAGCGCGTTTTTCTTCGGTCGATTTGAATGGGCTGGTGCGCGAGTTGGAAAAAATGCTCGAGGCGACTTTTCCGAAGACGATCGATTTTGCGCTGGAGCTGGACTCCGCCGTTCCGCTCATCACCGCGGACCGCAACCAGATCCGCCAGGTCCTTTTGAATCTTTGTGTGAATGCGCGCGATGCGATGTCGAAGGGCGGGACCCTGACCCTTTGCACGTCGATTACCTCCGGCGCCGAATTATCGGAAACGTTCACCGGCGCGACGGCGACAAACTATGCCTGTGTCCGCGTGCGCGACAGCGGCACGGGCATGAACAAGCAGGTGAAGTCGCACATTTTCGAACCGTTTTTTACGACGAAGGAACGAGGCAAGGGCACAGGTCTGGGATTGTCGGTCGTTTACGGCGTGGTGAATAATCACCGCGGTTTCGTGCAGGTCGAAAGTGAGATCGACGCCGGCACGACCTTCATTATTTATTTGCCCGTCGAGCATTCCGAGGTCGAACAACCGGGCGGCGGTCAGAGACAAATTCCGGGCAAGCTGCCTTCTCAACAGACGATCCTCTTAGTCGAAGACGAAGAGATGCTGCGCGATCTGGCCGTCTCGATTCTGGAGAGCGAAGGCTATCGCGTCCTGTCGGCGAAAGACGGCCTGGAAGCGGTGGCGATTTTCGAAAGCAATCAGGACGAGATCGGGCTCGTCGTTTGCGATCTCGGTTTGCCACGCCTTGGCGGTCGCGAGGCCTTCTTCAAAATGCAGCAAAGCAAGCCGGGCGTCCGCGCGATCATCGCGAGCGGTTATCTGGAGCCCGCCATTCGGTCCGAGATGCTCAAGGCCGGCGTCCTCGACACGATCCAGAAGCCGTACGACTTCAATGATCTCCTGGCGAAGATCCGCTCCGTGCTCGGCGTGGAAGCCCTCGTCGACGACCATCCGGAATTGTTTTGAACTGGGGCGCTCCGGTGCGTCGTTAGGGTGTTTCACCGGCTGGAGAACGCAGCGCAACCGGAACTACAGTTGACTACGCGGCCATCAAATGGACTCGCGCTCTCGATGCAAGCGCCGTAATCCAGTAAGGCACCGTTTCCGTCGAGACGGATGAACGATCTGCAGTCGCGGCAATTTCCTATCTTTGGTTCTGCCACCGGCTCTCCCCAACGCTGTGCTGTTGCGTTAGCCGTATCGAATACAGCACGCTCCTCGTCCGTAAGCTCAGTTGCGCCACCGTCGCCAGCGTATAGGAGCCCAGCCTCAGAAAAGAGCCACGTTGAAGCCGACAATCGAATTGACCATTGTGGATCGTGGGGTCTCATGATCATGGATTTAAGGCACCGTCCATTAGAGAAGGAGGCGACAAGCTCTCGGACTTCTCCTGCTACGCACAGGCTCTCGACAGTTGATCCCTGAAGACCCGCGATTCCTTTTTCGATCTCCGGGCCGCGGTTGGAGCTACCGCACACTACTTTCGCCCCCTCTTCGATCCTCCAGTCCCAGTCGACCCAAATGCAGGCCTCTCCTCGGTCATGCCGTTGCGGTCCGGGCAAAGGCGACAATTGACCCAACTCAAGAAATATCGTCGAGCCGTAACCTTTCCATGGCAGCGAGACCGACATGCCGATCAGCGGTCGCACCAATGCGTCGAACTCGTCCGCTGTCACCTCCGACCGCTTCATAGCCTAACGAGAAGAAGATCAGCTACTCCGAAAGTTTTCTGAGTTGGTAGCATCGCCTCGTTAAATCGTTCGCGTTGCATTCAAGGGGGAGTCTGCGCGTCGTTCTTTTTCATGACGCGCGCGTTCCTGAATGTCCCGCGCAGCCAGGCGAACAAAATCACGGTGCACCCAGCGAAAATAGTCCAGAGCGACTGGTACCAGGCGCCGAGCGCTACAATAATCATTCCTAGAAGGCGAAGCGCTTCCATCGCGTGCGACATGGATTGCGCGATGTATTTCCCGAGCGCGGATTGTCGATACGGCTCCAGATTGGCAAATCCCATAAGGAGAAAAGAGATCAGAGGCGGCGGGGCAAGCATGACGACGAGGGCCAGTGCGAAATGATGATGCCACAAAGGATATAAAGAGCCAAATCCCGCCCCGGCATCGGTGATCAGTTTGAGGGGATGGATTTGGTGGTAAAGGTATTTCTCCTTAAGGCTCATTTCGCAGGGCGCTTATCCAGAGTAGCATGCTCATCACCCGCCTAACGAGCACAAGATCAACGACGGCTGGGGGCCGTTGGCTCCGGCGCGTTTACGGTTGTGGCGCTTCTTCGCGTTTCGCCTGGCGCTTCAAAAGCGTGATCTGCTTGATCCGCGCGGAATCCGAGGGACTCCAGGTCGCGACATCAGGATCGTCCTTGAAGGCGTTGTGCACCAGGCGGCGCTCGTAGGAATTCATCGGCTCGAGTTGGAGCGAGCGTCCGGAGATCCGCACGCGCTCCGCCAGTTCTCTCACCCGCTGCACGATCCGATCTTCGCGCATCGAACGATAGTGCTCGCAATCGACAATCACTTTCGGCGCGTCCTTGTCTTTCGATTGAATCAGCCGGTTGAGCAAAAATTGGATCGCTTCCAGAGTTTCGCCGTCGCGGCCGATCAGCGTCTGGCTTTCCTCCATGTAAATCTGCAGGGTCGGATTTCCGCCTTCGCTCTGGGTCTCGTCGATCTGCACGACGAAACCGAGATAGCCGAGGATCGTGTCGAGTAATTCCTTGGGCGTCATGGTCGTCCTTTGCGCGACTTTTTCCCTGCCGGCGCAACTTTCTCCAGGACCGGCACGGGCAGTTTCCGGTTCTGATAAAGCTGCAGAATCGTGAACAGGTTCTGCGTCGTGTAATACAATGCCAGCGCCGCCGCGAAATTGTAACAGAAAAATAAAAAGATCAGCGGCATGAACATCATGACCTTTTGCTGGGTCGAATC
>JBEEHT010000051.1:0-10632 GCA_041167545.1 Verrucomicrobiota bacterium
GGCTGCAGCGCTACCTCCCGCTTTGTCCGCGGCGTACACTCGTGCCCCAAAAGGAAGTGGCGTCCGCGCGGGCCGAAGAACTGGAGGCTGTTTCGTAAAATGCGATCGCGTCCTGTTCGTCCAATCGCGATTCTGGCAATCCTCGCCTTTGCCTTCTCCGGTTGCGAAACGATCCGCCACCAATTCACGGGGCCGGCGCGCGACTGGCAGGCGCGGAACGGCCAACTTTTGTATCACGGTAAACGGACCACCTTGATCGGCGAAGTGCTCGTCCGTTTTTCGAAAGCGGGCGATTTCGAGTTGACCTTTACGAAGGGTCCCGGCGTGGCGCTGCTCGAAATCCGGCAGGACGCGAATTTCTTCAGCGTGAAGGGCCCGCTGGCCGGCGTCAGTTGGTCAGGGAGCATGGCCCACGCGCCGCCGCGGTTGCGCGGCTGGTTGCAACTGCGAGAAAAGCTCATGGCCTCGGGCGATCAGCCCATGGTTCGTCACTCCGCCGGCGACGAAACTTTTGTTTTCCGCTTTTGACCCACGCGGGTTGAAACGCGAGCGTCGCGGCTGCGGTCCCGACTTATCCATGGCCCTTCATTCCACCATCGCGAATCTCGTCACCCAGCGGCGCGCCGCGGTCTGGTCGGCAGTAGCGCTGATTTCCGCGGCGTCGATCTACGTTCTCGTCACCCGGATGAAACTGGACACCGAAGTCCTCAATCTGCTTCCGAGCGGGTTCGAATCCGTCGAAGGCCTGAAAGTTTACAATCGCGATTTCGCGCAGGTGCGCGAACTGACCTTCGCGCTTGTCTCCCAGCCGGAAGACGTGGACAAGCTCGAGGAATTTGCGCCGCAGTTCGCGAAGCAATTACGCGCACAACCGTGGTGCAAACGCGTTCTCTCCGGCGTCCCGATCGAAACTCCGGAAGGCGTGCACGACCTCCAGTCGATCGCTGTTCCGCTCGTCTTGAATCTCGAGCCGGCTGTTTTCGATGAGACGCTTTCGCTGATACAGCCGGCAAAGATCGCGGAGCGGCTCCACCGTTTGCACGAGGAGATCGAAGCAGGTTCGCCACGGCCGCAAATCGAATTAGGACTCGATCCACTCGGCGTGATCGCTCCGGCCTTGAAGCCGTTCGCGAGCAACGCCGCCATCGAAGAAGACCAGCCGCTTACTTCGCCCGATCGGACGATGCGCGTCTTCCTGACGGTGACGAACCAGCCGGGAATCGGCGCGTTCGATTGCCAGAAACTGATGCAGGAAGTGAAAGCGTTCCAGCAAACCGCGCACAAAGGCTGGGATGGCGGCCCGCTTCAGATTCTGGTCACCGGCCGGTCGGCCTACGTCGCGGAGATTTCGCTCAGCATGCGGCATGACATCGTCATCACCCTGCTCGGATCGATCCTGCTCGTGAGCGGGGTTTTCTACGCCGGTTTTCGGCGCTGGCTACCGTTGGTCGGGATGGGTCTTTCGCTGTTGCTCTGCTGCCTCGTCGCGCTCGCCGCCGGTCTGCTTATTTTCGGGCAGCTCAATATGGTGACGGTTGGATTCTGCGCGATCCTGATCGGCCTCGGCGTCGATTTCGCAATCCTCGTCTTCGGCCGTTATCAACAGGCGCGCGATGAGGGAACCGATCATGCCGGCGCGGTCAGTGAGTCGGTAAAGGGACTGGGCAAGGCCATTTTTTTCGGAGCGCTGACCACGGCGGTCGGTTTCATGGCGCTGATGCTGGCGGGTTCGCAGGGCTTCACGCAGCTCGGCGTCCTGATCGCGCTCGGCATCGCTTTCGCCGGCATCTTCATGCTGACGGTTTTCTTCCTTTTCCTGCCGCGCAAAAGTCCGGCAGCGCGCGGCGATTGGATGTTCACGCTGGTAAAAAATTACGTCCGCTGGACCGTGAGAAGCCCTGCGAAAATGCTCTGGATTTCTTCGCCTATCCTTCTCGTTCTGGCAGCGATCGCGTTGTCACCGCGGCCCGCCATCATCTTCGATGTCAGCACGCATTCAATGGAGCCGAAACGCAGCGATGCCGGCTATGCCTTGCAGACGATCATGGAAAAAATGCCGACGCGCTGGGAACCGGTCATCGGAATGGTGAAGGCCGGCGACGCGCAGCAGTTGCATGACTACTGGAAAAAAGTCGAGCCGCGCTGGAGTGCGCTGCAAGCGGCCGGCAAGATCAAAAGCTTTTCCACACCCGCGGCGCTCGCGTTGTCGCCGGAGCGATTGCAACGCAACCGGCAAAAATTGCAGGCCATCGATTTTCAAGCCAGCCGCGACGCCCTCGAAGCTTCGATCGAAGCCGAAGGATTCAGCCGCGAGACTTTTGAATCCGGTTTCGCCGTCCTAAATCAATTGGAAGCCGCGGCGTCCGCTGCGGCCCAGCTTCCTGATTGGCGCACGGCGTTGCCGCAATCGTCCGGCTGGTGGTTCCTGATCGACAGATATTTCGCCCACGATCCTCTGCTCACCACCGGCTTCGTCACGACCAATGCGCCGGTCGCGACCCAGGAACAAAAAGAAATGCTCCATCGCGACCTGCCCGTGGCCGGAGTGCCGATGGTGCTGTCCGGCTGGAGTTTTACTCTGACCGATCTGGTCCCGTGGTCGCATCGGCAGTTGATCCTGATCAGCGCATTGATGGCGCTATTCGATGTGACGCTGCTCGCGCTTCTTTACCGCGATTGGCGTCTCTGGCTGATTCAAGTCGCGACGCTGGGTCTCGCGGTTTGCGCGATGATCGCGTCAATGAAGCTGCTCGCGATTCCACTTAATCTTCTCAATGTTCTGGCGTTTCGGCTGGTCCTCGCCATTGGAGTCGATTACGGGATTTACGTTCTGCTGGTCTGGCAAAAGGCGAGAAAACTCGATCACGACGTGGCCGGTGTCGTGAAGCCGGTGATTCTCGCGGGCCTAACTGCGATTTGCGGTTTCGGTTCGCTCGGCGCGGCGAACAATCCCACTCTGGCCGGTTTGGGATATGCGTGCGCCATTGGCTTGTTTTGGAGCCTGGTCGCGACGATCTTTTTCACGTTACCAGCGGCGGCTGCGGCTGAACCGAAGTCCTGGCGCGAAGAATCTTTGCGGCCACGCGTCAAAGAACCTGAAAATGTCTAACACCACTCATCGCTTCCTTTTCCTCTTTCTCTTCCTCTGCGTCCCCCTACTCCACGCTGAGCCGCTTTCGCCCGCCGATCTAAAAGCGTTTCTCGGTCGCATTCGCGAAAAGCGCGCTGCCGCCCCGCAGGTCCAGGCGGATTTTCAGGAAGAGAAAACGGTGAAGATGCTGAACAAACCGATCGTAAGCTCCGGCAAGATTTGGTTCCAGGCGCCGAACAAGTTTCGGCGGGAGGCGAAAGGGACCTCGCCCAGCATCACGGTGAGCGACGGTCAACAGCTCTGGATTTATTATCCGAAATTTCAATCCGCGGAACACTACTCGTTAGGGAAACGCTCACCGCTCGATGCCGGCATCTCGGCCATCACAGCCAGCCTTAACCTGGAGAATGTCGAAGCCACCTATCATATCACGGCCACAAAGGAGACCGACGGCCATCAGCTCCAGCTTTTGCCGCGCAATCCATCGATGAAACGGTTTCTCCAGACTTTCACGATCAGGATGAATAACGAACTGCAGGTCGTCCGCACCGAGATGGTGCAGCCCAACGGCGATCGCATCGTCACCGCTTACTCGAACGAAACCCGCGCCCCGATTGCGGCATCGATGTTTGAATTCACTCCTCCGGCGGGGACGGATGTCACAACGCCGTTGGGGAAATAATTTCGGCTCTCGACCTCAATCGGTCGCGCTGTTACAAAACTGCGCATGTGGTGTTCCCCCAGGACGCTGGCGGCGATTTTCTTGTTCGCCGCTACGAACGGTAGCGGCGCTCCTTTGACGGCGCCCAACGACCCCGGCATCGTTTCGCACATCACGCGCGACCCCGTCGAATCACGCGCGCTGGCGGCAGTCGGTTACAGTAAACGATTGCGCGCTCTCGAGATCGAATTCCGGAACGGCGCGATCTATCGCTATCTCGAGGTCTCGCCGGTGGTTTACGAAGCGCTTATGGATGCGCCGTCGAAAGCGCGCTTCTATGACGAGAACATTCGACGGAAATATCGATGGTTGCACGTGAGGCCACGGGCTGAGTGAAATCGCGAGCGGCAAAACGAGTTCGGCGCGAGATTTTTGTTCTGACGCCAGAAGAAAAGAGGACGGTTTGCTTTGTCTTGATCGCGTTCGTTCTGGGTCTGAGTGCGAAGCAGTATCGAGCAACACATCCTTCGGCATCGGTAGACACTGAGGTGAAGAGCAGTGCGTCTGCGTCGCCAAATCCCGCGCAAAAGCGAGCTAGGCCGAAATGAAGTTCAGTGGACGGCGCATCGCCTCCCGTTGTATAAATGCTCCGCGGGCGGCGGCGACCGCGACCCAATTCTTATGTCTCTCATTTTCGAACGCGTTCTCACGGACGGCATCGCCGCCATCTCCTACCTCATCGGGGATGATGAAGAAGGCATCGCCGCCGTGATCGATCCGCGGCCTGATGTCGAAATTTATCTGGAGTTGGCGCGAAAGAACGGCGTTTCGATTACCCACATTTTCGAAACGCACATTCACGCCGATCTCGTCAGCGGATCGCGCGAACTCGCAGACCGGACCGGCACGGCGAAGATTTACGCGAGCGGTGAAGCCGGCGCTGAATACGGCTTCGACCGCGAATCGGTCAAAGATGGCGACGAATTCAAATTTGGCTCGCTGGTCTTGACCGCTCGGCACACGCCGGGACACACGCCCGAACATGTGAGTTACGTCGCGGCGGAGGAGGACCATCCGGAATCTCCGTGGGGAGTTTTCACGGGCGACTCGCTCTTCGTCAGTTCGGCGGGGCGCCCCGATCTTCTTGGCCGCGATGCGGACAAACTCGCGTCTCAACTTTACGACACGCTTTGGGATTTTTACGGGAAACTTCACGACGGCACGATCATTTACCCGTCACACGGGAGCGGTTCACCCTGCGGCGCGGACATCGGCGATCGGCTCGAAAGCACGATCGGTTACGAGAAGCGCTTCAATCCGTATTACCAGCGGAACGAGCGCCAGGCCTTTGTCGATTACGCGCTTTCCACTCCGCCGCCGGAGCCGACCTATTACAAGCGAATGAAAAAGGTAAATGCCGCGGGGCCGGAAGTGCTCGGCCGCCTGCCCATCATTCCCGCCATTGCGCCGGCCGCTTTCAAGCAACTCGTCGATGAGAAAAAATCGCAGCTCGTGGATACGCGTTCGATGCTGGCTTTTGGCGGCGGCCACATTGAAGGCGCGCTCAACATTGCCGCCTCCCCCATTCTCTCGATCTGGGCGGGCTGGCTGCTCGATCCGGAGAAACCGATCCTGCTCGTGCTCGAGAACGACAGTGACGCCGAAAAGGTCTCGCAGCTCTTTGTGCGCACGGGCTACACGAAATTCGCCGGCTATCTTGTCGGCGGAATGCGGGCGTGGCAGAACGCTGGTTATCCGCTGCGTGAGGTGCCGCAGATGACTGTTCACGAACTACACGCGTCGCGGGATGGTTTGCAGCTCGTCGACGTTCGCGGGCCGGCGGAATGGAAGAACGGCCGCATCCCGGGCGCCACGCATATCTTTCTGCCGCAACTCCAGAAACGTTCTGGCGAACTGGATCGGGAGCGACCCGTTCTTGTTTATTGCGCGACTGGATACCGGGCCAGTCTCGCCGCGAGCCTGCTGCAACAGGAAGGCTTCTCCGATGTTCGCAATTTGCCCGGCAGTTTCCACGCCTGGAAAGCCGCCAGGTTCCCTGTCGAGAAATAATCATCGCGGATTGACACAGATTCCAATCGATCCTGTCTCCGCCTCTTCCAAAAATCTGCGCTAATCTGTGAAATCTGCGGACACTAAATCGGATTCTTCGAACGCCCTGATCGCGCGCGAGCAGGAACCGCTCAATCTCGAGATGCCTTTCTCGACCTTGAGCAGCTTCATCACGCCTAACGAGTTGTTTTATGTTCGCTGCCATTTTCCAATCCCGGAAATCGCGGCGGACGATTGGCGCTTGCAGGTTGAAGGCGAAGTCGATGCGCCGTTCGAGCTGACTTACGATGAGTTGCTCGCGATGGAGTCCCGCACGGTCGCGGCCACGCTCGAATGCGCCGGCAACAATCGGATTTTCCTGGAACCAAAAGTGAAGGGCGTGCAGTGGGAACTCGGCGCCGTCGGTAATGCGTCATGGAGCGGCGTTCCGCTTTCTGCGCTGCTCGATCGCGCCAGGATAAGGGCCGGCGCGATCGAGGTGATCCTGGAAGGCGCTGACGAAGGAGAGGTCGATAAAGCACCCAAGCCCGCCGGCAAAATTTCGTTTTGCCGCAGTCTTCCGCTGGGCAAAGCGCGCACGGATGTCCTGCTCGCTTATGAAATGAACGGAGAAAAACTCTCGGCCGCTCATGGCTTTCCGTTGCGCGCGATCGTGCCCGGCTGGTACGCGATGGCTTCGGTGAAATGGCTGCGTCGAATCATTATCACGAGCAAACCATTCAACGGTTTCTACCAGTCACTCGATTATTCCTATTGGGATCGCAGCGGCGCGCTGCCAACACTCGCTCCTCTGGCGGAGCAGCAAACCAAAGCGGAGATCGCGCGGCCGGAAAACGGCGAGGTAATCTCTGCTAGCTCGGCTCACCGCATTCACGGCGCCGCTTGGAGCGGTGAAGGGGAAATCACAAAGGTCGAGATCAGTGTCGATTCGGGAGCAAGCTGGCGCGAAGCGAAACTCCTGGGCGAGCCGGTGAAAAACGCGTGGCGTTTATGGGAGTATCAATGGCAAACGCCAGTGCAAGCCGGCCGTCAAACGCTTTTCGCTCGCGCCACCGATTCACGCGGCCAGGTTCAACCTTCCGAACGCAGCGGCGACCGCGGCACCTACATGATCAATCATCTTTTGCCGGTCGAAGTGGAAGTGCGCTGATTCCGCGGTTCGCTCTCGTCTGGAGAAATTTCATTTCCGGTGGAAGGTAGGTCATGTCCTTGTTGCGCATGACCTGTCGGCGAGAGTCAACGGCGCGCTTCGTGGCCGCGCTCATTCCGCTCCTCGGCATTGCCATCGCCTCCGGTCAGACCGGACCGCCGCTGCCGGCCGTGGAACTCGAACGATACGAGGACGCGCCCGTGTTTATTTTTAGGAACGATGTTTCGCCGGGAATGATCTCGCGCCACGGCGTTTTCAACAGTTATCAGGCGAATGTCGATGCGAGCGGCCAGAACATTACTGGCGACGCCGCGAACGAGCCGTCGATCGCCGTCGATCCGACCAACCCCAACAAGATGACAATCGGTTGGAGGCAGTTCGACAGCGTCTTTTCCAATTTTCGTCAAGCCGGTTGGGCATACACCAGCAATGGCGGCGCATCGTGGACCTTCCCCGGCGTGCTCGAAAACAACGTCTTCCGCAGCGACCCCGTCCTGGCCTCCGATGACACCGGCCGTTTTTTTTATCTTAGTCTGCTCTCGAATTTGTTCGACGATATGTGGCGCTCGCTCAATGGCGGCCAATCCTGGACCCGCCTCGCCCCCGCGACGGGCGGAGACAAACAATGGTTCACAATCGATAACACCAACAGCACCGGGCGCGGGTTCCAGTACCAGAGCTGGAGCGAGGCGAGCAATCCTTATGGCACCCGGCAATTCACTCGTTCCACCGATGGCGGCTTCACCTGGATGAATCCCGTCAACATTCCCGGCTCTCCCCAATGGGGCACGCTCGACGTGGACACGAATGGCAATCTTTTTATCGGTGGGGTCAACGCCAACAACAGTCAGGTCTGGTGCGTGCGCTCGATTAATGCCAAGAACGGCGGCGTGACTCCGAGCTTCGATCTGGCCACTCCGGTCAACTTTGGCGGCTTGGTTACCGCAGGCAAGTCGATCAATCCGGAAGGACTCGTCGGGCAGATTTTTCTGGCCGTGGACCGTTCGGGCACCAGCACGAATAACAATGTTTACATGCTCTCAAGTGTGGCGCCGTTCGGCTTCGGCACCGGAAGCGACGTGATGTTCGTGCGCAGCACCAACAGCGGCGGAAGCTTCGGCGCTCCGCGCCAGATCAATGACGACGCGGTCAATCACAGCAAGTGGCATTGGCTCGGCACGATGTCAGTCGCGCCAAATGGACGGATCGATGTCGTTTGGCTCGACACACGAAACGCCGCGAACAATACCGATTCGCAGCTCTTCTATTCCTACAGCCGCGACGGGGGCGACACGTGGTCGTCCAACGTCGCCGTGAGCGGCCCCTTCGATCCGCACCTCGGCTATCCGAACCAAAACAAAATGGGCGACTACATCACGATCGTTTCCGACAATGGCGGTGGCAACGTCGCGTATACCGCCACTTTCAACGGCGAAGAGGACATCTATTACGCCCGGGTCACACCGCCCACGCTCAAGATGCTCAATATCTCGACGCGCGCGCGCGTTCTGACCGCAGAAAAGGTGCTCATCGCGGGATTCATCGTCACCGGTCCTGATTCGAAGCAAGTGATCATCCGCGGGATTGGACCTTCCGTCAGCAATGTTGGCGTCACTTTATCCGACCCGACGCTGGAACTGCATCAAGGCAACACAACTCTCGCCGTGAACGACAATTGGAAAACCAAATCGGATGGGACCAGCCAGCAGGCAGAGATCGAGGCTACGAAACTTCAGCCAACCAACAACGCCGAGTCCGCCCTCGTGATGACGCTCAGTCCGGGAGCTTATACCGCCGTTCTCTCCGGCAAGAATGGCGGAACCGGCATCGGCGTAGTGGAGGTGTATGATCTCGCGGAGAGCGCAAACTCTCAGCTGGCAAACATCAGCTCCCGCGGATTTGTGGATACGGACGATAACGCCATGTTCGGTGGCTTGATTGCGAGCGGAGCCAACGGGAGCGGATACGCCCGAGTGGTGGTGCGCGCCCTCGGGCCGTCGCTTACCGGCCTGGATATCAAGGATGCGTTGCAAGATCCGACGCTTGAGTTGTACGACGGAAACGGAGCGCTCACGGCGACAAACGATAACTGGAAGATCAACGATCAGACTCAGCAATCGCAGGAAGCGGAAGTACGAGCGACTCTGCTTGCTCCGCCTTCCAACGAATCTGAATCGGTAATCATGGCGACGATACCGCCGGGCCTGGGCACGGCCATCGTGCGGGGCAAGAACAACAGCACCGGCGTTGCGCTGGTGGAAGTTTACAACCTGCCATGACGGTTCGTTAGGCGTGGCGATGCCGTCACGCTCGTTTCTCCCAATTGCGGACGGGCCCGGGCACGATCCGAAACAGCGGATGCGCCCTGGGACAGGCCAGGCTTCGGCATTCCCGGTAAAGTTCAGGTGTGCGCGCGCGCAGTTTGCGCTTCAGGTGTTGCCATTCAAAGAGCAGTTGGCCGCGGGTCTCGACCAGCTTCCCCGCGAACCGTGGTTCGGAAATCTTGCTAAGATCGAAATTGTATCCGCGCCGGCCTGCTTCCTTCGCGAGAGCCGCAAGATAAGCCGCGATCACTTCCACCGGTCGCGGCTCGGCCCGAAAACGCGCGAGCTGCGGATGGCGCGTGTAGCCGCGCGTTTCGCCGCGCAAAACTTTCTGCGCCAGCAATCCCTCGCGCCAGGCCGCGACCAAACCCTGCGCGTCGAGATAACGTGGATGAATCGTCCAGAGCCGCATCGCGGAGGCTAGGTCTCTTTGAAAAGCTGGATGATGTCCGCCGGAAATAGTGGGGTCGCGCCGTTATGCGATGCGACAATGAAGAGAATTTGGTCGGATTCAGGGATTTGAACGGTTTTATCGCATCCGCGGCGCAAGGCGAAGCGATTTCCGGCCCGAATGCCGCCGGCCTGGGAGCGCCGAAACGGCATGATCCGGTGAATTCCTCCCATTATGGAAGGATGAATACTTCGACGATGCCAATACCGCTCGCGCCGTTCGCATCCCGGACGAGCGCAGTGTAAGCGCCCGGCTGAAGGGTGACGATGACGGCCGATTCGGCCGAATTAGCCGGTGCGAAACCGCTATTCTGAATCTCCTGTTTTTGGTCCGCTGTAATCACACCGCCAATCTGAGTGGTCTGCCAATCGTCGTTCGCGGCGATGAGGTTGCTTTGTGCATGAAGTTCCAGGAGGGGATTTGGCAGCGGCTTCGAAACTGCGCCGCCGAGCGACGGACCCCGCGCTCGAACAATGATCCTGGTCGGCTGGCTGACGACAATGATCCCACCGATCATCACGTTGTCGCCGGCCTGGACAAAGCCGCGGGTGCTGATGTTGGCCAGACGGGACGAAGTGTTAGGAGTCAGATCGAATACTTCCACGATACCGACGCCGCTGGCGCCATTCACGTCCTGGACAACGGCGGTGTAATTCCCCGCCGGCAACGTAGCGATGATGGCCGATTCCGCGGAGTTGCCGGGCGCGAGGCCGGTGTTCGCAATCTCCTGCCGTTGATCCGCCGTGATAACGCCGCCGATCTGAGTGGTCTGCCAATCGTTATTGTTCGCGATTGTCCTGTTGGCGTCGTGTAACTCCAACCTCGGATTCGGCAGCGGGCTCGGAACGAAGCCTGAGAGAGAGGGACCTCGAGCCAAAATCAAAA
>JBEEHT010000052.1:0-37511 GCA_041167545.1 Verrucomicrobiota bacterium
CAAGGCCTAACCAGGCGATGCAGCGAATGGCTGGCCGCTCCGATGCGTAACTTATGGGTAGCTACAACCTCTTACTCGCGGCCACGCTTGCTCTCGCCAGCCATCGCTGATCTTGTGTCTCGTTAGACGGCAATCCAATGCGCCCCGAATCACACACCCCTAACCAGTCCGGCTCAGTCACGATTCTTGGCGTCTTGTGGTCCATCTCATGGCGTCTGTGGCTCCTTCTCCCATTGTTGATTGGGGCATTGATCTTCGGGTTTCTCGATCACTGGTGGCTCGTTCTCGCTTGCCTCATTGGCTTTATCGCTGTTGTGGTTGTCATGCGGCGTTTCTGGCCACCTCCAGAATCTCACGACACATCCGACCAGGAGAGCGTTACTTTCCTTTGATTCCAAGCGTTGTGATTATGCCACCCCTGCCGCCTAACCAGGCGATGGAGCGAACGACGGACCGCTGTGCACTCTATCTTGAGATGATTTCCACACTTCCACTCCGAGCGACGCGCGGTCTCGTCCGCCGTCGCTCATCTTGTTCTCGTTAGGCCTATGCAGCGCGCCCTTCTCGTCGCCAGTCTTCTCCTCTCCTCCGCGATGAGCAGCTTCGCGCGCACTAGCCATGGTTCATCCGGCGATGGTCTCGCCAAGCTTCTCCCGATCGGTGTCGTCGTGATCGTCGGGTTAATCGCCGCGGCGATCAACGCGACCAAAAAGTCGAAGCCGATTTCGCCCGGAGAGCTTGCGCAGCTGCAAGCAGAGGCAAACACCTTCTTCAAGAGCATCGAGTCCGGGAAGTTTACGCCACCTCAGACGCCAGTGATGCTAGCGGCGGGTGAGTCAGCGTTGCTGAACGAGCCATCCAGATTGTTTGAGGCACGAGCCACCAGGCTCTACGCGGGTGCTGGCACCCGCGTAGAGGGAATCTACGTCGGCGGTGGCCAGTCGTCCTCAGTTCAAAGCTTGAAGGAACTCGATTCGGGCACTTTGACGCTCACGACGCAACGGCTGGTCTTCACCGGCTCAATGGAAAGCCGAGTCGTAAAGTTCAAGGACATTGTGTCGGTGCAGGGGATGGCGGACGCAATTCAGCTAAGCATCGCTAATCGCGCGAAGCGCCAAGTATACGTGGTTCATAATCCGATACTCTGGGGCGCGCTTCTCAGGAGCTTCAGCCCGAGTGCAAGTCGCGCGTGAAGCCACCAAATAGGCCTAACCAGGCGATGCAGCTAACCGCGCCCCGTTCTGTTTCCCAGCTGATGATCGCTACAGCCTCCAACTTGCAGCCATGCGCGCTCTCCGACGCGGTCGCTGATCTAGTGTCTCGTTAGACGTAACAGCATGCGCGCGCTAAGCAGAACCTGTATCATCATCGCCGCGCTTGCCCTTTCCTCGTGCGTTACTGCGCATCAGCGGTCTGAGTTGGCGATCAAGCGCGTTGATAGGGCGCTCGACGCATTCGCCGACGTACGCCACGAGTATCCTCGCACTTTGGATGAGCTCTCCACATTCGCCGCTGCGAGCGGACATCCACTGGATTTCACGCCGTTCGCCAAGATTACCTTAGAGCGTCCTCGACGCAGCCGTGTCACGATCTACATCCAGACTCGTGATCGGCCAAGCGAGGCCACTAGCTTGACTCGCGTCACGACTTCATGAGTCACACCCGTCAAACGTCTAACCATGCAATGGAGCGAACGACTGGCAGCTTTGGTCCCTCCCTTTCCATGAAATTCCACCCTCGACCCGCAGCGACGCGCTCCCCCGCCAGCCGTCGCTCATCTTGTTCTCGTTAGGCCCATGCGTCCTTGGCTCCGATTTATAGCTTCAGTCGGTTGCGCATGGGGGGCGGGTCTGTTGTTTCTCGTAGGCGCGATGTGCGTCCACGGCGGTCTGCCGCGGCCACGCGACCCGCTGCTCGACGAGCTGATCATGCTCGCGGCAGTTTTCCTTTCGTTCACTTGTGCGGTCATTATCACCGCGGCCGTCGTCGGTTTTCCCACGGTCCGGCTTCTTGCGGCTCTTCGGCTTACGCGCCTCAGTCACTTCCTTGCTTCCGCCGTCGTCGTTGGTGTTCCTATCGGCGTCGTTATCGCACTGGTTTTCGTTTTCTTCGTCTCGGAGCCAGAGCCGCCCTCTCTCCGATCCGAGCTTCTGGTCGACATTCCATGGGCTCTGCTTATGTCCGCGGCTGGCTATGTTTCGTATTGGTGGTTCAGTCGCGATGCGCGAGCAAAGGCCTAACCATGCGATGGAGCGAACGTCTGGCAGCTTTGGTTCCTCACCTTCCATGAAATTCCACCCTCAACTCACAGCCACGCGCTTTCCCGCCAGCCGTCGCTCATCTTGTTCTCGTTAGATGCTTCTTTCACGCTCACACCCTTGGACACCACTGCAAAGGTGGCTCATCGCCACCGGGACCGTCTTGGCTCTCGCAGTGCTCGGCACGCTCGTCTATGCGTACGAGCGCCACTATCGCGGGCCGGGAGAAAGCTCCCTTTATGGCACGTGGGTCGATCCAACATGGCCTTCGGATGGGCCAACCTATCTTGAGCTTCATCCTGATCACACATTTGCGTTCGTGGAACTGAGCGGTGGTGAGAGAACATTGCTTGCCGAGGGCAAGTGGTACGCCGGTGGGCCCAACATTTATTTTCGCTTTCCTGCGGAGTTCTTCGGGCCGGGCCGCCCTACCGTCTTGCACATCGTCGACATCTCCCCCGAACAGTTCACCATTCGATTCTCGCGCGACGGCCAGGTCTATCGTTTTCGAAGGACTGTCCTCGAATCACCGCGCGCATCTAACCAAACGATGCAGCAAACGGCTACCCGCTGTGTGACCACGTTTCCCATGATCAAGATACTTCCACTTCGATTGGCGCTCGCTTCCGGCAGCTGTCGCTGATCTTATTCTCGTTAGATGGTTGCGCCCGCTCCTCGCAAAGAACTCGCACGCAAACTCGTGGAGTATTCGCTGCCCATTGAGCCTGTGGTGTCCGAGCTTTCCACCTATCCTTGGGATTGCGACTCTCCGTTATTCGTCATCACGCCAGCACATGTTGCATCCATTCTCGATCGCTATCTCGCGGGCAAGCTTACGACCGAGCAGGTTGAGCGTTGGGGAAATCTAGTGGAGATGCGAGACGACCTTGATGCGGGTGAGAGCGCTATTCGCGAGGTAATTCATGAACTTGCGAATCCCCTGTTGACGGAGCCACTTTCAAAAGAATCTGCACTTCGGATGCGTCATGTGCTTGCCACGTCCACCATCTAACCATTCGATGGAGCGAACGGCTGGCAGCTTTAGTTCCTCACCGATGATGAAATTCCATCCTCAAGCCGCAGCGACGCGCTCTCCAGCCAGCCGTCGCTCATCTCGGTCTCGTTAGATCCTAATGACGCGCGCTTTATACATAGCGATTCTCATTGCGCTGGTTTTCGTACCGCGCGGCACTGCTACTCCAGGCTTGCCTAACATGGACGAGCTCGTTCACGCCGCACCCGCGATTGGTTACTATATCGTCAAAGTTCGACCTTGGTGGACCTGCAAGTACGGCTGGGAGGAGGTACGTCGCGAAGGCGCGACGATCGTATACGAGATTACATTCGCAGGGGATCAGAAATGCTCGCGCTCGAAGAGAACGGAATATTTCGAGCTGTTCTATGACTCACGGCGGCATAAAGTGCTAAAAATGGTGCCCTCGAAACGACGGATCTAACCATGCGATGGAGCGAACGGCTGGCAGGTTTGGTTCGGCATTTTCCATGAGATTCTACCCTCAACCCGAAGCGACGCGCCGTCCCGCCAGCCGTCGCTCAGCTTGTTGATTCACTCATGCTATTCGTTCACCCTCCGGGCTGTCTGTCTATGTCACGGCTTGGCAGTCCGCTCCATTCTCGTTAGACGTATTCCTCGCGTAGCGTGAAGCCATGCCACTAGCCTCCGTCGAAGACTACGAGCGCCTCGGTGAGCATCTGACGGCGGTCGATGCTCCGCTTGCGGCTTTTGCTTCCGCTCGTGGATACATTGTCCAGCATCATGGCCGCTATCCGAACCGCCGCCTGACTTGGTTTGGTACCGTAGTTCGCAGCATACATATCACGATGGACGTGGATGAGAGCGGTCAGCGGTTTGACCATTTCTACCCTGACATTCCTTACATCATCTGGGGCGGAGCTTGGATCGACGACGATGTCGCACACATCCGCATCAGCAGCCCGCACATCGAGACTTGGCAGGTTCCGTTTTCCGTATTAGTGCGCACCCTGCCAATGCACCTTGATCGCTTTCATTCGTACTTGTCAGCCCTTACAGAGGATTACATTCGTGCGTGCGGCACCCGATCTCCGCTTTCTGAAGTAGAGCTATGAGAAGAGTGCTTGCCGCAACGCTTATCTGTCTCTGCAGCGGGACAGCGGATGCACAGTTGCCCACCACTGAAGGGCTGCGTAACCGGGTGGACGCAGTTGCGAAGCAGATGCTCTCGCGCCACACAGCGGGAGTATCGGTTGCGGTGGCGCGAGATGGTCGTGTTATCCTCGCGCGCGGCTACGGAATGGCGAACGTTGAGCATTCGGTTGCGGTGACGCCAGACACGGTCTTCCACATCGCCTCGATCTCCAAGAACATCTTAGCGGCGGTAGTCCTGCAACTGGTTGACGAAGGCAAGCTGCGGCTCGACGACGACGTAACCAAGTATGTGCCGGAGGCGCCGACGCTCGGACACCACGTCACCGTGCGCCAACTTCTCAATCATACTTCGGGCATCTACAGCTTCACCTCGCTGCCCGACGCAGCCAACAACGAGCGACTCGAACTAACGCACGAGCAGGTGCTCGGGCTGATCAAAGACAAGCCATTCGAGTTCGAACCGGGTACTCGTTGGCGCTACGACAACTCCGCTTTCTACCTCGCGGGCATGGTCGTGGAGCGGGCGACGAAGCAGGAGTACGGCGCATACGTGCGCGAGCACGTTTTCAAGCCGTTGGGGATGAGTTCGGCCTCCCTGTGCGATGCGCGCATGGTGGTGCCGCACCTGGCGTCGGGATATGAGGTGGATGGCGGCGCGCTGGTCAACGCAGCATTTATAAGCTGGAAGCTACCTTTCTCGGGCGGGGCTGTCTGCGCTACCGCCACCGATCTCGCGAAGTGGCAGGCGGCGCTGGATTCGGGACGCGTTCTCACTCCGTCGTCGCTGGCGCTCATGCGTACACCCACCACGCTGGCCGACGGGACGAAGATAGACTATGGATTGGGCACGCGACTGGGATCGCTCGATGGGCATCGGGTGCTCGGGCATACGGGAGGCGGGGGCGGGTTCCGCGTGCTCTTGGAGTCGTTTCCGGATGACCATCTGACCATTGTGATACTGATGAATATGGGAGATGCCGCGTCGCCTTCGCCTGTGGCGGTAGCTCCAGAGATTGCGCGGGCCGCGCTTAGACTGAAGAAGAATGCGCTGCTCGATCTGCCCGTGCCCGACGCGGAGCTCGCGGCGCTTAGCGGAAAGTACGATTCTGACGAAGGCCCCGTGGAGATTTTCGCTCGCGATGGAAAGCTGCATTATCGAATTCCTGGCAGCCAGATTGAAGGCGTGGTGCGAAGACAAGCAGAGAACGTGTACGCGATTGACGAGAACACGGAGGCCCACTTCCTGGTGAGCGGCGGTCGCGCGGCGTGGAGTATGGTGTACACTGGCGGATTGTTGATGGACGCCAAGCACCGTGTGAACTAATTCGCCGCCGCCGAACAAGCGCTTGCAGCAAACGACGGAGAAGAGAGTAAAAAGGCTCAAGGTTGCGGGCAGGTCCGCCTTCGCTCATCTTGTTGATTCACTCATGCTATTCGTTCACCATCCGGGCTGTCCGTCTATGTCACGGCTTGCCAGTCCGCTCCATTCTCGTTAGGTCTTTTCACCCGTCACCTGAAATCAACATCGAACAGACACAAGCATGAAAACATATATGCAAAAAAACCCACCCGAAATATACATGAGACCAGCACTCCTTATAGCTGTCCTCGTCCTTAGCGTGGCCCCTGTGTGCGAAGGGCAAAAGCAGAGCGCGAGCGGCAGTGACAGAACAAGTGTCGAGGAGACCATTCGGAAACTGGATAACGAACGCATTCAAGCACAGATTCATGCTGATGCGGCCGCGCTCGACCGCATCTATGCTGAGGATTTCATCGGCATAGGTCCAAGCGGCACCGTGAGACACAAGCCGCAAGTGCTTTCGGATTTCACCTCGGGTCATTTGAAATTTCAGTCTATCACCACCGACGAGGTTGAGGTGCGCGTCTACGAAAATACGGCAGTCGAGACCGGCCTCTCAACGATGGTGGGGCAAGACCAAGGCAAAGCCGTGCCCCGTGACAATCGCTTTACCAGGGTATGGGTAAAGCAGCAAGGGCGCTGGCGGTTGGTTGCCAACCACTACTCCTTACGGATTACGCAGCAATAACGTAGACCCAATCCCTGTTGCCACGTGAACGGCCTAACCAGGCGCTGCAGCGAACCGCTGGCCGGCTCGGCATTCTTGCTTTCGATGACTTCCACATTCAACCAGCACCCACGCTCGCCCTCGCCAGCGGTCGCTGATCTTGTGTCTCGTTAGATGCTGAAGCCAATCGCGTTCTCACTACTGGTAGCCGTCGCGGCACTTTTGATGTTCTTCGGCTACCGCGTTTGGCCGAAGGAGAGCGAGATTGTCGGTACGTGGGAGTACAGCGGACTTGATGCCGTGCGCCAGATCACTCTCCGACCCGATCATACCGTGAGCGATTATTGGCCAGAGATGGGGGAAAAGGAAGAGGACGGTATGCGTGGCGTTTGGCACATCGCCGGGCCGCGCCCGACAAAGATCGACGGCAAGTGGCGCATCTCGGAGCCGGGCGTCTTCGTAAAATTCGATATGAAAGCGGCACTCAATGATCCGTCAGCTGCGGATCAGTCAGGAGTTATGGGTATCACTCAGTTTCGCGAAAACCGTCGGACAACAGACCGACCGTACTTTGTGCGCGTGAGATGACGCCCGCATCTAACCATGCGATGGAGCGAACTCCGAAAGCATTCGGAGTCGCTGATCTTGGGTCTCGTTAGACTCCATGCATCGCGTCTTATATCCAAGCTGTTGCATCCTTTCGGTAATGGCTGCGAGCGTGCTGACGATGTCCGGGGCTGAGCACGAGACCCTGCTGCGGGCGACAGCCAATTATCTTTCGCCCGAAGTCGAGCGGGTCTTAGCTGAGGGGGAGTTTGAGCTTCTGTCACTCGACCCAACGCCTCTCACCGACAAGCAGCGCGGCCGTCTCCGCACAAAGCTCTTCCACGGATATCGAGTGTTGGGGACGATGAGAGTCCAGAAGGGCACACAACGCGATCAGTTGTTGCAAGCGCTGCGGCACTCGATCGCAGATTCGCGCGGCACCTACGTTTACTGCTTCGATCCCAGACACGCGATTCGAGCATCCACCGGCACTCAGACGGTCGATCTCGTGATATGTTTCGAGTGTGAGAGGATTGAGATGTACTCACCTAATAAGTCGCTCGTCGGCACCGACGCGACCGCGCAAGCTGCGTTGGACGTCGCACTCAAACACGCTGGAGTTCCACTTGGCAAACGCCCCTAAGAGTCTAACCATGCGATGGAGCGAACTCCGAAAGCATTCGGAGTCGCTCATCTTGAGTCTCGTTAAATGGTGAGGCCCTCTCGTGAAGCTGCCGCTTGAGTTGCATTACGCAGCCGGTTGGCTCGTGTTCTTTGTCCTGCATACGGCTGTGATGCGCTACGTATTTCTTGCCGGCACCAGTCTGAGCACGCATTTTCCGTCGTCGCCAGCGCTGCGACACGTCTGCATATTGTCGGGCATCGCGCTGAGCTTGGTCCTGTCGTATCTTCTGTTTCGCACGATCGTGAAGAAATATCTGGTTCGGAAATCTCGAGATGAAGCCACGCAACCCAAAACACGGGAAACCAAGCGTTGAAAAATGTAGGCGGCGAGTTCTCAAGGGAAAGGAAATAGATGATCAGTAATGCCGCCAAACGTTCGATCCTTCGCGGGATTCACCTCGTCCTGAGCATTCCGATACTCGGTTACATTTATGAACCGGCTTCGGAAGTTCAAGAATACGCCGGCGCTGTTCGGTTTGTCTTCGTGCCTGTAATGATCCTTTCGGGATATTGGATGTATGCAGGTGTAATCTTCGCCGTCATTGGCGTTGCGCTATGGCTCGGTGCATATCAGCTGTCTGGATATGGGGGAGCTCTCCTGAGTCAGGTCGCGTTATTCATCGCGCGGAAGACTTGGCTGGTGATTCGTGCGCGACGTTCCAAGTGACCGGGCCTATTCGTCAAGTACTCTAGATCCACGCGGATGAGAGATAAATGCGCCACGCGACTTCAAAAAATAATCTTGAAGCACCTATCGGCGATTGAGGCCGTCATTGCGGATGGCGGCGAGCTAGTGCAGCCGATTGGCGCGGATGCGCCGGAAATCACTGCACGGTTCCGCGATCCGGGGGGAAATGTGGTTGGCCTTTACCAACAACCGGCGGGGGAAGGATGAAGGCTCAGTCCTTTATGCTTAGGAGCGTCTTGATTGCTTTGAGGGCCTTCTTCCGAGAACTATCGTAAGCTTCTGCGTCCGATTTATCGCCGCTCTCGATAAAGGCCTCCACATCTTTCGCTTCTTTGAGAACGAGATCGAGCACGTCGATTGTGTTCTGGACGAATTGCGCATCGTTCTTGGCCAAGGTGTCGGCATCGACGAGCTTTTTCATCTGGTCCTTCATCCCCTTGGTGACGTTGATGTAAGTGGTGATGAACGTGGTGGCCTGCTCCTTTTTATAGGCTTTGGCGCCGACGGCGTCAGCGAGGGTTCCAACAGCCATGTGGGTGAGAAGAACAGCCTGGCCGGTGGTGTAGCCGAGCGTGTTTAGGAGGACTGTGTCATCCCCGGCGGCGCGAACAGGCGCAATGGCGAGGATAACCAGAGACACAACAGTGAGAACAAGTTTGGAAGTCATACGCGGCGAGGATATCGGGACGCGAACCCTGAAACAAGTGGAAAGGTGGCCGCCATTCCAGCCTCGATCATTCTCGACTACAGGCTGTCGAGCTGGTCCCAGGCGGCGCTTTCGTCGCGCCCCAAACTGGGAGAGAAAATCGATAGCACCGGCGGGACGATCGATCTCGGACCCTGAGGTGCGACGGGAGCGATGGTCGGCGCGTAAAGTGGATTGACTTGTGAGGGCCGGCCCGAAATACTCGGGACGTTACGCCCGCTTTGGGTGTTCTCAGCACAATTGGAGGGTCATTATTATGGTCAATGCTCGGTCCTTTCTTCGTCGTCTCGTAATCGTTTCTCTCGCGGCAAGCAGTTTATCCGCGGCCGAGCCCCGCCAGCCCGCGATCGATCCCAACATTCCGGTGATCGCACCGGGCTCCGCCTACCGGCAGACAAACCTGGTCTCGGATTGGCCCGGCCTCGCTCCCATCCTGGATCCGTTGCTGGCGAATCCGTGGGGCATGACGGCGACGGCGAGCAGCCCTTTCTGGGTCTCGAACATGCAAACAAGTACATCCACGCTTTATCGCGGCGATGTCGGTGGCGCGCCGTTTTTCAAGAATCCCACGCCGCAATTCATCACGATTCCCGGCGGAGTGCCGACGGGCATCGTTGCCAGTGGGAGCAGTGATTTTGCGGTAACCAACGGCAACACCGCCCCGGCGCGCTTCATCTTTTCGTCCTTGAGCAGCTACATTTCCGGTTGGGCGCCCTCTGTTCCTGCCGCCGGATCCACCGCCGCGCAAAACGCGGTGTTTGTGCCAGGGCACGTTTATACTGGGCTCGCGATCGGAGTCGCGGGCGGGAACAATTTCCTTTATGCCGCCGATTTCAAGAACGGCAAGATCGACGTCTTCGACAAGAACTACGTCCAACAACCCGCCGCCAGTTTCCCGTTTAACGACCCGACAATTCCTACGACGGTGGGCAATGACTTCCACCCTTTCAATATCCAAAATATCGGGGGAAGTCTCTACGTCATGTATGCCAAGTTCAATCCGGGGACGAACAAAGATGAAGAAGGGATCGGCAATGGCTTCGTCCGTCGGTTCAATACGAACGGCGTCCGCGATCTGACCTTCGGGATCAATAACGGCCCGCTCAATTCACCGTGGGGCGCGACCATCGCGCCGGCATCCTTCGGCATTTTTGGCGGCTCGTTGCTGATCGGTAATTTTGGCGAAGGCAATCCGAGCATCCACTCCTTCAATCCGACAACGGGCGCCTTCCTCGGCACGCTTCAGGATGAGAGCGGAAACGGAATCGAGATCGACGAACTCTGGGCGCTCAGTTTCGGCAACGGGGGAGCTGGTGGCGATGTGAACACACTCTACTTTACCGCCGGTATTGGCGAAGAGGAGCATGGTCTCCTCGGTTCGCTCAAGCCGACTACAGCTTCGGCAACTTCACTCATCCAGTTTAGCACCGACCAGTATAGTGTCTTCGAGGGCACCGGCCATATCGATGTCACTGTGACGCGAGACGGAGATGCCTCGGGCCAGGCGACAGTGAACTACGCGACGTTCGATGAGAGCCAGGCGGCGCATGCGTCGCAGAAATCGGATTACGAGCTCGCCGTAGGCAAGCTCACCTTTAATCCAGGCGAAACGAGCAAAACCTTCCGAATCCTGATCGTGGACGACGTCTTCGTGGAAGGGAATGAAACAATCGATCTTTTCCTGAGCAATGCGGTTGGCACCGGTGTCGGCCTCGGTTTTCCAAGTCACGCAGAGGTGACGATAACGGAAAATGACGCAGTAGCGCCCACGACCAATCCAATCGACGATACCAACTTTTTTATCCGTCAGCTTTATGTCGATTTTCTCGGTCGCGAACCGGAGGACGGCCCTCTTACCTTCCTCACGAATCAGATCAATGCGTGCGGGACCAATGCTGCCTGCCGGGATGAGAGACGAGTTAATGCAGCGACGGCCTTCTTTACTTCGTTAGAATTCCAGCAAACGGGATACCAGATTTATCTGATGAATAAGGCAGCTTTCAAGGACGCGGCGCCCGGCCTCGGGGCTGTAGTGCCGGTTCTTTATGGCGATCTCATGCGCGATCTTCAGCTCCTTAATCAGGGCGTGCCTTTCGGGCAACCGGGCTGGGATGGCGTGCTCATTCAAAATCAATTAATTTACTTTACCGACTTCGTTTTTCGCCCAGCGTTCCGCGGCCTTTACCCGACAACACAGACTCCGGCGGAGTTCGTTGATGCTCTCTACCTGAATGCCGGTGTCACGCCGAGTCCTGCCGAGCGGCAGGCCGCGATTGATTTTTTCGGAGGCGCGGGCGACACGGCGAATATTGCCGCGCGGACGCGCGCTTTGCAAAAGGTCACGCAAAATACCACCTTCGTGGCGAACGAATTCAATCGCGCGTTTGTCTTCTTCGAGTTCGCCGGTTTCTATCGCCGGCACCCGGATCAAGCCGCCTTCAACACTCAAGTAAATGCGCTGAACGCAGCTAACGGTGATTTCCGGGCGGCTGGCATGATCAAAAAATTCCTTGATAACCCCGAGTATCGTCAGCGTTTCGGCGTTGGCGCTGCGCCCGCGGGGGCGGGCCCTTCGCCAACCCCGGGCTCGCAGTCGCTCAACATCTCGACGCGTGGACGCGTCGCAGGCGGAGAGAACGTGCTCATCGCCGGTTTCATCATTAACGGCAGCGGGTCAAAGAACGTCGTGCTGCGTGCAATCGGACCTTCGCTCACTTCGTCCGGCATCAGCGACGGCCTGGCCGATCCGTTCCTCGAACTCCGCACAGCAAACGGAACGTTTATCGCGTCGAATGACGATTGGAGAACATTCCAGGGTACGATCCCTCCTAACCTTGCCCCGACGGATGACCGCGAGTCTGCCATCGCGATTTCTCTCGCTCCAGGCGCCTACACAGCGACGGTGAGTGGGAAAGGCCCGGCAACCGGCGTTGCTCTCGCCGAGGTTTATGATGTCGATACCCAGCCTTCGACTTCGGCCCTGGCCAACATCAGCACACGCGGCAATGTTCAAACGCAGAACAATGTCCTGATCGGAGGATTCCAGCTTGGCGGCAACAACACGGGATCCCTCATCCTCGCACGCGCCGGCGGACCTTCCCTGCAAAACTTCGGGATCACGAATCCGCTGGGCAATCCGACAATTGAGTTCCACAATGCCAACGGCACTACTCTGAGTGAGAACGACAACTGGCGCGATACGCAGGAACTCGAGGTCCTTTATCTCGGCCTGCCACCCGCGAACCGTTTGGAGTCGGCGATTGTGGCCACTCGTCCGGCCGGACCGACCACAGTGATCGTCCAGGGGAAAAATGGCACCACCGGCGTAGGGCTGGTCGAGATTTTCAACTTCAGGTAACTGGTCGGCATAGCGCCATGGAGACGGCACGCCCCCGTGCCGTTTGATGGTGGAAGCAACTCACAACGGCCTGAGGGCAGGCCGTCTCCATGCGCTTATCACTGCGCCAGCAAATAAATCGTTGCCAGCGTCAGGAGGAAATAGGGCACGAGCGTTGCCGCACCCGCGTAATCCTTGGCCATTCGCTGACCGAAGAAAAGCGCGACGATCGATATTGCCGCAATGATTGCGCCATAGAACGCGAAAGTGGAATCGCGCCTGATCAGGATGAACACACATCCCACCGCGCTGAGACCGCCCGCTGCGAGCTCGAGAATGGTGATGAGCGAAACCATCATCGGCACAAACCCCGCGAGCGGACTTTTCGCAAAATGCCCTTTCAACCACTCCAGGTTGCCGCGCCGATCCACCACTTTGTCGATGCCTGATTGGAGGAAAAGAATCGCCAGAAAGGCGGAGGCCAGGACCTGCATGACATGCGTCGCCCCAGCCAGCGTGTGGAAATTGTGCATCGTCCAACCGCTACGCCGCCGCATGCTCGTGCGCATGCTGGCGCCGTTGCTCCTGCGCGACGAACGCCGGCGCTGAGGGCGTGTGAAACATTTCCAAGTCTTCCGTGTCGTGCTCGGTCACCGGCGTCAGCGCGACATCCATGTATTTGAACCTTTTGGGATCTTGTTTGATTCGCTTGTAGATGCGGCGCAGCCGGGAATAGATCGTTACCAGTTTCGCGATCTTGATACCTGATTCGACCCAGTACTTCGGATAAAATTTCCAGACCGGCTCAATGGGCAGGCCGGGCCGCCGATCACGGCGGAATTTCAAGCGGATCACGCCGCTCTCCAATGGATGCACCTTCTCGATATGAATCGAGCCCATGAACCAGGTGATGAGAACAAGGGCGTTGTTGGCTCTCCCTTTGTTTGCCACGATCCGACGCAACACCGTCTCCATGTGTTCCATGGTGTAGTAGGTCTCCCAGGCGGCGAGATACGCGCGTTCCCATTCTTCGCGCGACATCTTCGGGTGCGCCGTGCAGACATGATTTAAATCGTATTTGTTCAGGTCGGGATCGACCTCGATTCCGGCCTGCACCAGTTTCTGGTGGTCCTCCGATCCCGGCAGCGGAGTAAGATAAAAGAATTCCAGGATATCGAGCGGCAGTTCTTTCTTTACGATCTCCACGTCGCGTTTGATGGATTCGACCGTGTCATTAGGAAAGCCTGTGATGTAACCGCAATAGGTAATGATCTTCGCGGCCTTCCAAGCCAGTAACATTTTGCGATACTCGGTGATCTTGTTCTGGCGCTTGTGCGCGCCGGCCAGGCTGTCCGGATTGATGTTCTCGAGGCCGATGAAAACACGGCGGACACCTGCCTTCGCACACTTCTCGATGAAGTTCGGCAGCTTGTGGCAAAGCGTGTCCACCTGGATGATGAAGCTGGGATTGAGCTTGTCCACTTCGCGCATCCGAATCACCCGATCGAGGATCGATTCCCAATCTTTGTTCCGGGCGAAATTATCGTCGGTAATGAAGAAGCTGCGCAGCCCTTGCGCCATATTCTCGCGAATGATCTTCTCGACGTCGTCGGGCGAACGGCGCCGCGACTTGCGTCCCTGCACGTTAATGATCGTGCAGAAGGAACATTGGAACGGGCAACCGCGACCGGCATCGAAGCTGGTCACGTGACCCGCCGTGCGCGCGGCGCGAACGGAGCTGATGAGTGGGATGGGCATTCCTTCGATGCCGGGAAGGTCCGCCATGAAATTGTAGAGGGGCTTGAGCTTTTTCGCGTAAGCATCTTGCAACACCTGCTCGAGGCGCCCTTCCGCTTCGCCGGCAAAGAGCGAGATGCCCATCGCCTTCGCGCGATGCACATCGGCGTCATTGCCGCCGAGCATGCTCATCGTCCCCGAGACATGGAACCCGCCGATGCCCACCTGGATTCCGCGCTCGAGCAGCGGCTTCGCTAGATCGAGCGTGTGCGGAAATTGGTTCGATTGCACGCCGACGAACATCACCATTCCCTGGCCGGCCTCTTCGATCATGCGAGCCAGGCGCTTCGGCCGGATGCGGGTGTTCGTTTCGTCAGAGGGATGGATCTCGATCTCGACGTCTTCGCCAAGCACGTGCCGCTGCGCGCAATCCCGCGCGAGACCATAAAGGGCCGCGAGCGAATTGGAAGGAATCGTCGAGCGAAGCCATTGGATCACGTAACCGTCGTCATCGTAGTGCGATGGCTTGACCAGAATGAGGCAGAACCGGCGCGCGGCGCGTGGAGGAGCGGTCGGGCTGGCGGTCGCGGTTGGCATCGTGGTCATGGAAGCGCGTACGATACACAAATCCGAACGCCGGGGAAACAAGTTTGCGCCGCTCCTTTTGCTCGCAATCCTGGCCGAGCTTCACCGTTTCCGGCTGGTCTGAATTTTCAAGATCTTGAAATTGAAATGGACCTTCCGTTTCTCCAGGAGACAGCGCCAGTCAATAAAGAGAAAACCGGAGATAACAATCAACCCGGCGATGAGCGTGACAACGGTTTTCCAGGAAGCTTGTCCATGAAGTAATTCCGCCAGATTTGCGCTCGCGTATTTGCCCGAAAATACCAGGACGCCATCGGTGATTAGCCTTCCGACAAAAAATGGCGGCAGGATGTGCCAGGGCCGAACTCGGGCGGTGGCGGCCGCGGTGAAGAGCGCCGTGGTGGAAAGCGGTGTCAGCGTATAGAAAAAGACAAAGAGGGCGGAAGACCATTTTGCCTGGCCCAGTTTGCTTCCGATATAACGAAGGTTGTGGTCCTCGCGGCGATTGATTACCGAAGATGAAATTCTCGGAATGTAGCGGGTAAGAACGTAGCGGCCGAGAGTCGAACCAGTCACTCCGATCGCCACGACCAACCATGGATTCAGGTGAAATTTGACGAGAATCAGCACCAAAACGATCCAGGCTGGCGGCGCGAAAATAGGAATCGTATCTACGGCGAATGCCGCCAGGAAAACGAGAAGGTACGGCCACATTGGGTGGAGATGCGTAGAGCTTTGCCCGAGTGCCAGCCGGTTACAAGAGTTCTGCTGGCAATCGATGGCGAGAGACGCAAAGTGGACGAGACATGAAAAAATGGCTTTTGCTGTTGTGTCTGATTTCCACGACGGCGGCGGCAAGCGCGGTCAATCCCAACGCCGTCCGGGCCGCAGCCGTGTATTCGAAGAGCGCGAGAGGAACTTCGTTTCTAGCTCTCCAGAATGGGCAAACCATTTTGGAAGAATCGGCGGGAGAACCGCACAAGATTTACAGTGGCACGAAAGCGTTCTGGGGTTTGGCCGCCCTGGCCGCGGCGGAAGATGGCCTGCTTAGTCTGGACGAGCGGGTGGCCGAAACCATCGCGGCCTGGAGAAACGATCCGCGCAAGGCGCGGGTGACGATCCGGCAGTTACTCGATTTCTCCAGCGGGCTCGAGCCGGTGTTCGCTTTGCACAGCGATAATCCCGGCGATCGGGACAGCATCGCGATAAGAGCGCCGCTTGTCGCGAACCCCGGAAGCGCCTTCATTTATGGGCCAAGCGCTCTTCAGGTGTTTCACGCTGTGCTGAAGGAGAAACTGCACGGCGAATCACCGACTCATTATCTCGAGAGGCGCGTTCTTCATCGGCTCGGGCTCGGATCGCAACGTTACTTGCAAGATCGCGCCGGTAATCCCTTGCTCGCGTCTGGCTGGCTCCTTAGTGCGCGGCAATGGGCGAAGCTCGGCGAAGTAGCTTTGAACGGCGGCGCTCCGATTGTCAGTTCGAGTTCGATGGCTCAATCCTGGCGCGGATCGGGAGCGAACCGAGCCTTCTCGCTGGGCTGGTGGAATAACAGCCGGGCGCCGGGCGGCCGCGAATTCGATATTGAGGCGATGCTAGTTCCAAGGTGGCAGCGGCAAAGCTGGGGCGGCGCCGTTCTTTGTCGTGAAGCTCCGAGCGATCTCGTAGCCTGCATCGGTTCCGGCAACCAGCGGCTTTACGTTGTTCCTTCCATGAATCTTATCGTGGTAAGGCAAGGTTCCGGCGGCCCATTTTCCGATGGACGTTTCCTTCGGCTTCTCGTCGGTAGATAGCTTGTTACTTACTTTGGCGTAGCTACGATGAGCGAAGAGCGGCTCGGTTGCCATTGATAGCCGAAGCTGAATGGCAAAGGCGACGGCGCCGCCGCCGCATTCTCTTTGGCCAGATCGAGCTGACCATGCTTCAGAAAACGATTGATAGGTCCGATGTAGCTCCCGTGGAAATGGATGTCCCATTTGTCTTTCGCGAAAAAGCGATAGGGAATTCCTGAGTCATCTTCGAGGATGACCTTGCTATGGGCCAGGAGGTAGCCGCGCACTTGAGAAAAGTTATCCGAGTGCATGAGGTAGGAAGCGGCTTTGAGTAATGTCACGCCTTGCCCTTGTTGCTCGCAGAATTTTCCGAAGTTCGGATTTACCTTGATGGCCCAATCCGCAAGGTCGGTCGTGAAGTAGTAAAGCGTTTGCGGCCGGCCCGCCGGTCCTAGAAAGGCGATTTTTACGCCCGGCGTGGTGCCTTTCCCTTCGGAAACAAAGTTCCCAGCGCGATCCAAGAAAACCGGTGTGACGGAATCAATCGTGCAGCCGGCGCGTGCGAGAAAAACATAAAGGACCGGCAAGGTGCCGCTGAGCTGCATCTGCCTGAGATCGACCTTCATGTTTTTCGTGATGAAAAAGCTCCAGCTCAGAACGGAGTCGAGGGACTTGCGCAGGTTTGCCAGGGAAGAAGGAAGCGCGTTCGGCGGAATCTTCGCGATATCAGGGATGGGACCGACTGGTTCGATGCCGCAGAGGATGTAAGTGCTGGCGTTAGGGAAAAAGGCGTTAGCGTAGAGGAAATCGGGTCCGCTAAACATGTAGTACATCGGCCCGGCATCCTGATACGCAGGGCCGAGGGCCTGAGGCGCCCACGCCCGGATCTTCGAGAGCTGGCGTTCGTCGAACTGCTTCCAAGCCCGGTCGAGATCGGCGGCATGCGTCGCCCAGCCGGAGGCGTTCGCGTAACTCTCGAGCGGCGTGTCTCGCACGGGCAAGCCCGCGAGGAATTTCGCGGTAGCATCAGCGGTGGGATCAGCCGCGAAAAGAGGGGCGCACGCGATGAATGAGCTAAAGAGAACGAATAATCTCAAACGGAAACGCCCTTTACTTGTGCGTGGCCAACATAAGGAGCCCGCGGTCTTTTTGCCAGTGGTATCCAAAAGCGAAACCTAGCTCTGACGGCACGGGTTCCTTGGAATAAATTGCCTCCAGATCGGGTTGGTGATACTTCCCGAACATCTCCGCATGCGGGACATAGCGGCCGTAGCAATCGACCTTCCATGTGTTAGGAAATGCGCGCAGCGGAATGCCGGAGTCGTCCTGGATGATGACCTGGCTATTTTCGAGAAGGAAATTGCGGACGCCCGCGAAGCCTTCGGTATGCATGAGATAGGATGCCGCTTTGAGGAGACTCACGCCGGGTCCCTGGGCGGCGCACCATTTCAGAAACGGACTCTTGGCGCCCGAGAGATCGGTCTTGAAGTAATACAAAGTCTGGGGCTCGCCACCCCGGGTGAAAGTGATTTTTACTCCCGGCGCTGGGCTATTGACGTAAGTGGTATTGAGCACGGTGCAGTTAAGGCGGGCTAGGAACACATAGAGGATGGGAAGGGTGCCGCCGAGGTTGGGACGCGTGAGCTCGGTCCGCATGTCTTTGGTGATGAAATAGTGGGTCTGCAGAACAGTGTGCATCGAGCCGCGTAAGGCATTGAGATCATCGTGGAGCGCCGCCGCATCCATCCGATTGAGATCGGGCACCTGGCCCACCGGCTCGAGGCCGGCGAGGATGTAGGTCTTCGCCTGCGGGTAAAACAGATTCGCGTAAAGAAAATCCGGACCGCCAAACATGTAGTAAACGGTGTTCGAGCTGGTGTAGGGTCCGGGCGCATTCGCCAGCATCCAGGCGCGAATCGGACGGACCTGGAAATAGTCTTTCTTCATCCACGCGCTATCCAAGGCCCGGGCGTGATCGATCCAGACCGCATCGTGGGTCAGTGGTTCGAGCGGACCTTTAACGGGTATGCCGGCAAGGAAACGCGCGGTGTCATCGATGGTCGCCGCCTGTGCGAATGGGTTGCCAGAAAGAAGAGCGATCAGGAAGATCAGAGCAAGGCGGTTCATGAACTTTGGCTAAGACGCGCGTGTTGCCGCGGTTTTCGGAGAAAGAAAATAAACTGTAAGACCGAGTGCCATGGTCGCGAGTCCCCAGAGAGAAGGGGAGCGGGTCGAGGTGTCGGCCAGCAAGTGCGCGAGCATCCAACAGCTGATGGCCAGAAAGATAAGCGGTGTGATCGGATACCCCCAGGTGCGATAAGGACGCGGCAGACGAGGTTGGCGCCAGCGCAGGACGAACACACCCAGGACGGTGAGAGTAGAGCAAAGCGTCAGACTGAACTGGACGTAGTTCACTGCAGTTTGAAATGTCGCCGTCAAGAGGAGCACAACGACGATCGCGTATTGGGTGAGGATGGCGCTGACCGGGACGCCGTGCGGATTACGCCGCGCGAGCCAGTTAAGAATGCCCAGGTCCTCTCCCATGGCCGCGGTAATGCGCGGGCCGATCCACATCATGCCGCTGACCGTGGAAACCAAACCCAGACAAATGAACCCGGCCATGACCTTCGCGCCCGCCACGCCGAAGATGTGCCCGCCGGCGATTACCGCCACTTGCTGTTTGCCGACCATTTCGGCGACCGGCGTCGTCCGCAGAAAAACCGCGTTCATCGCGAGGTAGAGCGCCATGACGAGGACGGTTCCGAGACCCACCGAAAGCGGAATCGTGCGCGACGGATTCCGCAATTCGCCCACGATGTAAGTGGAGGCATTCCAACCCGAGTAAGCATACATGACCCAATAAAGGCTGACGGCGAATGGCGCGCTCAGGATCAGGGCGCCGTCTGTTTTGGTGGGAAGAAACAAAACGGGCTGGCTCGATTTCACGCAGAAGCCCGCGACGATGATGATGATGATAAGCGCGATCTTCAAAATCGTGGAGCCGTTCTGAAAAGCGCTGCCAAGCTGGAGGTCCTTTAACAGCACCAGGGTGCAGATCGTCACCACCGCCAGCGACAGGAAGAGCGGGTTCAACCCGGGAACCACTTCCGCGAAGTAGGTGCCGAACGCGATCGCCGCGATCGCCACCGGCGCCGCGAACCCAACCGTGGCCGAGATCCAGCCCGCCAGAAAACCGACGGCCGGATGATAGATTACGCCGAGAAAATGATATTCGCCGCCCGAGCGTGGAAGCGCTGCGCCCAGCTCCGCGTACGAGAGCGCGCCGCAGAGCGCACAAATCCCGCCTGCGATCCAGATCGCCATGATCGCAAAGCCCGTCGGTATTTCCCCCACCTGAAATCCCAGGCTCGTGAAAATCCCGGTGCCCACCATGTTGGCGACGACGATGCAGGTGGCCGTAAGTGGCGAGATGGTATGCGCGCCGGTTGGCCCTGACTTCATGCGGCGAATGATGTAGAGGCTGCCGGCGGTGTAGTCAATGCGTGCATCTGTTCAAGACTAGTGTTTTTGTTGGCTCTCAGTCTAACGTACGTAAACTCTTGCGTGACTCCTACGCAAAAGCCGAGAATCTTCATCGCCTCATCGGTCGAAGGGTTGAGTGTCGCGAACGCGATTCAGTACAACCTCCGCGACGATGCTGAAGTGAGCGTTTGGAATCAGGGCGTTTTCCGCCTGTCGGCCACAGCAGTCGATTCCCTAGAACAAACCACACCGGATTTCGCGGTATTTGTTTTTTCTCCGGACGATGTTTTAAAAATCCGTGGCACCGAAACGCCCTCGGTTAGAGACAACCTGATCTTCGAATTGGGCTTGTTTATCGGTCGTCTTGGCAGAAACCGTTGTTTTGTGCTGGTACCTGAACGGGCGGAATTACATATTCCAACTGATCTAATCGGATTGACTCCCGCACGGTACGAAGTCGGGCGAAGTGATGAAAATGATGTCGCGGCCTCTGCTTCCGCCTGTCACGAAGTGCGCTCGGCAGTCCGTAAATTAGGTTTTCTTAGTCAGCAATCGCAGAGGCCTGAAGGATCTCCGGATTCTGAAAAGTTGGAGGAAGCGTCTCCTGCGGCAGCACTAACCGTCTCGGACACGAAAGAGAGCCACGAAGAGAATTGGACGGTTGCTTTCGCTTCTAAGGACTATGACAAGGCTGAGCGACTCGTACAAGCCAAACTAGAAAAGACGAAGGATCCGAAGGTACGCGCAGAAAATGAAGGCTTCCTCGGCGTTATCAAATTCGAGAGAAATGCAAATGAAGGAACCCGATACTTTGAGCAGCGCCTGACGGAATCGCCGACAATGGCTGACCTTTACATGTGGTTTGCATATTCATATAACTGGGCGGGTCTGTACGAGCAGGCATTGACGGTTTTCGAGCGTGGAATTCAATCCGCCGATGAAAAGGCGGATTTGATTGCGGGCAAAGCGTTTGTTTTGAAAAAATTGTCACGCGCCTCGGAATCGACCGAGACGTATGAAGCGGGCATAACGCGGTTTCCGCAATCAGAAGGGCTCTATCTTGATCTCGCGCAGCACTACCTCGACACCGGGGCCGCGCAGAAAGCGAGAAACTGCCTAGTCCGAGGCATACAAGCATTGCCCCGTAGCGAAGGCCTCCTGAGCAAATATGCCATCCTGTTGTACGATAATCGCAATTATCCTGGCACCATCAGCGTCTACCATCGGTTAGTCGCACAGAGTCCCGACAACGCGACGTATCATACGCTTTTAGGCAATGCGTATTTAATGTTGGAACTTCATAATCTCGCATACGAATGCTATTTAAAGGCAGATCAGCTGGCTGAATCGCGAGAGGGCTGGATTGTCGCGAACATCGGGAATGTCCTAAGCAATAGAGGCTTCACGTCGGCTGCGATCACAAAGTTTAAGGACTCGCTCCGTTTGGATCCTGATGCTCAGTACAGTCACGAGCGTCTTGCACGGGCCATGACACTGAAAGCGGCTGAGGATGGTCGGCTCCGGCAATTGTTGGAATCCGCGCCGCCGATATTGGTAATCGAGCCGGAGATCGACCCAGCCTCCGTTCAGGCATTAGCGGCGAAGCTGCTTGAAAGTTAAACGCTCCGGACTAGGGCGCTCCCGTCGATGGCTCCAGCGGTAGGACTCGAACCTACGACCAATCGGTTAACAGCCGACCGCTCTACCACTGAGCTACGCTGGATCTGTTGAGGACGGTAGTTTGCCTGCGCGCTCGGCAGCGGCAACTGTTTTTCGAGCGCATCGCGCGATTGCGCAGGAAATTGGTTGCGGGGGCGGGATTTGAACCCGCGGCCTTCAGGTTATGAGCCTGACGAGCTACCAGGCTGCTCCACCCCGCGTCTGGAGGCGAGTATGCAGCATCGAATCGCGAACGCAACCGCAAATGCCCGCGCGCGTGATTTACTTTTGCCGCGAAAAGGAATCGTATCGTTTCCCAAATGAAATCGGCAGCGAAGGCCAAGTCGGCAAAGATTTTAATCGGCACCGCGAGCTGGTCCGACCCGGGATTTGTCGAGCACTGGTATCCGAAAAAAATGCCGGCGGGGGATCGGCTCGCGTGGTACGCGCAGCATTTCGAAATGGTCGAGGTGAACTCGACTTTCTATTCGGCGCCGGAGGAGCGGATGGTGGACCGCTGGTGCCGAAGTACGCCGGATGGTTTCATCTTCGATGTGAAGCTGCATCAATTGCTCTCGCGGCATTCCACGAATCTGAAATTGTTGCCGCCCGCGCTCCAGCGCCTGGCGACGACCGACGCAAAGGGCAAAGTGAAACTCACCGCGGCGCTCGAGAAGGCGATGATCGCACAGTTCCGCAAATCGCTCGCGATCATGCAGGATGCTGGGAAATTAGGCGCGCTTCTTCTGCAATTGTCGCCGGCTTTCTCTCCGAAAAATCACGAGCTAAGCGAGCTGGAGGAATTATTGGGAGCGCTCGCCGGATTCCGGATCGCGATCGAGTTGCGAAATCGAAATTGGGTGGAAGGCGAACGATTGCACGAGACGTTTGAGTTTCTGCGCGCGCAGGCGGCCACGCTGGTGTCGGTGGACGCGCCGGTGGAAAAACATTTCACAATTATGCCGCCGGATTTGGATGCGATCACGCATCCGGAGCTGGCTTACTTGCGTTTGCATGGACGCGATGCGCGCGCTTACACCACCGGCAAGACGGTGGCGTCGCGTTTCAATTACAATTACAGCGATGCCGAAATCGCTGAGGTCGCGGAACGCGCGCGCAAGCTGAGCGGCGAAGCATCCCAAGTGCACGTCGTTTTCAATAACAACGCGCTCGATTACGCGCCCCACGCCGCTTTGCGCCTGCGCGCGGAACTCGGCCAAATGATTCTACCCACGCCGCGCCAACCGGAGTTATTCTAGAAAAATGGTCGAGCCTCGTCGCGACGAAATGAAGGAAGAAAACGATGGGCGCGAGATGGTCGCCCGGGCGACGAAGTGGTCTCGGCTGAAACGCTGGTTGCGCGCGCATCACATGACTTTGATGACGCTGCCGGACACGCCGCACTCGATCGCGCTGGGAGCGGCGATCGGGATGTTTTTCGGTTTCACACCGCTCTTCACCATGAAGACTTTGCTGGCGTTCGCGATAACCTGGTTGTGCCGCGCGAACAAAACCGCCGCGGTCATCACGGTAACGTTGCACGACATTCTCCTGCCGCTCGTGCCCGCCATGTTCTTCTGGCAATACAAACTCGGCATGTGGGCTTTGTATCATCGCGTCCCGCAGCGGCCAGGATTTCGTCGCGTCGCGCTTTGGGACTTCATGGAATGGACGACGTTTCTCACGGTGGGCCGGCCGATTCTGGTCGGCTCCCTTTTCTTCGCGATTCCCGCAGGTCTTCTGGTCTATTTCGGCCTGCGCGGGGTGCTGATTCGGGCCCGGGCGAAATCGAGCGCGAGTGCGAGCCGGCCTGATAGCGACGCCGAGCTAAAATAACAATCGGCTGCGGATCCAACCGTGAGGATTCTGCTGTTGTCCGGCATGGCGCGCGTGGTATGTGACGTGAATGAAATTTAAAATCACCGCGCTCGTGCTGGCCTTCGGGTTCTCGCTGCCGTTCATTATTCAGGCAAAGACCCTGAAGTTTCCGAAGGGCGACCCGGAGTTTTCCGTCACCTTCGACAACGATTGGAAAGCCGAAATCACGGACGCCGGGATCATCAGCGCGCAGCCGAAAGGCGGCGGATACGCCCTGAGTATTTTCCCGGTCGTGGCGAAGAGCGCGAAAGGCGCGGTGCAGGAGACCCTGGACGAAGTGGAAAAGAGATTTCAGGATATCAAGCCAACCGCGCCGGTGGAATTCAAGACGCCAAACGGCATTCCCTGTCTCGAGCGCGATTTCACCGCCAAAGACAAGGGCGCCGACCGGGCGCTGGCGATTGTCGCCTTCACTCCGGACGGAAAAACGTTTTACGCGCTTTTCCAAGCCGGGACGCCGGAGGGCGATAAGCAGTACACTCCGGCCGTGGTCGCCATCGTGAAGTCGATCAAGTCGCTGAAGAAGAGCGACGATAGCGACGACTAAGCGCGCTTTTCGATTTCATTCCGGCGAGCTTTTCTTGCAGGCCGCGGGAAAAAATTAGACGTCGCCTCGCTGCGCTTGTATGGAATGGAGTCGGCCTCGCGCATGGTGCGTGATCGGGCCGCTCCTCGCAATGGGCAAGAAGTACAAATTCGCGCAGGCGTTTGTGGTCGCAATCCTCTTTTTCGGCTTGGTTAGCGCGCAGGCCGTAACGCGCACGGTGGCCAATGGCGACGATGACGGACCGGGGTCGCTGCGGCAGACAATCGCTACGGCCTTGCCTGGTGATACCGTCAACTTTGCTTCCGGGATCAGCTTGGTGAATCTGACAAGCGGCTTGCGCATAGATAAGGATCTTACCATCAGCGGTCCGGGTGCGAAGTCGCTCACCATCCAGCGCGTGAACACGACACCCACCTTTCCCATCTTCAGTCTCGCTTCAAACGTCAATGTGACCATCTCCGGCATGACCGTTACGAAGGGAGACGGCTCTTTATTCAACGACGGTGGAATCGTGGTTAACCTCGATGCCACCTTGACCATCATATTGAGCAACATCTCCGGAAATAAGGGTGGGGCCGCCGGGGGGATTACCAACAGAGGCGGCACCCTCAATATCTTCGACAGCACGATTTCGCAAAACTCTGGCGGCGGCGTTTATAACGATCGGCATGGCGTGCTCACCATTAGGAATAGTACCATTTCCAGCAACGTCGGTTCGGGAATTGATAATTTTGGCCAGTTGTACATGATCAACAGCACTGTTTCCGACAACTCTTGCCCTAGTGACGACGGTTGCGGCCTTTACAACGAGTCCCCCTTTACCGCCACTCTGATAAGTTGCACAATCGCCGGAAACAAGGATGACGGGCGGCGTTTCGGTGATCGTCCTTCCCCCCCTTCCGGAGTGCTAAACCGAGGCGATTACCTCGAGGCGACGAATACGATCTTTGCTCAAAACACGGGTGGCGGTGATTTCAAAGGCACGCTGGTTTCGAAAGGTTATAACCTGATCGGAAACGGCGTTGATACCATCGTCACCCCCGCCCAGCCAACCGATCAGCTCGGCTCGCCTTCCGCACAGATCGATCCGATGCTCGGGCCACTGCAAGACAACGGCGGCCCCACCTTCACCCGCGCTTTGTTCAGCGGCAGTCCCGCCAGGGATAAGGGCAACTCCAGCGGCGCGACCACCGATCAACGTGGTTTCACCCGCCCGGTCGATAATCCGTCCATCCCCAACGCGGCGGGCGGCGACGGAAGCGATATCGGCGCGTTTGAAATCCAGGCGGGGCTGACGGCAAGGTCACTAAACATCTCGACGCGGGCGCGCGTGCAAACCGGCGTCAACGTCCTGATCGGCGGATTTATTGTGACCGGCAATGGGTCAAAAAAAATAATCATCAGAGCCATCGGTCCTTCATTGAAGAAATTTGCGCTCACTGGATTGCTGGCCGATCCGGTGTTGGAATTACACGCGGCCGACGGTTCCTTGATGGTGCTCAACAACGATTGGAGAGACGATCCCAGCCAGGCTCTCCAAATTCAAAATAGCGGGTTTGCCCCTTCAGACGATCTCGAATCGGCCATCATCGCCACTCTACCCACCGCGGGCTACACAGCGGTAGTCCGCGGCAACGGTAACAGCACAGGCCTGGGATTAGTGGAAGTCTACGATTTGGATCAAACCGGCGCTTCGCAGCTCGCTAACATCAGCTCGCGGGCGTTCGTGGAGGGTGGAAACAACGTCGTTATCGGCGGCTTCACCCTGGGCGGCACCAACGGCAGCCCGCAAATAATCATCCGAGCCATTGGTCCGTCCCTAAAAAAGCTTGGGATTGCGAGCCCATTGCCTAATCCGACTCTTGAGTTGCGCGATGCCAACGCAGCGTTACTCGCCTTCAACGACGATTGGAGAGACAATCCCGCGCAAGCCTCCCAAATTATCGGCGCGGGCGCTCAGCCGCAGGATGATTTGGAATCGGCAATTGCAGCCGCGCTTCCGCCCGGGCCGTATACGGCCATTGTCGGAGGCAAAGACGGCGCCACGGGTATCGGCTTGGTCGAGGTCTACAACTTGCAATAGCTTTGTCCTCTGCGGGAAATGCTGTGATCCGGGGGGAAACTGGCAGCGCGTACGGGAATCGAACCCGTCTTTCGGCCTTGAGAGGGCCACGTCCTAACCGATAGACGAACGCGCCAGCGTGGTTCGGCGCATCCTAGCGGCAAATCGGCGTTCGGCAAGATGGCTTTCGCCCGACGAACCAGTCGTTAGGCGCAGTGCGCCGTCAGGGCTTGGGGCTGGGAGTCGCGGTTGGCTTCGGGCGGACTCGCGATTGGGCCAGCCCGTCCAGCGCTCCGTTTCTTTTCCCTTCGAGATAAGCTTTTAGCTCGGGCGTGGAAGCGAGCGCCAGCATGTGAGCATAGTAAATCGTGTAGTACTCACGCAGCCGCGCGCGCCGCTCCAGATCGGTTTTCATTTTATCTGCCGCGGCTTTGGCGGCCACCACCTCAGGATCGTGCGCCGTCCGGTTTTGCAGCTCGCGCCATTCCACATGCAATCGATATTCCTCCGCCGCCTGGGCGAGGGGAGATTGTTTGAAGGCAGCATCGAGTTCCGAAATCGGCGGTAGGCTTTTTTTCGGCGCCGGCGAAGTGTTCGGCACCAGGGGCGTCGGCTCTACGGTCAGAGGAATTTCGGGAATATTCAGTTCCGGACGCGGGGCCGCCGGCCTGGCGCTCGGTGTTTCCGTTGCCACCGGCAGCGGCGGTTCCTGGGCGCGCCCGCCCGCCGCGCACAAAATCAGAGCAACTGAAAAAATCAGGAATTTCATTCGATGCATACATGTCGGCACTTCCCGGCAGGATCGCAATTCGTAAAGATTGGATTCGGGCCAAACCAGATTCAGGATGCGCCAAGACCCGGAGCATGTTAAGTGACGCGACGCGCGGGGTGTAGCTTAGCTTGGTAGAGCGCCTGGTTTGGGACCAGGAGGTCGCAGGTTCAAATCCTGTCACCCCGACGTATTTCTCCTCCCATTTCCCGATTTCCTCCATCGCATGTTTTACGTCTACGTCTTGCTCAGCAACAAGACGGGGCGGCGATACGTCGGATCGTGTGAGGATGTCGGTGATCGTATGCGGCCTCACAATGCCGGTGAATCGAAAGCGACCAAGCACGGAGTTCCATGGACCCTGCATCACATCGAAGAATTTGTAACGCGGTCAGCGGCAATGAGGAGAGAACGATATTATAAGACCGGTCGAGGCCGCGATGATCTTGACCGACTCCCATAGAGCGGTCGCCGCGGCGACAGGTCGCAGGTTCAAATCCTGTCACCCCGACTTATTTTTTCTCATCGAAATAATCGCCTTGCGACTCTCCCCATTCGGGCGGAACTTAGGCAGTCGAATTCCTTCTCGAACGCGCGCGCGTTCCGACCTCGCCTCGCCTCATGTTTAAACACGATAAACTCAATCTCTTTCTTTTCGTAATTCTGCTCGGCCTTCAAGTTCTCGGGCTTGTCGCGCTCTGGACTCGCTTCCAGTGGATGTATCTTCCGGTCATGCTCGCGGTTTATTTCTGGGCCGGCATCAGCACCACTCTTTATCTCCATCGCTATCTCACCCATCGCGGATTTGAAATGCCGGGCTGGCTAAAGTTTTTCTTTGCCACCGGTTCGGCCATGGCGCTCTCCGGTGATCCCGTCACGTGGGTGGGGGACCACCGCTATCACCATTTGAAATCGGACACGGACGAAGACATTCACAGCCCGGTCCATGGATTTCCGTACGCCCACATGATGTGGCTGGTGCGCAAGCCACCAGGATTTCGCGATCGCTCGATGCGTTACGCGGCTGATGTCCGCAAAATCTGGTACTGCCGGCTTTGGGAACGGCCTTACTTCTACGTGTTGCCGCATCTTTGTGTGGCCGCGCTTTTGTATTTCACCCTCGGCGGAGTGGGGCTGCTCTGGTGCCTCTACGTGCCGATGCTCGTGGTTTACAATTTTACCTGGGCGGTCAATTCGGTCTGCCACATGCCGTCGCTCGGCTACCGCAGTTTCGAGACAACCGATCACAGCAAGAATAATTTCTGGATCGGGCTCGGCGCCTTCGGCGAGGGCTACCACAACAATCATCATGCGAAACCGCGTTGCGCGGCGCATGGATTAAGATGGTGGGAATTCGATCTCACCCGCTACATCATCTGGACCCTGGAAAAATGCGGGCTCGCCTGGAATGTCGTTTGGCCAAAGCCAGAAGAAGTTGCAGTCGACGCCGTCACCGAAGATCAAGCGGGCGCGCTGCTTCTCTTCGGTGCGCACATCAAGGATCCGCGTCTGGATGCCAAGCAGTCCAAGACTGAGCGCCGTCAATAATCGAGGTTAGGCGCGAGCCACTTCGCGACGTACTCGGCAGTCACATTTTTCCGCGCGGCATAATCGCGCACCTGATCGTCGTTGATTTTCCCGACCCCGAAATATTTCGACTCGGGATGCGAGAAATAGAGGCCGCACACGCTCGCGCCCGGGTGCATCGCAAATGATTCCGTGAGCGCGATGCCGGTATTCTTCTCGGCGTCGAGCAAGCGGAATAGCGTGCTCTTCTCGGTGTGGTCCGGCGACGCTGGATATCCCGCCGCCGGCCGGATGCCGCGATATTTCTCACGAAGCAATTCGTCCTGCGAAAGTTTTTCGGCGGCGCCAAATCCCCAGGCGACGCGGGCTTCGCGATGGAGGAATTCTGCAAACGCTTCCGCAAGCCGGTCCGCCAGGGCTTTCGTCAGGATGGAGTTGTAGTCGTCATGGTCGGCGGCGAATACTTTCGCCAGTTCGTCCGCGCCGATTCCACCCGTCACCGCAAATCCGCCCAGATAATCGATCGACTCCGGCGCTACGAAATCCGCCAGGCAATGATTGAATTGGCCCGCGGGTTTTTTCATCTGCTGCCGCAGAAAGTGAAATGTCGCGAGACGCTCCGTGCGCGCTTCGTCGGTGTAGATTTCCACGTCGTCGCCGACCGCCTTCGCCGGCCAGAAGGCGAAAACCCCGCGAGCCGTGAGCAGTTTCTCCGTTCGAATTCGTTCGAGCAATTTCTGCGCATCGTCAAAAAGCTCCCGCGCCTGCTGCCCGACAACCGGGTCATCAAAGATCGCCGGATGACGTCCTCGCAATTCCCAAGTGTGAAAGAACGGCGACCAATCGATGTAGGGAATGAGATCGTCGAGTGTGATTGCTTTGCTCTGGGGAGCGCAGGCTGCCAGCCTGCCCGTCTCGGCAGCTTGCCGAGACGCAATTTGTGCCGACGCGTCTACGGATGTTGCCGGCAAGCTGCCGGCAACTGCAGGCTGGCAGCCTGCGCTCCCCAGATCAGAAGCATATACGCGCGTCCCGAGAAATTCGGGTCTCGGCGGCGTGTAACCGGACCAATCAATCGCCGTCCGATTTGCGCGCGCCTGTTCCAGCGTGATCAATTTTTTCTCGCGCGATTTCGCCGCATGTTCTTCGCGCAGCCTGTCGTAATCGGCGCGCGTCTTCTTATCGAAGTCGTCCTTGAGCTCGTCGCTCAGCAGACTGCTCACCACACCGACGGCTCTCGATGCATCCAGCACGTGCACCGTGCTCGCTCGATAATGCTGCGCGATCTTCACCGCGGTATGCGCGCGGCTCGTCGTCGCGCCGCCGATCAACAACGGCAAAGAGAAACCTTCGCGTTCCATCTCCTGCGCCACGTGCACCATCTCGTCGAGCGACGGCGTAATCAGGCCGCTCAAACCGATCACGTCGGCTTTTCGTTCCCTCGCCGTTTCCAAAATCTTCGCCGCCGGAACCATCACTCCGAGATCGATGACCTCGTAGTTATTACACTGGAGCACTACGCCCACGATGTTCTTACCGATGTCGTGCACGTCGCCCTTGACCGTCGCCATTACGATGCGCGCCTGCGGTTTGGCATCCGCGCTCTTCTCCGCTTCCATAAACGGCAGCAGATACGCGACCGCCTTCTTCATCACGCGCGCACTCTTCACCACCTGCGGCAAAAACATTTTGCCGGCCCCGAACAAATCGCCCACCACGCTCATGCCGGCCATGAGCGGGCCTTCAATCACGTCGAGCGGCCGCGTGCTTTTTTGCCGCGCTTCCTCGGTATCGGCTTCAATGAAATCGACGATGCCCTTCACGAGCGCGTGGGAGAGACGCTCTTCCACCGGCGAATGACGCCACGCCTCTTTTTCAATCGGGGTCTTCTCGCTCGCTTTGACGCTCTCCGCGAAATCGACCAGGCGTTCCGTCGCGTCCTCCCGGCGGTTAAGGAGAACATCCTCGACGCGCGTTTTCAGCTCGGGCTCAATCTCTTCGTAAACGGCCAGCTGGCCGGCATTCACGATCGCCATGTCGAGCCCCGCCTGGATGGCGTGAAATAAGAACGCGGCGTGCATCGCTTCGCGGACCGCGTTGTTTCCACGAAACGAAAACGAAACGTTGCTGAGACCGCCGCTCGTCCGCGCGCCGGGAAGGTTTGCCTTGATCCAACGGACTGCTTCGATGAAATCGACCGCGTAGTTCCGGTGCTCTTCGAGACCGGTCGCGACCGTGAGGACGTTCGGATCGAAAATGATATCGTTAGGCGGAATCCCCGCGCGCTCGGTCAGAAGTTTGTAAGCGCGCGTGCAAACATCGATCCGGCGCTGCAGGCTGTCGGCCTGCCCGGTCTCGTCGAACGCCATTACGATCATCGCCGCGCCGTAGCGCCGAACCTGTGCAGCCTGCCGCAGAAATTCCTCTTCGCCATTCTTCAGGCTGATTGAATTCACGACCGCTTTACCCTGGACGCATTTCAAGCCGGCTTCGATCACGCTCCATTTCGAGCTGTCGATCATCATCGGCACGCGGGAGATTTCCGGTTCGCTGCCGATGAGATTCAGAAAGCGCGTCATCGACGCCTCGGAATCAATCATCCCTTCGTCCATGTTGACGTCGAGAATGTTGGCGCCCCCTTTGACTTGCTGGCGTGCCACCGCCAGCGCCGCCTCGAAATCGCCGGCCAGGATCAGTTTTGAAAAGCGCGGAGAGCCGGTGATGTTCGTCCGTTCACCGACGATCACGAAGCCCATCTCCGGGGTGATGTTGAGAGGCTCGAGTCCCGAGAGCTGTAATGTGGGAGGGACCTCAGTGTCCCGACCCTCGCGGCGCTGAGGCCGCTCCCACATTTTCCTCGGCGGCAAATGGCGCACTGATTCTGCGATCAAACGAATATGATCCGGCGTCGTCCCGCAACATCCGCCGACGATGTTCAACCATCCATTGCGCGCCCATTTTTGCAGTTGAGGCGCCAAACTTTCCGGCGTCTCGGGGAAGCCGGTCGGCGAAAGCGGATCGGGCAACCCCGCGTTCGGATACGCGCTCGTGTAGAGAGAAGTGCCGTGCGCGAGTTCCTCGATGTAAGGCTCCATCTCGCCCGGCCCGAGCGCGCAGTTCAATCCCACTACCAACGGATTCGCATGCGCGATCGAGGTGAGAAATGCCTCGACCGTCTGACCGCTCAGAATTCTTCCTGAACGATCCGTTACCGTGCCCGAGATGATGAGCGGAACGCTTTTGCCAATCTTTTCGAAAAGCTCCGCGATGGCTGCGATCGCCGCTTTCGCATTCAGCGTATCGAAAATGGTTTCCACCATCAGGAGATCGACGCCGCCTTCCATCAGCGCGGCTGCCTGCTCGCCGTAGGCCTTTCGGATTTGATCGAACGTCACAGCGCGAAAAGCGGGATTGTTCACGTCCGGCGAAAGCGATGCAGTCACAGGCAACGGCCCGAGCGATCCGGCCACGAAGCGCCGCAGGCCGGTTGCGTTCGCCACGGTGTCGGCGGCGTGACGGGCGATCCGTGCGGCCGTGAGATTTATCTCATGGACGAGTTCCCTGAAGTCGGCGTCGTCCACCACGCGTTGAAAAAATTCGGGATCTTTTCGGCCGTGTTCGGGTTCGCCTTGAAACAGGAAGTCGTGCAGCCCGATGGTGGTCGCGCTGAAGGTATTCGTTTCAATGATGTCAGCGCCGGCTTCGAGATAACGGGTGTGGATCTCGTCGATGACCTTGGGCTTGGTGAGCAAGAGCAGTTCGAGACCGCCCTTCAGATCCTTTCCCTTCCAATCCCTGAACCGGTCGCCGCGATAATCCGCTTCGGACAGCTTGAATTGCTGGACCATCGTGCCCATCGCGCCATCGAGCACGACGATGCGCTCGCGCATCAACGCTTCGAGAGGATGGAGATCTTCGACTGGCATGGTGAAGAAGAACTAAACTGCAGTTCCCGTGCACGGCAAGGAACAAATTGACGCATCATGATGCGTAGATGTGTTCTCGTCCTCCTGATCGGTGCTCTTCTGTAGCCGCGTCCCTGTGGGACGCGTGAGATCATACGTCGATGACACGCCGACCCGTTAGCCGTAATGGAGCGCAGTCCCGAGCGGCCCACAGGGCCGCTGCTACAAGGAATCGATCACAAACTGGCCGGGTTTGACCCGGGCTTTGACGAGGCAGCGCATGGCACTCGGTTAAGATAAAGACGTGTCGCGTTTCGTCCGCGGCACGAGGGCGTGCCGGCTCCATTAGAGGCGTGTCTGTCAAATAGGCGCGCTCTGGAGACGGCCTGCCCTCAGGCCGTCCGAATCGGAGCTTTCAAAATTCTCATGCCGAAAGTTAGATTCGCGAGATGGAAGCGATCCGGCTTTTCAAAACGCTGACTCGGGATCAGCGCAATACCTTCATCGCCTGTTTCCTTGGCTGGACACTCGACGCGCTGGATTTTTTCCTGCTGACCTTCGTCCTCATCCCGGTCTCGCACGATTTTGGCCAGAGCATTCCCAACGTCGCCTTCGCCATCACATTGACCCTGCTGATGCGGCCTGTGGGCGCGCTGATCTTCGGCTGGCTCGGCGACAAGTTCGGCCGGCGCATTCCGCTAATGGCCGACATCATCTTTTATTCGGTCATGGAATTAGCTACGGCGTTCGCGCCGAATTTCACGGTCTTCCTCATCTTGCGCGCGCTTTTCGGAATTGGAATGGGCGGCGAATGGGGCTTGGGCGCCTCCCTCGCCATGGAATCCCTTCCGGCTAAGGCGCGCGGTTTGTTCTCAGGAATCTTGCAGCAAGGCTACGCCTTCGGCTATCTCCTGGCCGCGGTCGTCTATTGGATATTCTTTCCCATCTTTGGTTGGCGCGGTCTCTTTGTGGTCGGGGCGCTGCCAGCGGCGTTGGTCATCTACATTCGCATGCGCGTGCCGGAGTCGCCCGTCTGGGAGCGTCAGCGGCGCGAGCGTAAACGGGAGCCGGTCCGGGTGGCGCACTTCATCAAACAGCACGCCGGCTTGTTTTTCTACGCCGTTCTTCTCATGACGGCTTTCAACTACATGTCGCACGGCACGCAGGATCTCTACCCGACGTTCCTCGAAAAGCAGCGCGGTTTCGGCGTCAGCCAGAAATCGATGATGACCATCATTTACGCCCTTGGTGCCATTTGTGGAGGGACGGTGATCGGTTTCATGTCGCAACGATGGGGACGGAGACGCAGCATTATCCTGTCGGCGTCGTGCGGACTGCTTCTGATTCCGATCTGGATTTTTGCTCCTGGAACCGCTTTGCTCATCGTCGGCGGATTCCTCATGCAATTCATGGTGCAGGGAGCGTGGGGAGTCATTCCGGTGCATTTGAACGAACTTTCGCCGGCGGAGGTTCGCGGGACATTTCCCGGTCTGGCTTATCAACTCGGAAACTGCGCCGCCGCCTACGCGGCACAGCAGCAAGCATGGCTCGCGGAACGTTTTCGCAGCGCGGATGGAAATCCAAATTACGCGCTGACGATGGCCTCGGTGGAAGGCATTGTCTTTCTCGCGATCATTATTCTGGCCGCATTGGGCCGGGAGAAACGCGGGATCGAGTTTTAGGTGGATCGAGCGCTCCGCCGCTCGATGACAGCATGCCAGCATAGCCGGACTCTAGTACATCGCGCGACGGAGCGCGCGATCCACCTGCCCGCAGCTTACTGCCCGTGCTCGGACGACGTCGCCGCCGCGTCAGCCGTGCTGGCCGGCGCGTGGTACGTTCCCTTGCCGTAACGTTGATCGACGATCGCTTCCGCGATCTTATCCGCGAGATCATCGCGACGGCTGGCGCTCCGGGCCGCGGCGCCTTCCTTGCGGTTGCTCAAAAATCCGCACTCGACCAGCACAGCGGGATAGGCCGCTTTTCGGAGGACGCGGAAATTGGCTGTTTTCACGCCGCGGTTCGAAGCGCCGGGCAGCGTCATTAATTCCTGTTGAATGCGATAAGCGAGCGGTCGTGCCGCAGACGAGTGGTAGTACGTCTCAAATCCGCGGATGCCGCGCCGGCCCGAATCGTTGAAATGCACGCTGACGAAAATGGCGTTCTTCTGCCGGTTCGAAATCGCGGCCCGTTCGTCGAGCGGGATGAAGACATCGCTTGAGCGAGTCATGACAACCCGGAACTGTGATTCACGCAGTTTGGCCGCGAGCCGCGTCGCCACGTCGAGCGTCGCATTTTTTTCCGCGCCGCCGAAACGACGGAAGGCGCCGTTGTCCTTACCGCCATGGCCGGCATCGACGACCACGGTGGTGAATGTCCGGGTGGTGTCCTTGACGCTCGTTTCCGAAACCGTGCCGCAACTCGTGAGAAAAACGCAGCCGACAGCGACGAGCACGAACGGTAAGAATCGCGACATGCGCACTTCATACTGCAAAGGCGACTGCGTGCCAGAGATTTCTGCTGTAGCCGTCGCCCTGCGGGCGACGTGAGTGTGTTACCCCGCGGTCGCCGCGGCGACCGGCTACAGAAGAGAGTTCCAGGCAAAAACCGCTTGTTTTTTCCACGCGCCAAACTAAAGGCCTTTTACCTAATTTTATGCTCACTCGATTAGCACTTCTTCCGCTCCTTTTGGCGCTTGGTTTATCCGCCTGCAAGAAGCCCGCGACTGCGGCCACCAACTCCACGCCCAGCCAGCCCGCTGCCGGCGCGTCGCCCACTCCTGGACCGTCCGGCACTCCCGTTGCCGCCGGAACACCAACGCCGGCGCCGGTGATCTCCAAGCCGGCGATCGATCAAAACGCCCAAGTCGTGATTTTTGGTTATCACCGTTTCGTCAAGAATGTGAAGCGACCGGACACCGAGATCACGCCGGAAGCATTCGAAGCGCAGATGCAGGAATTGAAGAACAAGAACATCGCCGTCATCCCGATGCAGGATTTTCTCGCGTGGCGCCGCGGCGAAAAAGCGATTCCATCGAAGAGCGCGGTCATCACCTTTGACGACGGCTGGAAATCGCAGCACGAAGTCGCCTGGCCGATCCTGAAAAAATTCAATTACCCGGTGACGCTCTTCATTTACACCGAAGGCATCAAGCCGGGACATTTCAGCGGCGGCGAATCGATGAGCTGGGACCAGCTCGCGGAAATGCGGGATGCCGGGGTCGATATTCAGGGGCACACCGCGACGCATTCGGATTTGCGGAAGCCTTACGACAAAGTGGCCAAGAAGAAATTGAATCCGCAGGAGTACGAAGAGTGGCTCCAAAAAGAGGTCGTGGGTTCCAAGGAGATGATCGAGCAGAAGCTCGGCGTGAAAGTGAATTGCTTCGCCGTCCCTTACGGATTTCACAACGATCACATCAGAGACGTGGCGATGAAGGCTGGCTATGAAGCGTTGTTCACGGTTTACGGCCAGCCCATCACCACGCACACGCCGCTGAATTCGGTCGGCCGTTATCTGATGGAAGCGAACAAACCGAAGACATTCACTGATGCGGTCGCGGCGATCGCCACCACCGCGAGCGGTCCGTCGGTTTCGGAAGTGTCGGCGTCGGGCCTGCAAACCCAGCCGGCCGATGGCGAAACGATCAAGACCTCGCTGCCCCTGATCAAAGCGAACATCGCTTCGCTGGGAGCGATCGATCCCGGCACGGCTCCGGAGATGCGGGTGAGCGGCTTGGGAAAAGTCGATTCCAGTTTCGATCCGAAAAGCTCGACCGTCGCCTATCAGGTCACGCAGAAGCTGCGCGACAAAACCTGCACCGTGATCGTGAGCGCAAAATCCGGCGGGAAGAAAGTCGAAACGCATTGGACGTTTAAGATCGACGAGTCCGGCGCGGGCGCTGCTCCGGCAACGCCGGCTCCAGCGGCTTCGTCAGCTCCAACGTTCAGTCCCACCGCCGCTCCGAAGAAGAAGAAATAGCGCCGAACGCAGCGGCGCAGTTCCATCATGTTTTCGCAACTCGGCGATAAGCTTCAGGACATCTTCAAGGATCTCCGTGGTCACGGGACGATCAGCGAGACGAACATCAACGACGCGATGCGCCAGGTGCGCCTCGCCTTGCTGGAAGCGGATGTCGATTTCCAGGTCGCGAAGAATTTCATAGCGCGGGTCAGGGAAAAGGCGCTCGGGGAAGAGGTGCTGCGAAGCGTCACCCCCGGCCAGCAAATCGTTAAGATTTTTCACGATGAACTGACGACCTTGCTCGGCAGCGATGCCGCGCCGCTGAATTTGGAAAAGCCGGCGCGCATTCTGATGGTGGGCCTCAATGGTGCGGGCAAGACGACGTCGTCGGCGAAGCTCGCTCGCTATCTCAAAAAGCAGGGCCGGGCGCCGTTGCTGATCGCGTGCGATTTGCAGCGGCCGGCGGCGATCGAGCAGCTCGCCACGCTCGGCCGGCAGGTCGAGGTGCCGGTTTACATTCCAAGCCCGGAGGAAAAAAATGTGCGGCGCTCAGCGGCTGCCAGTCTGGAATGGGCCGCGCAACAAACCGGCAACGTCCAGATCTTCGACACGGCGGGACGTCAGGAGATCGACGCGGCCCTCATCGAGGAGATCAAAGAGCTGAAGGAATTCCTCAAGCCGCAGGAAATCCTGCTCGTGGCGGACGCGGCCACGGGCCAACAAGCGGTCAGCGTTGCTACGCACTTTCACGAAGCGCTCGGCATCACCGGCATCATATTGACGAAACTCGATGGCGATGCACGCGGCGGCGCGGCGCTTTCGATGCGGGAAGTGACGCAACGCCCGATCAAATTCGCCGGCGTGGGCGAGAAGCTCGATCAGTTCGAGGTCTTCGTCCCCGATCGTCTCGCCGGCCGGATTCTCGGCATGGGCGATATCGTGGGCCTGGTCGAGAAAGCAGCGGAAGCGGTGGACGAGGAGGAGGCCATGCGGCTTCAGCGGAAACTGAAGACGGCGTCGTTCGATTTCAACGACTTCCTGGCGCAGTTCAAAATGATGAAGAAGATGGGGCCGCTGGAGAATATCCTTGGCATGATCCCGGGGATGAGTAACGTGCAGGGCCTCTCCGTGGACGAGAAGCAGCTCAAGCGGACGGAAGCCATTGTGCTTTCCATGACGCACGAGGAGAGAACGCGGCCCGACATTCTAAATGCGCGGCGGCGTCAACG
>JBEEHT010000053.1:0-13755 GCA_041167545.1 Verrucomicrobiota bacterium
TGCCCATCTCGGCAGCTTGCCGAGATGCATTGCTCGACTCCGGTTTGCGAAAAGGCGTCCGGGCGTTATTCGATTGTAGCCGGCAAGCTGCCGGCTACTGCAGGCTGGCAGCCTGCGCTCCCCGGAAAAACAAAACAGTCCGCGCGCGAAGTTAGGGCTTCGGCTTGGGGGAGACAGAAGACGCGGCGGTCGGCTGCGGCGAAGTTGCCGGGCTGGTCACTGGCGCGACTGAGCTGGTCGTTGGCGGAACGGCGCCGACCGCGAGATCCGCTGGTTTCACCGATGGCGCCGGACCAGTGGTCGCTGGCGTCGGATTAGTCACCGTTCCGGGAGGACCAACGGCCGATGATGGACCGGGGCTCGGCGTCGGCGAGGTTATCGGTGGCGGCGGTAAATTTCTGCCCACGTCCTGGCTGAGATTGCTCCGGGAATTACCCTTGTGGGCGTAGAGAATCGAGAGAACGAAGGTCAGGAGAAAAAAGATGGCGGCGAGCCAGCCGGTGACCTTGGTCAGCACGTTCGTGGTTTGAGCGCCGAAAATATTCTCGGTCACACCGCCGCCGAACGCCGCGCCGAGGCCTTCGCTTTTTGGGCGTTGCATCAGGATGACGAGCATCATGAGCACCGAAACAAAAATGAAAACTCCGGCCAAAATATGGATTGCAAGTTCCATTGGGACGCCCAATATCGCCAACCGAGGCGGTTTGTAAATGGAGCAGTGGGGCGATGGAGTAATGGAGTGATGCTGTCCCACCACTCCATTACTCCACTACTCCATTCTGCTTCACCGCGTTCCAGATCGCGTCCAATTCCTCGAGTCCCACTTCGCCTAGCTTTTTTCCGCTTGCGCGCAGCTCATCTTCCACCCGGCTAAACCGAGTGACGAATTTGTCGGTCGCCTGTTGCAGCGCCAGTTCCGCATCCAGTCCGCTTTTCCGTGCGAGATTCACTACCGCAAAAAGCAGATCGCCGATCTCATCCGCGATCGCGCCCGGATCGCGTGAGGCGATCGATTCCTTCGCTTCAGCCAATTCCTCATCGACCTTTGCCACCACGTCCGCGATCTCCGCCCAATCGAAATTCACCCGCGCCGCCTTCTTTTGCGCTTTCTGCGCCCGCATCAAGGCGGGGAGCGCCGCCGGAAGATCGGCGAGATAATGCCTGCCGGTTTCGCTCTTCTCTTCGCGCTTGATCGCCTCCCACTGTTTCACGACGCCGTGCGAATCGTTCACGGTGCTCTCACCGAAAACGTGCGGATGCCGCCGGATCAACTTCGCGGTCACCTCTTGGAGGACGTCGTCAATCTCGAAGCGGCCCTGTTCCTGCGCGATTTCCGCGTGCATCAGCGCAACCAGAATCAAATCGCCGAGTTCCTCGCGCAAATTTTTATCGTCGCGGGTTCGAACCGCATGCGCGACCTCGTACGCTTCCTCGATCAAGTTCGCGAGGATCGATTCGTTGGTTTGCTCGCGGTCCCATGGGCAGCCACCTGGGGCGCGGAGCTGCGCGACGATCGCGCACAGCCTTGCGAAACTGCCGCCCGGTCCCTTCAAATCTTCCACAGCGATCGATGCGTGCGGAATTCCGAGACCTCGCCGGTCGTCTTTTTACCGACGTAGATCGTGATGCCGATGACGCTGGCCAGAGTGGCAACGAAAATCAGCGCGACGAGCCAGGAAGGAATATGTCCCACTCGCAGCGCGGTGTAGAACGCCGGCAACCCCTGGAGCGGCGCGTTCGCGTGGAGAAAGATTTTCGTGATCCAGGCCACCATGATCAGGATGAAAATGAAAACGTAATTGCGCTTCAGACGCCGCCCCACCGCCTCCAGTTTCGTGATCTTGAACGACGGCAGAATCAAATCCTCGCAAACGAGTTTCTTCCATTCGCCCTGCAGCATCTCGCGATTCTCCATCACCATCGGAACGAGGAAATGCGCTTCGAGCATTCGGACGCGGGCGCGGAAAGCGTCGTAGAACCGGTAGCGCCGCGCTTCGATCCAGAGCATCACCCAGACGATCGCGAGATTGAAAAAGAAGATGATGTGCGGCACCTCGCGGTTCGAAAAAGCGATGGTGATGATCGCGGTGCTGCTGGTGATGGCCCAGTTCGTGGTGATGTCGAGACGCTGCCGCCAGATCATGATGCGCCCGAGCTCGCCCCGGTAAAAGTGCGACATCGCGTTGACGTAGCCCGGATCGTACAGGCTCCTCTGCAACGAAATCGTCGCTTCATCGCTCAGCCCGCCGGGATTGTTTTGAGTTGCCACGAGTCCTTGGATAATTCGATAACTCGGATTGGCCCGTCAATCCAATCAATCACACCGATCTTTTCCCGATGTCCGCGCTCCTATCCGAAATTCTCGACCCGAAATTGGTCGTCCTGGAACTGCGCGAAGCCACCGCGGAGGAGGCAATTCTTGAAATTGTCGAGCGCCTTCGCGATCACGGGCTGGTCCAGGATTACTACAAACTGGCGGATGCGGTCATGGAGCGGGAGGGGCGCACTTCGACGAACACTGGCGAAGGGGTTGCGTTTCCGCATGCGCGAACCGATCTGGTCGATCGAATTGTTCTCGGCATTGGCCGGAGCACGGGTGGCATTCGCTTCGGCCAGTCGAAAGATCTGGTGCACCTGATTTTTCTTGTCGGTGTTCCGCAGAGGCGGGTGACGGATTATCTCGTATGCGTAGGGGCGCTGGCCCGCGTGGTGAAAGACAAGACTCGCCGGGACGCGCTCATGGCGGCGGCGACTGCGGAGGAGTTTGTCGAGCTGCTGCGCACTGAATCGCTGGCGGTGGAGTAGCGCTTGTCATCCCGAGCCCGCGCAGACGGCGAGGGACCTCGCAAGCGCTCTACCGCTTCCGCGCCCCTACAGGCGTCTTCGTCAGTCGACGCGTGAGGTTTCGCGACAGCGCAAATTGCAGTTGCGAGGTCCTTCGGCGCGCTTCGCCAGCCTCAGGATGACAGTGCCGTCTCGCGCCTGGATGAATTTTCCGCGCTCCCGTAATACCAGCGATGCAATCGATGCGGCGAGACGCCGAGATTGTAGAGAACGATAAATAGACCGTTCTGAATGCTGGTCCGCCAGGCGCCTTTCCGGAGATGACGGCGCGCGGAAGATTGCACCGGCGGATCGAGCACGGCGATTTTTCCCGCGGCCCGCAACCGGCGCGAAAACTCCACGTCTTCCATCAGCGGGATCCGGGCGAACCCGCCGAGTTCCTCGAACGCAGCGCGCCGGACGAAAATCGATTGGTCGCCGTACAGGGTCCCGCCGTGCCGGGTGAGGAAACGGGCGACCGATTCGAGCCACATCAGGCGCGGATGCCGCCCGTCGAACTTTCGGAAAAATGCACCGCCAATGATGTCGGGATTCGAAAGCGCGGTCTCGATCGCGGCCACATGCGCATCTTCCAGATCCGTGTCCGAATGTTGAAAAACGATCACGTCGCCGGTCGCGGCGGAAGCGCCCAGATTCATTTGTTCGCCGCGATTCGGGACCGGGGAAACAACGAAAGTGGCGCCGGACAAAAGCGCGATTCGCTCCACTTCCGGATCCGCTGAGGCATCAACCACGATCGTTTCCCAGACGCGATCGAGCCGTGCGAGCGCGGGCAAAAGTGCGGCAAGATTTTCGGCATCCCGCCAGGAGGGAACAACGACGCTGATTCGCAGATGGGCGTCGCGACTCGCGGCGTCTCCGTTCACTGCGGCTTTTTCAGGAGACGATTCCGGGCGCGATCGAGTGCGCGCCGTTCCGACGCCGTCAGGCTGTTGATTCCCTGCTTGGAAATCTTGTCCAGCACCGGGTCGATTGATTCATGAATATTCTCCGGCTCGACGACGCGGCGTGGCGCCGATCGCGGGACGACCTGGAATTTCGGTTTCGGTTGCCAGCGCGATTTCATCGTATCCCACCATTCCAATTCCGGTCCGGCTCCGCGCATTCGAACGAAGACAAAGGCGGCGGCGATGCTGACCCACAACACGGCCATGCCGGACCAATCCCGATACGCCAGCAGTTGCAGCGTGGAGATGGCGGCGAGCGCGAGCGCGATCCATTTCGCCATGATGCGCAAAAGCAACTCGACGTTTGGATAGATCGCAGCGAACGCGATGAAAATTCCAAAGTGCAACGCGGGTGAGCCGGCGAGTCCGGTTCGTTCGGAAAGTCCCCAGAGAGCCAGAAGCAACGCCGGCGCGAAAAGGAGAATTGTGTAAAGAACGATGAAGGCGCGACTGCCGACGAAGCGTTCCACTTCGCGTCCGAAAACGTAGAGCATATACATCTCGACGGCGAACCAGAGCAACGCCGACGGCGCATGGACGAAAGCGTAGGTGCCGAGCTGCCAGAATTCGCCGCGCTGCCAGACAAGCGCGCTATCGAACGCGAGGTGATTGAGAATGCCGGCGCCGCCGATGAAGCAGGCGACGATCGCGGCGAAGCAATGCACGGCGACGAGCAGCGTCGTGACGTGCACCGGATGACGCCCGACCCATGTCACCGGCTGGTAGTCATCCGAGGTGGTGACACCGAACATGCAGCAATTAATCAGCTGCCCCCGCGCGCGCAAGCAATGTCATCCCGGAATGGCCGACGAGAAAATTTGCTTGGAGAAGCGACTGAAGCGGAGAAAATGACCATCCGCTCTTCTGCATTTGGGTGATGTCGAGCGCCGCAACTTATGGATAACCTTGCGCCAGCGATCTCGCCGCCGAGTGGAATCGGTGACTCCAAGCCAGCCAATCAGGCGGTGCTCGATTGGGTCCAGGAAGTCGTCAGCCTTTGCGAACCCGAAAACATTTTCTGGTGCGACGGTTCCGCCAAAGAGAACGCCTGGTTGCTCGGCGAAGCGCAGCGTCTCGGCGTCGTCACCAAACTCAACGAGAGCAAAAAACCCGGCTCATATTTGCATCGTTCGAACCAGAACGATGTCGCGCGTGTTGAACAGTTCACCCTGATCTGCACCCCCACCAAGGAGGAGGCCGGCCCTACGAACAACTGGGCCGCGCCCGCCGAAACCTACACGAAACTTCACGGCCTCCTTGCCGGCGCGATGAAGGGACGAACGATGTTTGTCGTGCCCTACATCATGGGACCGCCGGATTCGCCGCTCACCAAAGTCGGTTTCGAAATCACCGACTCGATCTATGTCGTTCTGAGCATGCGAGTCATGACGCGCATGGGATCGGTCGCTGTGAAACGCCTCGGCGATGACGTCACCGGCGAATGGAACCGCGGGGTTCATTCGCTTCTCGATGTTAATCCCGACCGCCGGTTCATCTGCCATTTCCCGCAGGACAACGCGATCATCTCTGTCGGTTCCGGCTACGGCGGCAACGTTCTCCTGAGCAAAAAATGTCTCGCGCTCCGGATTGGTTCCTATCTCGCGCGCAAGCAAGGCTGGCTCGCGGAACACATGCTCATTCTCGGCGTCGAATCCCCCGAAGGCCGGAAGCATTATGTTGCCGCCGCGTTTCCCAGCGCCTGCGGCAAAACGAATTTCGCGATGCTGATTCCACCCGCGCATTTCAAGGGATGGAAAGTGACGACCGTCGGCGATGACATCGCCTGGATGCAGATCGGCAACGACGGCCGGCTCTATGCGGTGAATCCGGAAAACGGCTACTTCGGCGTCGTGCCGGGGACGAGTTACAAATCGAATCCGAACGCGATGAAGGCGATCGAGCGCGACACGATCTACACGAACGTCGCGCTCACCGATGACGGCGACGTTTGGTGGGAAGGGAAGAACGGCGCGCCGCCCGCGCATGCGATCGATTGGAAGGGGAACGATTGGACGCCCGATTCCAAGGAGAAAGCCGCGCACCCTAACAGCCGTTTCGCCGTGCCGATGCGGAACAACCCGGTGCTCGATCCCGACGTGGAAAAAGGCGAGGGCGTTCCCATCAGCGCGATTATTTTCGGCGGACGTCGTAGCGACACGATGCCGCTGGTTTTTCAGGCGTTCGATTGGGTCCATGGCGTTTATGTCGGCGCGACGATGGCTTCGGAAACAACGGCGGCCGCGACCGGTGCGGTCGGTCAGGTCCGGCGCGATCCGATGGCGATGCTGCCGTTTTGCGGGTACAGCATGGGCGATTATTTCAAACACTGGCTCGAAATGGGCCCGCGGGTGACGAACCCGCCGCTGATCTTCAACGTGAACTGGTTTCGAAAAGGCGCTGATGGAAAATTTCTCTGGCCCGGTTTCGGCGACAACATGCGGGTGCTCGAATGGATCATCGAGCGCTGCGAGGGTAAAGGCGGCGCCGAAAAAAGCCCGATCGGATATGTTCCGAGACCGGAAGATCTGGACCTCGATGAATTGGAGGGCGTGTCCAGCGAGCAACTGAGAGAATTGCTCTCGGTCAAGGCGGATGAGTGGAAGACCGAGCTCGAAGGCCAAAAGAAATTCTTCGACACGCTCCAGCCCGATATGCCCGGGGAGTTGCTCGCTGAACGCGAGAGGGTCGAAAAACGGTTTATTAATTAATTTAGCTGTCATCCCGAGCCGCGCAGACGGCGAGGGACCTCACAAGCGCTCTTGCGCTTCCGCGTTACAACGGGCGGATACGTCAGGTCGCGCGTGATGTTTTGCAATATCGCAACTTGCAGATGTGAGGTCCCTCGGCGCGCTCCGCCAGCCTCGGGATGACACTGTTTTTCGCGCGTGAAATTTGCGTAGCCGCGCCCCCAATCGGATAGTCTCCGGTGAGTTCAACGGCCGCCGAAAAAACATGCGTGACCGCGCCGCCTGACCCGCCTCAGGCGGGTTGCGTGGAGATTCGGGGCGCTCGCCAGAATAATCTCAAGGGGATCGATCTCGATCTCCCGCTCGGGAAACTGACCGTCATAACCGGCCCGAGCGGCAGCGGAAAATCGAGCCTCGCCTTCGACACGATCTACGCCGAAGGCCAGCGCCGTTACGTCGAAACGTTCAGCCCCTACATGCGGCAATTCCTCGATCGCATGGACAAACCGCGCGTCGATGAGATCCGCGGCATTCCGCCCGCCATCGCCATCGAGCAGGCGAATCCGGTCAAGAGCTCACGCTCGACCGTCGGCACGATGACCGAAATCAACGATTACTTGAAACTGCTCATGCCTCGGATCGCGCGCGCCTTTTGTCCAAACTGCGGCCGGGAAATCCGGCCGGAGACCGCGCAATCGATCGCCGCCCACATTTTGCAGGAGCTCTCCGGCCAGAATGTGCTGATCACCTTTTGGGTCGCGGTTCCGGCAAAAACGGAGCCGCGCGCCTTTTTCGATTTCATTCAGCAGCAGGGTTATCTCCGCGTCTGGATCGATAACGAAATCGTTCGGGTCGATGCGGAGAAAAAAATCAAGCGCCTCGGCGCGCGCGTCCAGGTCATCCAGGACCGAATCGCGATTTCCGAAGCGAATCGCGCTCGTCTCACCGAAGCGATCGAAACCGCGCTCCGTTTCGGCAAAGACAAGATCAATGTGATTGCGGAAGGCGGAACGCGGAATGCGGAACGGGGAGAAAAAGGAAATTCCGCACTCCGCATTCCGCACTCCGCATTTCCCTTCTCCACCGGCTGGCATTGCGCGCATTGCGATCTCGATATCCGGCCGCCGACTCCCGGCCTCTTCAGCTTCAACAATCCACTTGGCGCCTGTCCGACCTGCCGCGGGTTCGGCCGCACCATCGCGATCGATCTGAACAAAGCGATCCCGGACCGCTCGCTCTCGATCGCGCAAGGAGCCGTCCGCGTTTTCCGCGGCGAAGAGATGGGCGAATCGCAGCGCGATCTGGTCCGCGCCTGCGCCCGGGAAGAGATCGATGTCCGGACGCCGTTCGAGGATTTGCAGAAAGCCGATCAGGATTTCGTCATAAACGGCGAAGCGCGCGACGAAGACACCGACGTCGAGGAGCTGGCGGAGAACGATCGCTGGTACGGAGTGCGCGGTTTTTTCAAGTGGCTCGAAAGCAAGACCTACAAAATGCACGTGCGCGTTTTGCTCAGCCGTTATCGCGCTTACACGACCTGTCCCGATTGCCACGGCGGCCGGTTTCAGCCTGAGACGTTGAATTACCGGATCGTCTCGCCGGCCCAAAACGGATCGCGTGAAACGGCGCGAACGCTGCCGGAAGTGGTGCAGCTTTCCGTCAGTGACGCCCGGAATCTCTTTGCGAACCTGATTTTGCCGACGAACGATTCGACCGCGGAAATGCTGCGCAACGAAGTCGTCGCGCGGCTTCGTTATCTTTGCGAAGTCGGCCTCGGCTATCTCACGCTCGACCGTTCCACCCGCACCCTGAGCGGCGGCGAAGTCCAGCGCGTCAATCTCACCACCTGCCTCGGCGCCTCGCTCGTGAATACGCTTTTTGTCATGGACGAACCGAGCGTCGGCCTGCATCCGCGCGATATCGGCCGGCTCGTGCGCGTGATGCACGATTTGCGGGACAAGGGCAACACGCTCCTGGTCGTCGAGCACGAGGAAGCGATCATCCGCGCCTCCGATCATCTGATCGATATCGGTCCCGGCCGCGGCGAATACGGAGGCGAATTGGTTTTCAGCGGCGCGCTCACCGAATTCGCGAACACAACGGCTGGAGACGGCCTGCCCCCAGGCCGTAGGGAGAAAACGTTGCCTCACTCTCACCGGCGCGAGGGCGCGCCGGCTCCAGAATCCCTAACGCGCGATTATCTTTCCGGCCGCTAATCGATCCCTGTTCCCAAATCGCGCCGGAAATCAGCGAGCTCGATCAAGATCACGGGCGCGCGAGAACACAATCTCAAGAGCATCGACGTCGAAATCCCGCTCGGGATTTTCAACTGCGTCACCGGCGTTTCGGGTTCCGGCAAATCGACTCTCATCCACGAAGTTCTTTACCGGAATCTACTCCAGGCAAAGGGACAGCCGAGCGAGCAGGAAGCAGGCGCGTGCAAATCGGTCACCGGCGCGCATCGCGTGGACGACGTCGTGATGGTCGATCAATCGATGCTCGCCCGGACGCCGCGTTCCACGCCGATTCTTTACCTCGGACTCTACGATCGCGTGCGTGAGCTTTTCGCCGCGCAACCGGAAGCGATGGCGCAGGGCCTGACGGCGAGCGCGTTCTCGTTCAATTCCGGCAGCGGCCGCTGCGAACGTTGTTGCGGCACCGGGTTCGAGAAGATCGAGATGCAGTTCCTTAGCGATCTTTATGTGCGATGCGCCGAATGCGAAGGCCGCCGCTTTCAACCGCACGTCCTGCGCGTCCAGGTCGCGGGAAAATCGATCCACAACGTTCTCGAGATGACGGTCAGCGAAGCCATCCAGTTTTTCGCGCAGATCGGCGAATCGGAAAAGCTCGGCGACAAACTCGATGTCCTGGATGAAGTCGGGCTCGGTTATTTGCGTTTGGGCCAGCCGCTCAACACGCTGTCCGGCGGCGAATCACAGCGGTTAAAACTGGTCCGGCATCTCTCCGAGGAAAGCGTGGGCGGGAACGGATCGTCCGTCGGCAATCTTTTTATCTTTGATGAGCCCACGACCGGATTGCACTTCGACGACGTGGCGATTCTGATGCGGCTGTTTCAACGGCTCGTCGACAGCGGCCACACGATCGTCGTGATCGAGCACAATCTCGAGGTGATCAAGTGCGCCGATTGGGTGATCGATCTCGGCCCGGAGGCCGGTGATGAAGGTGGACAGCTCGTGTTTGCTGGAACGCCGGAAGCGATCGCGAAAGTTGGCGGCTCGCATACCGGAAGGTTTCTGAGCCAAGTTCTGGGTAGCGCGCGCGTCTCGCGCGTTGTTCGCGGCGTCTCGCCGCGAATCACGAATGTCGTTTATTCTGATGAGGACGACGAAATGGCATTACGCGCCGCCGAAGAACCGCCCGGCAGGCTGCCGGACGGAGCAGGCTGGCAGCCTGCGCTCCCCAGAAACGGAAACCACGCCATCCGCATTCACGGCGCACGGGAGCACAACCTGAAAAATATCTCGCTCGATATTCCGCGCGACAAGATGGTGATCATCACCGGCCTGAGCGGCTCCGGAAAATCGACCGTCGCGTTCGATATTCTTTTCGCGGAAGGGCAGCGCCGCTTTCTCGACAGCATGTCGCCTTACGCGCGGCAATTCGTCGAGCAACTGGAGAAACCCGACGTCGATCTCGTCGAAGGCGTCCCGCCGAGTGTCGCGATCGAGCAACGCGTCACGCGCGGCGGCGGCAAATCAACCGTCGCGACCGTGACCGAGGTTTATCATTTTCTCCGGCTCCTTTTCGCGAAAACCGGGACGCAGTTCTGTCCCGATTGCGATTTGCCGGTCGAAAAGCAGAGCCTGGCCGCAATCGTCCGGCAGCTCGAGACCGCGGTGAAGCGCGGCCCGCTCAAGGTGCTCGCGCCGCTGGTCAAAGCGCGGAAAGGTTTTCACACCGATGTCGCGCGCTGGGCAGAGCGGCAGGGCTTCGACACGTTGTTTGTCGATGGACATCTCCTGCCGATCTCGCAGTTCCGAAAACTCGAGCGTTTCAAGGAACACACCATCGACGTCGTGGTCGGCGCGATCGACGCGAAGCGAGTTCTGAAAGCGCGCAATCTGGTCCAGCGCGCTCTCGATATTGGACGCGGCACCGCCCATCTCCTCGACGCGAAACATCGCGTCACCGTCATGAGCACCGAGATGAGCTGCCCGGGTTGCGGACGCGCGTTCGAAGAGCTCGATCCGCGGTTGTTCTCGTTCAACTCGCCGCATGGCGCGTGCGAAGATTGCGGCGGCTTCGGCGAGATTTGGAATGTCGCGAAGCAGACGGGCACCGAGGACACCGGAGATTCCGTCCTCGAAAACGAGCTGGCGGCAGAGCGGGAATCCGAATGGATCGACGAAGGTGAAGCGGTGCCGTGTCCGGCCTGCGAGGGATCGCGTTTGAATCCGATCGCGCGCCACGTCCGCGTGCAGGGCCAGACGATCGATAATTTCACTGCGCTTTCAGCCGGCGAAGCAGCGCAGTTGATCAGCAAACTTCGCTTTCGCGGGAACCAGAAGATCGTGGCGGACGATCTCGTTCCGGAAATTTCGCAGCGTCTCCTATTCATGGAAAACGTCGGGCTCGGTTATCTCGCGCTGGGGCGTTCTGCGAAGACCTTGAGCGGCGGCGAATCGCAACGAATTCGTCTGGCGGCGCAGCTCGGATCGAATCTACGCGGGGTTCTTTACGTCCTCGACGAGCCGACGATCGGTCTGCATCCGCGCGACAATCTTCGGTTGCTCGAGACGCTGACCGCGTTACGCGAGAAGGGAAATTCACTCGTGATCGTCGAACACGATGAAGAGACGATGCGGCGCGCCGATCACATCATCGATCTCGGGCCGGGCGCGGGAATGCACGGTGGCGAAGTGGTCGTGCAGGGAAGTCTGGCGGACATCGAGAAGCACAAAAGCTCGGAGACGGGGCGATGCCTGAAGAATCCTTTGTGTCATCCCATGCGCAAGACGCGCCGGTCGTTAGGCGAGGTCGAGCAGTGGATCGAAATTCGCGGCGCGCACGCGCAGAATCTCAAGAACGTCGATGCACGTTTCCCGGTGGGCCGGCTCTCGGTCATCACTGGAATTTCCGGCTCCGGAAAATCGACGCTGATGCGATCTGTCCTGCTGCCGGCGGTGAAGGAGCGCTTGAAAAAGAATCCGGCGAGGCAACGCGAATTGTTCTCCTCCATCAGCGGCGCGGAATCATTTGAGACCGTTTACGAAGTCGATCAATCGCCGATTGGAAAAACGTCGCGGTCGACGCCGGCGACTTACATCAAGGTCTTCGACGAAATAAGGAAGCTGTATGGGCAGTTGCCGGTCTCGCGCGTCCGCGGTTATTCGCCGAGCCGCTTCTCGTTCAACACGGAAGGCGGCCGCTGTGAAGCGTGCAGCGGCCAGGGCGCGATCAAGCTCGAGATGAGTTTTCTGCCGAGCAGTTATGTGCCGTGCGAGGATTGCGGCGGGCGGCGCTACAATCCGCAAACGCTCGAAGTGCTCTATAACGACAAGAGCATCGGCGACGTAATGGAGATGACGATCGAGCAGGCGTCGTCGTTTTTTGCCACGAACCAAAAGATCGCGCGGCCGCTTTCGCTCCTGGTCGATACCGGTCTGGGTTATCTCAAATTGGGGCAGCCGAGTCCGACGTTGAGCGGCGGCGAAGCGCAAAGGCTCAAGCTCGTGACCGAATTGACCCGCGGGATCGGGCGGGCGCAGAACGAACGCATTCGCAAGATGCGCAAACCGAAATCGACGCTCTATCTGCTCGAAGAGCCGACGATCGGTCTCCACATGGCGGACGTGGAGTTGCTCTTGAAGGTGCTCCATCGGCTCGTCGATGAAGGCAATACTGTGATCGTGATCGAGCACAATCTGAGCATCATCGCGGAAGCGGATTACATCGTGGACATCGGACCGGAAGCCGGCGCGGAGGGCGGCGAAATCGTCGCGACCGGGACGCCCGAAGAAGTGGCGAAGAGCCGGATCAGCCGGACGGCGCCGTTTTTGCGGGAGGTATTGAAGGTGAAACCTCGCAAAGCGTCATCCCGAGCCGCATAGACGGCGAGGGACCTCACATCTGGCAATAGCGATTTGCTTGCGCAAGAGCCACGCGATTCAAAGGAATGGGGTCATGCCGGCGCAAGCTAGTCCGCCTTTGCAATTGTGAGGTCCCTCGTCGTCTGCGCGACTCGGGATGACGGCCTCTGTTGCTCGATGCGCGAACATCGCTGAAGATCGCCTCGCCCAATGCTCTCCTATTACCTCCACAACCTCGATCCGTTCATCTTCCAGCTGTGGGGCAACGTCGGCCCGCGCTGGTACGGGATGGCTTACGTGCTCGCATTCGTTTTCGCTTATCTGCTTCTGCGAGTTCTTTCCAGACGCGGCTACCTCGATCTCAGCCAGGCCGCGCTCGGTGATTTCGTCACGTGGGTCGCGCTCTTCGGCGTGATGATTGGCGGCCGGCTCGGTTACGTCCTCCTCTACAAACCGGGCATGCTGCGTGAGCCGCTTTCGATCCTGCGGGTTTGGGAAGGCGGAATGTCCAGCCACGGCGGCATCCTCGGCGTTGTGATTTTCACGCTCATCTATTCGCGCCGGCACAAACTCCCCTGGACGAATCCCGGCGACAACCTCTGTGTCGCGGCGCCGATCGGATTGTTCCTCGGCCGCTGCGCGAATTTCATCAACGGTGAGCTGTATGGGCGGATCGCCACAGTTCCCTGGGCGGTGCAATTCCCCAAGGAGTTGCTCGATCTTCAGAACGCGGACGAAGCCGATCGCGCGCTTGCCGCCTGCCAGCAAATCGACCCATCGCTGCGCTCGGTTGAATCGATCATCGAAGCTGTGCGCTCGAATCCCAAGATCGCTGACATTCTGCGCGGGATCATTGCGCCGCGGCATCCCTCACAGATTTACGAGGCGCTTCTGGAAGGCGTGGTTCTGTTCAGCATTCTCTGGTTTGTCCGGACGCGTTTCCGCACGCCGAATGGTTTCATTACCGGTGTGTTTCTCGTCGTTTACTCGATCCTGCGCATCATCGTCGAAAATTTCCGCGAACCGGACGCGTCACTCGTGGGACCATTGACCCGCGGACAATTCTTTTCGCTTTTTACGATCGCGATTGGGATCGCGTTTATGATCGTGGCGAAAATGCGCCCGTCGTATCCGCGCAAGCTCCAGAAGTAGGTGGATCGTGCGCTCCGCGCGCGATGATAATTGGCCCCGAATCCCCTCGGAGCGACTATCGACATCGCGCGACGG
>JBEEHT010000054.1:0-13486 GCA_041167545.1 Verrucomicrobiota bacterium
TGTCACACAAGCGCAAGATCTGCAGCGCGACGGCCTCGTCGTTGACCGGAACTGTCGTATCGGGGATGAAAGTAAACTTCTGCCCATCGGTGGTGACGCCCGCGTGTTTGAGCGCCTCAGCTACTGCGTAGAGCTGATCGTGGGAAGTGGTAATAACATACGTGTCCTCCTCGGTTGTCAACTCCTCAGCACCGGCCTCCAGAGCCAGCTCGAACATGCGTTCTTCGTCCAGCCCGCCTCGCGGGACCGTGATCCGGCCTTTCTTGTGAAACATGTGGGAGACGCTGCCGGTGGTGCCGAGATTGCCGTGGTTCTTGCTGAAGATGCTACGGATTTCGGCCGCGGTCCGGTTCTTATTATCGGTCGCGGCCTCCACGATCACGGCGACGCCACCCGGCGCGTACCCCTCGTAAACGATTTCGTCGTAATGCTGCGCTTCGGTTCCCTCGCCGGTGCCGCGTTTGATGGCACGGTCGATATTGTCGTTCGGCATGCTTTGGGCGCGGGCGGAAAGGATGGCGCTGCGAAGACGCACGTTCCCATCGGGGTCGCCGCCGCCGATCTTGGCGGCCATGGTGATTTCGCGCGAGAGCTTGCTGAAAAGCGCGCCGCGCCTGGTATCGAGCGCGCCTTTAAAGCGCTTAACCTTGGACCACTTGCTGTGTCCCGACATGAGATTGCGATTTGCTTAAAGCGACCTTGCCCTGCAACTCTGCGTTCACGAGAACCCCGGAACTGAGCGCCTCGAAGCGAATGTTATCGAGGAGGCAAACGAACGAAATTATTTAACCGTTTTGGGCGGCTATTGTCAACAAATCCGTGGGCCGATTTACGCGGCGTTCTGGGCGCGTTTGCGTGCTGTCGAATCCAGGATGCGCTTGCGCAACCGGAGCGATTTCGGCGTCGCTTCCACAAATTCGTCCGCGCTGATGTACTCGATGGCGCGTTCCAGAGTCATGCGGAGCGGCGCTTCGAGTTGGATGCCCTTTCCATCGCCCTGGCTGCGCATGTTCGTGAGATGCTTCGCCTTGCAGGGATTCACCGGCAGATCTTCCGGCCGCGCGTTCTCGCCCACGATCATGCCGGAATAAACTTCCTCCTGCGGGCCAATGAAGAGTTTGCCGCGGGCCTGAATGTTGTTGAGCGCGTAAGCGGTGCTGGTCCCCGGTTCCATCGAGACCATCACCCCACGATTACGGCCTTCGAGCTCTCCCTTGAACGGCGCGTACTCGCGAAAGAGATGGCTCATCAAACCTTCGCCGCGGGTCAGGTTAACCAAATCGCTTTCGAATCCGATGAGACCGCGGGTCGGGATAATCGCTTCAACCGAGACGCGGGTGGCGTGATGATCCATGCTCACGATCTCGCCTTTGCGGGCGGCGAGCGATTGCAAGACATCTCCGAGGTTTTCGTTCGGCACTTCGACAAACAAATCTTCCAGCGGCTCGAGCAGGGCGCCGTGATCGTCTCGCTTAAAGATCACCTCGGGACGCGACACCATGACTTCGTAGCCTTCGCGCCGCATCTGTTCGACGAGGATCGCGATCTGCATTTCACCCCGCGCATTGATCTCGAACGCGCCGGCCGCTTCGGTGTCTTTCATCTGCAGCGAAACATTCCCGCGCGTCTCGCGGATGAGGCGCTCGCGCACATGGCGCGCGGTCACAAATTTTCCCTCGCGACCCGCGAACGGCGAATCATTCACGAGAATTCTCATCCGGATGGTGGGCGGATCGATATCGACAAACTGAAGCGGCGGATGCTCTTCGCGGTCGGTGAGCGTCTCGCCGATGTAAACGTCTTCGAATCCGGTCAGCCCGATGATGTCGCCCACGCTGGCGTGTTTCAGCTCCACCTGTCCCATGCCAGCGAAAGTATAAAGGCCGGTAACGCTGGCCCGCTCCCGCCGGCCATCGCGATGGATACAAACGATCGAATCACCCACGCTGACCCGGCCGCTGACGATGCGTCCCAGCGCGATGCGGCCGAGATAATCGCTGTAGTCGAGATTCGAAACGAGCATTTGGAAAAAAGGCTCCGGTGAAACTTCCGGCGGCGGCACGTATTTCACGATCGCCTCGAAGAGCGGCGTCATGTCCTCGCTGTTTTCATGCAGCTCGCGCATCGCAAAACCGTTCTTCGCGCTGGCGTAGATGATCGGGAAATCCAGTTGCTCGTCCGTTGCCTTCAGCTCGACAAAAAGATCGAACACGAGATCGAGCACCTTATGCGGCCGCGCATTTTCGCGATCGATCTTGTTGATCACCACGATCGGCTTGGCGTGATTTTCAAGCGCCTTTCGCAAAACGAAACGCGTCTGCGCCTGCGGTCCATCGTGCGCGTCGACGACGAGAAGCACGCCGTCCACCATCTTCATGATGCGTTCGACTTCGCCGCCGAAGTCGGCGTGACCGGGCGTATCGACGATGTTGATGCGGTAACCGTTCCATTGGAACGCCGCGTTCTTGGCGCGAATCGTGATCCCCTTTTCGCGCTCAAGATCCATCGAATCCATCATCCGGTCCTCGACCTTTTGATTCGAGCGAAAGGTGCCCGATTGGCGCAGCAGTTGATCGACAAGAGTGGTCTTGCCGTGGTCGACGTGCGCAATGATGGCGATGTTACGAATCTTGTCCATGGGACGATCCTCGAAATTGAGGAGCGCGAATATGGTCGCGATGAATGGTTGCGTCAACAGACGCGCCCGCTAAAACCGCACGATATGGGTCTCGTTGCCGAAAAGCGAAACAGCTCCGCGGTTTCCCGCGGAGCTGCTCGAATTTCAGGCTCGCTTGCTACCAGCGAGTTCGCATTCGCCGGCAACCGTTGTCAGGTTACGGAAGGTTGTAGATTTCCACCAACCCTACTCCGGTCGGCGTTCCGTTTCTGCCCTGGACGATCGCCGTATAGGCGCCCGGCGTCAGGAACTTGATCACCGCCGACTCCTTGGCATTCGAAGGCGCCATGCCAGCAGCCGTAAGGGCTGCCGCCTGGCCCGCGTTGTCCTGCCAATCGTCGTTCGCGAGAAGAAGCGTTCCATCGCCATCACGCAATTCCAGCGTCGGATCAGGCAACGCGCCCGGCACGCCAAAGGCTGTCAACGACGGCCCGAGAGCGCGCACGGCAACGTTTGCGCCGCCACTGCCGGCGTCCACAAAGAAGCCCCCAATCATGACGTTGTTTCCAGTCTTGACTGAAGCGCGGGTGCTGAGGTTCGCCAGTTTCGTCGTGGCACCGGTGGCCAGATCATAGACTTCGATCAAGCCAAGGCCGGTCCCACCGCCCAATCCTCTCAGGAGGACAGAGTAGTTGCCCGGCGCCAGCGAGGCGACGATGGCTGATTCGACATCATAGAGCGGCGGTATGCCCGTCGCCTTGATAGCGGCTTCCTGGGTGTCTCTCCAGTCCTGATTAGTAGCGAGCACGCTGGCCCCGCTACGCAGTTCCAGCGTCGGGTTAACGAGGAAGTCGCTCAGGCCCATGTTCTGCAACGAAGGCCCGAGGCCGCGGATGATCACATTCTTGGTCCCACTTCCCTGGATGATGAAACCTCCGATAATTTCATTGCCGGTGCCCGACTCAACGCGAGCGCGCGTCGAGACGTTGACTAACTGCGACGGAGTCGCAGTGGGCGTCGGTGTCGGTGAGGAGTTCGGCTGGGCCGCGCCTGCCGGGGCGGACGTTACCGCCGACACGACGAGGTTATCGAACGCAACGCCGGACGTGGCGCGCGCTGGATTATTTGCGTCCAGGGGACGGATATCGGATCCAATCCCGCCGCCATCCTGTTCGTACTCGAACCGCAATTGAACCTGTGCACCATTCAAGCTGACTGCCGAAACCGTCGGAGTGAGCTCGGTGGCCGGAAGTTTCATGTGAACGTGTTTGAAGCCGTTCGAGAATCCGGTCCAGGCAGACAGATCCCGGAAGCTGGCGCTTCCGCGCGGAAACGCCTTCGGGTAAAACTGTCCCTCACCGGTGGTGAATTCTTCCTCAAACGCCTCGACCTGGATGGATCGGGTGATATTTCTGCCGGCGGTGTTATCAAACACGCGAAGCAGGAAGCCATCGTATCCGAGATATCTATAATTCGGATCATCTTCGGAGTTGTAGACGACATCCAAGTCGATCGTGACGTATTCGCAATTCGCCGGGATGTTGATCAAGGGGCTGAATAAGCGGTCCGTTCTTGTGCCGCCGGCGTTGTTCGGCTGAAACACCGAGTTATTCGGCGCCGTTGGCTCGCGGAAGACCGTGGAGTTTACGCTCCATGGGAACGCTGTGGAACCGGCCACATGGCTGTTGCTCCAACCGGCCGGCAAGCCGCCCGGGATCGTATCGTCGAAGTTCTCCGACAGCAGGACCACTGGGCGTGGTGTGCCGGTCGGTTGCGTGTAAGTGAACACAGCGGTCCCCTGGCCCGTGGTTACCGTAAGCGTGAGCTTGATCGGCGTTCCGGGAACGAACGAGTTAGAGATCTGCGCTACGAAGGTACCGACACTATTTTTGCTTGTCGCGCCCGCGGCAGCAGCCGGATAAGTGGCGGTGTTCGACGTGAACGTAACGCCAGGAGTCGTAGTCGAAATCGTGGCGCTGATCCCGGTGACCGACGCAGGGGTCGATGGCGGAGTCGTGAGCGCTGTGTTCGTCACATAGTTCTGCAACGCGATCTCGAAGTTGACCGTATCACCCGGATCAATGAAACCATTGCCGCCGCTGTCGGTAATCTTGATCGCTCCGAATCCACCGCTTTGAGGGTTCGAATAGTTCGCCATCCGCAAACTCGGCCGCGCAGGCAGAGTGGTGCGGCGGAAGAACAAGTCCGGCGTGGTCATGCTGCCCGGGCTGCCCGTGGCAGAGTCATTTAGGGCCAATTCGCCATCGCCAAAAGGCTTCAATTCGGTGGCAGCATGTGCGGAGAATAATTCTCCGCCCTGCGCGACCGTCATATTGTAGTCACCGAGGTTCGGCTGGCCGGTGTCATTGCCCCAGCCGGCTTTGAACGGCTCGAAATTCAACGGCACTGGTTTGCTGAAGTTAAGACCGCCATCGGTCGAGCTCTGCACCGCGATCTCGCAGAGTTGACCACTGTTGGCCAGTCCTTCGTCATAATAGGTAACGACGACGCGGCCGGTGGTATTATCCACGGCCACGGTCGGGAACCATTGTCCGCGATCGTTTCCGGGCCGGCTGTTGAGGCGTCGGGTGCCCGCAGTGAAAGTGAGACCGTTATCGGTGCTCCTGACGAAGGCAATGTCACCAGCGTCAAGGCTCGCGTTCGTGTCCCAAACGACATAAATGTTTCCCGCCGTAGCGGTGCCGCTTCGATCCACTGCAATGGACGGGAACGAGTGATCCCGATCGTTACCCAGATTTCGATCTGGCATCCGGAAATCGCCGCTCAGCGAAGTACCCGCCGACCAGGTCACACCTTGGTCGGTGGAACGGAAGAACATCTCATTGATTCTCTGGTACTGGCTCGTATCCGCGGGGTCGAAACTCCGATTTCTGTCACCGGTCACCGAGTAAACCGTGGTCGCGTCGCCCTTGAACTTCGGCATAATGCCCTGACCCGAACCGCCGGCATAAGTGGCAGGATTCGCCGCATAGACCAGAGACTTAACCGACCAGGTCGGCGGGTTCGCGGTCGCCGCATTATCACTAAACGCTGAGAGTTCCTCAACGCCGCCCGAGCCGCCGTTGATAAAGTTTGACCACTGGACGATCAAGCGGCCGGTGGATGGGTTGATATCAATAAATTCCTTGTCGGCAACGTCATTGACAGTGGTCGGCCGGGTTGCGGTCGTCACTTCGAATGGCCCCTGCCACGTATGGCCGAAATCGGTCGAACGATGGATGCACATCGTCTGCTGGGTGGCAGGTTGTCCGACCGCACCGTTGTTGTTCTTAACAAAAATCGACGAATAAATAAAGATGCTGCCGCCAAAGTACTTGATGTCCGCATCACCAAAGACCTGCGGAAGCTTGGTCGTGCCGATGGTCGATTGGACCGCGACCGGGATCGGCAACTGACCGCCATCGACGAAGGTCACACCGCCGTCATCGGAATAGTAGAAGCCGGAAACACTGGTCGGGTTGAGCGAAAAACCGCGAGTATCGTTGAAACCGACAACGATGTGTTGACCGGTGCTGTCGACCGCGATCGCGTACTCCGCCTGGCCACCCGGGATCGGAACGCCACCCGGGAAATCTGGATCTGCTGATTGGCAATCTTCATCTTCGATGCAGCTGTCAGCGGAAATTTCGGTTTTGCCATCCCTGACTCCGTTGGTGATACCGGGGCCGGTAAACACCAGCTTGTTCCCCACGATCGATGCGCTGGCGCCTTGCTGAATCCAATGGGAATAGATGTAGGCGATCCGGCCCATATCCTCCAATAGATTCAAGGCGGTCTGCGGCGGTGGCCCCTTGGGCTTAGCATCCCCCGCCCTGGCTGCGGACGACCAGAAAAATGCTACAGCTCCTAAGAGCAGCGCGAGGGCAAAAGCCCAGGAAAAGAATTTACGGTAAGACAATTTGGGTACGTGTGATTTCATATTTACGGAGTTGAAAACCGCGATTGCTTTCAGAGCGTTTGCCTTCAAGAGCCGCGGTCAGTCTGGCCGTTTTAGAGAAGCGCCTATTAACTGACAAGGTTTATTTTCTCCAAACCCGAAAATATATTTCGGCCGGCCCGGCTTCGGTCACAACCGCGCAAGGCTGAGAGCGCGCTTGCCCGGCTCAGCCCTTATCGATGCAGAAAACGAACGCGGACGGCGTCCACATTCATCCAATCTACGGCGTGCTCGTCGGCGAAGTCATGGGCGGCGCGTTCTCTTCCTTGGGAGTGCCGCTCTCCTTTTTCCGAAGTTCTTCCGACGCCTTGCTGATGGCTTGTTGTTGCTTTTGGGCGCGACTCGGCACGTTTGGATCGGGCGTAGCGTTAGCCGCCGGCGGTGGTTTTGAACAAGAACAAATCGAACCGGCCGCCAATAGAGTTATCAGAATTTTTCTCATGAGCATTTTTGGGTGCGAACTTGGATCCGAACGGTCGCGGCATCAGCTGCCTTACCGCAGCAGGAAACGACATCGCCCCGGGCGATTGTCAACCAAACGCGAAAACGAAAACGCGCGACATGGAGATGCCGCGCGTTTTCGGTTTAAACTTCTTTAGCCGCCGGCCTAGCGCGGCGCGTAGTGGCCGGGCACCCAGACGCGATGATGATGACGCCAGGCCCAGTGACCGGAAATCCAATACCAGCGCACGCCGTTATTGTAATACCAGGCCCCATGTGTGTAATACGGGCGATCCCCGATCGAGATGTTGATCCGCAGCGCTTCCGCCGTCTTCGGCATCATTGCCCCCGTGCAAACCAGCGCGGCTAAGAGAACAGCAAGTTTGTATTTCATAATGTTTTTCCCTCGTCCTTCGTTTCGACTGACCTGACCGAATATGATTCGGCACTGCGCCTTCGGCAAGCCGTGTCGTCTTCCACAAAACGCTACTCGGTCAGAACAGGCGCAGCGCCCACCGGCTCGACCCATTTCCCGTGCTCGCGAATCAGATCCTGCAGTCGATCCACCGCGTCGGCTTCCGGGATATTGAACTTCACCGCCGTCTTACCCACGTAAAGATTCACCTTCCCGGGCGCTCCGCCCACGTAGCCAAAATCTGCGTCCGCCATTTCGCCCGGGCCGTTTACGATGCAGCCCATGATCGCGATCTTCACACCTTTCAAGTGCATGGTCGCCGCCTTGATGCGCGCGGTCGTCGTCTGGAGATTAAACAAGGTGCGGCCGCAAGACGGGCAGGCGACATAATCGGTTTTGAAAATGCGCGAGCCCGCCGCTTGCAGGATGTTATAACTCAAGCGCAACGCCTGACCGGGCGCTTCTTCGCCCTGGATCAGGATCGCGTCCCCGATGCCGTCGCAAAGGAGCGAGCCGATGTTCGTCGCTGCCATCAACAGCGTCTGGAGGAATGACGAATGACGAATGTCTAATGACGAAGGAATGACGAAGTCCGAATCGCTTTTCGTCATTCGATTATTCGAACTTCCTTCGTCATTCGTCATTCGTGCTTCGTCATTTTTCAGCACATCCTTCAGAAGAATCGGATGATGCGGCGCAATCTTTGACGCGAGCAACCGAAACGCCGTGATCACCGGCATAGGCACATCGTCCGCCACGGTGACGAATTCGGTCGCCGTCGATTCATTCAATCGCGCCATGGCCGCGTCGTCCCGCGGATCGATTTCCACGACGCCAGCCGTCTCATAAACAATCTCCGGCTGGTAATCGCCCAGCCGATCCAGTTTGTGCGCAACCTTGTCGAAATTCGCCTGGCGAACCACGACGCGAATCAATTCGTCTCCGCCAAGCTTTGCGCCGCCGCGCTCGATCTTGCTCGAACCACGCCGCTCGTACTCAAACGGATTGTAGGGCAAGCGCTCCGCTTGCCATGTCTCCTCGTTCGGCAGGGTCGCCGCGGCGACCGCCTGCCCCACGATCGTCGCCAGCGCCCGCGCGACCGGAATCTCATGGACGCTGTCCTCTGTCAGCGAAACGCGAATCGTGTCGCCAATTCCATCGTGAAGGAGCGAGCCGATCCCAATCGCGCTCTTGATCCGCGCGTCTTCGCCTTCACCGGCCTCCGTCACGCCGAGATGGATCGGATAATTCCAATCGTCACCCTCCTCGCGAAGCCGCGCGACCAGGAGTCGATAGGCGTTGATCATCACCTTCGGGTTACTCGACTTCATCGAGAAAACGAAACCGTGATAGTCGAGATCGCGAGCGATCCGCGCGAATTCGAGGGCGCTCTCGACCATTCCGAGAGGTGTGTCGCCGTAGCGGTTCATGATCCGATCGGAGAGCGAGCCATGGTTTGTTCCGATCCGCATCGCTCGGCCGAGTTCCTTGCTGAGTTTCACCAGCGGCGTGAAACGCTCGCGGATCCGCTCCAGTTCCGCGGCGTACTGCTCGTCCGTGTACTCGACGATCTTGAACTTCTTCGAGTCCGCGTAATTCCCCGGGTTGATCCGAACCTTCTCCACCCACTTCGCCGCTTCCATGGCGGCTTCGGGTTTGAAATGAATGTCCGCCACGATCGGCACGTCGCAGCCGCGCTCGCGCAACCCGCGCACGATGTTCTCTAAATTCGCCGAGTCCTTTACCGTCGGCGCCGTGATCCGCACGATCTCGCAACCCGCTTCCGCGAGCTCGATCGTCTGCGCGATGGACGCCTCCGTGTCCATCGTGTCGCAAGTGATCATCGACTGGACCCGGATCGGATTCGCGCCACCGACTCCGACGCGGCCAATCATCACCTCACGCGTGTCGCGACGCTGATAATGATAAGGCGATTCGCAGTACTGCATTGTCACATCGGCGGCGGGAGTTGTTCGATCAGCACCGCGGTTCCATAACAAAGGACCTCCGTCACACCCTGCATGACTTCCGTGGCGTCATAGCGCAAACCGATCACGGCATTCGCGCCAAGAGCGCGCGCGTGTTCCAGCATTCGCTCGAGCGCGTCCCGCCGCGTCTGTTCGCAGAGATCTGTGAAGATCGAAATGTTACCGCCCACCAGGGTTTGCAAGCCCGCGCCGATCGTCCCGAAGATGGAGCGCGAACGGACAATGATTCCGCGCACCACGCCAAAAGTTTTCACGGTCCGATAGCCATCGAGGGTAAAGGCGGTTGTGGTCATGGTTGGATTCATGGTCGCAATTTACATAGGCGTGCGCGTAACGCACCGCCGATTCTTTCCAGGTGCGGCCATCTCCAAATAATGGAGGGGCGAGCTCCGGCGAGCCCGCGGCGTCGCTGAGCTCCGCCCTCCAAGAGACAGCACTACGGCGCAGGCGTCGGCTTGGCCGGAGCTGGCTGCGTCTCCATCTTGTCGAGCTTGTTGCGGATGAAGGGCAAATCCTGGGCGTCGTAGAAAGTGACGTAGAGCATGTAGCCGATGATCAAGACCGCGCACCCTGTCTGGATTAGTTCGAGGAGCCGCATGTTGACCGGTTTGCGCCGAATCGATTCGATGATCGCGAGCACGATATGGCCGCCGTCCAGCACCGGGATCGGCAGCATGTTCAGGATCGCGAGATTGACGTTCAGGATCACGCTGAACCACAAAGCGAGCTGCCAGCCGCTCTCGCTCTGGAAAAGCAGGTAGTAGATTCGGCCGATGCCGATCGGCCCGCTCAGATGTTGCAGTTTCACATCCGACTTCGGCGACGCGACCGCGCCGATCGTGTTCAGCGTGCTCGTCACGCTGTTGTAAACCTGTTCGATCGGATTCGGATGCGAGACCGACATCCGCCCGTTCGCTTCCCATTGAATGCCGACTCGCGGCACTTTCCCGCCGCTCAAAATCTTCGGTAGCACCGTCACTTCCATGACCGCGCCGTCCCGATTTACCTGTAGCGTCATTGGCTGATTCGGATGCGCCTCGATGTAATCAGCGACCGCCAGCGGATGATAAATGTGCGTGCCGTTGAAACCGACGACGACGTCACCGTGCTTCAAGCCCGCCGCCGCTGCGGGACTATCGGGCTGCACTTGATCGATCAATGGCGTCTGCGCCGGCAGGATCATTATTTGCCGCACGCTTTTCCTTCGCCACCCCCGCGTTTCGGATTTGAACGGGGCGACCGGAAAAGTTCGCACCTCGCCGGCGCGCTCCACCTTGATCGGGATCGTCGGTTCCTCGCTGCGGAGCACGTTCCAGATCACACTGTCGTTCATCCCGCTGAACCGGATGACGCGCTTGCCGTCCACTTCGAGAATCTTGTCCCCCGGCAACAGGCCCGCTTTTTCGGCGGGCGAATCGTGCTCCACGTACCCGATCACAGTCGTCAGGTCCGATTCGCTCACCGGATGGCCGACCGCGTAAACGATCACCGCGAAAAACAACGCCAGGAGCAGGCTGAAAAGCGGACCGGCCACCGCCACGATGATTTTATCCAGCGCCGAAATCGGAGGGAGCTTCTCGCGTTCCACGTCCGCCTTGGGTTCGATGATGTCCATTGGCGCGAGCTGCGGCAGTTTCACGAACCCGCCGAACGGGAGCGAGCCTAACGAGTACTGGACGCCGTTGATGGTTTTCTTCCAGATCGGCTTGCCGAACCAGACGCCGAATCCTTCGATGAAGAGCCCACGCCAGCGTGCCGCCAGAAAATGTCCCAGCTCATGGACAACAATGAGCAGGTTAAAAAGGACAATGACCTCGAGGACGATGAAGAGGACGCGAAAAATCTGAAAGATCATCGGAATGAATCAGGAAGCCAGGAACCCAGGAGAAGGAAAACTAAAGTCCATTTCCTGGCTTCCTGGTTTCCAGATTAAAAATTCTGGACTGCGGTTATTGCTGCGTTCCTGGCCCATTGGTCGGCCCGCAATATTGCATCGAGATCGGGGTGCGCAACGTTCGTGTGCCGATCCATGACCCGCTCGACCATTTGCCAGATGCGGGGAAAGGAAATGGTGCGACCAAGGAAAGCTGAGACCGCCACTTCATTCGCAGCGTTCAAAACAGCCGGCAACGTTCCCCCTTCATCGCCAGCCCGCCGCGCCAGATTCAACGCCGGGAAATCCTCATAACGCGGCGCGGCAAACTCCAGTTGCCGCAGCTTTCCGAAATCGAGCGGAGGCAACGAATTCGGCACCCGCTCCGGCCACGTGACCGCGTACTGAATCGGAAAACACATGTCCGAATGGCTGAGCTGCGCGAGCACCGAGCCGTCGCTGAATTCCACCATCGAATGGACGATGCTCTGCGGGTGGATCACCACTTCCACGCGCTTCATCTCCACGCCGAAAAGCCAATGCGCCTCGATCATTTCGAGTCCCTTATTAAAGAGAGTCGCCGAATCGATCGTGATCTTCGGCCCCATGTTCCAGGTCGGATGCTTCAACGCCTGCTCCACCGTGATCGCCTCGAATTCACTTGCCGCCGTTTCCCGAAACGGACCCCCTGATGCGGTGAGGATCAATCTTCGAACCTCTCCGTTGGACGTTGGACGTTCTCTTTGAGAATCCAGGCACTGAAAGATCGCATTGTGCTCGCTATCGACCGGCAATATTTGAATCCCTTTCTCCCCCGCCTCCCGCGTCACGATCTCTCCCGCCATCACGAGTATCTCCTTGCTCGCGACCGCCAGATCTTTCCCCGCCTCGATCGCCGCCAAGGCCGGCCGCAACCCGCCGGTTCCCACTACCGCGACGAGCACCATTGCGGCCTCATCAAAACACGCGATCTCGATCAATCCCTTTTCGCCCTGAAAAATCTGCGGTTCGTATTCCAGCGCCGCGCGCAGCTCAGCGATCTTCGTTTCATCCACCAGACAAACCGCTTTCGGCCGGACCGCGTTCGCCTGCGCCGCCAGCTTTTTCGCATTGCTGTTCGCGGCCAGCCCGACGATTTCCATGCGCTCCGGAATGTCGCGCGCCACCTTAAGCGCGCTCTCCCCGATCGAGCCGGTCGCGCCAAGAACGACAATACGTTTGCGTTTCATCCGGAAAACAATCGTTCCCGCTTCCCCCCTTTAGTCGAGGCGAATAACGAGACGCAGATAGAAAAACAACAACGGTGCGGTAAAGAGCAAGCTATCGACCAGATCGAGCGCTCCGCCGATCCCCGGCAACAGGTTCCCCGAGTCCTTCACGCCGGTGCTCCGTTTCACAATCGATTCCGCCAAATCTCCGATCACCGCCGCGAACCCCAGCAGCAATCCCAGCACCGTCGCGTGCGTCAAATTCAGCGCGGAGAGATGACCGGGCATGAGCTTGAACATTCCCAAACTCGCCAGCAGGGAAAAAAACAGCGCGCCGACAAAACCTTCCCAGGTTTTTTTAGGGCTGATGTGCGGAATCAACGGATGGCGTCCAATCAAACTACCGGTGAGATACGCGCCCATGTCGCTGAACTTCGTGATGGCCACCAGATAGAGAACGTAGAATTGCCCGGTCACCGCTCCGGCCGGAGTCCGCGGCACGACGTAAACGATTTTCGTGATGAAATTGTAAAGCCACAGCACGTAAAGCAGCCCGAAAATCGTGTAGGCCATGGTGCGAAGCGGCGCATCCTCACGCAAGCCGTCGAACATTTGCCGGGTAAAAACGGTGAGAAGAAAAAAGAGCAGCACGGCCATCTCGAAATCGTAGGACTGGCCGGGACCGACTCGCGAAAAATAATAGAAACTGCCGCATAACATGACCGCCCCGCAGATCATGGCGGTGATCTTGAAATTCGGCAGACCCTTGTGATCGAGCATGCCGTAAAATTCCCAAAGCGAGAGGAGCCCGAGCGTTCCGATCAGCGCGAAAAACGCCAACTCGTAACCGGAAAAGATAATGCCCAGCGCGATTGACCAGAGGACAAGCGTGCTGGCGAAACGAAAAACAAATACAGAGCGCGGCGTCGGCGGTTTTGCGGTGGTGACGCGCTCGAGCGTCTCGGCCATTCGCAGCACAATCCGAA
>JBEEHT010000055.1:0-9101 GCA_041167545.1 Verrucomicrobiota bacterium
ACGCGCCTCTACATTGTTTGCAAGCGCCTCACTATGCGAATAGATGTGACATCTTCAAAATGGAAACGAAAACCGGTGAAGCAATGCCATCTCCGCCCGTCAAAAAAATCATGCGAATTCTCCTTTGCCTGATTCTCTTCGCCGCTGCCAAAGCTTCCGCCGATCCTGTCGCGGAAATGGCGAGCTTCTCCGTTTTCGACAGTGTTAATCTCGCCGAGCTCGCGAAGGGCGAGCCCAAAGTCGCGCATGGCCCGGCGTTGAGCGGCCGTTACATCTCGGCGCAAAGCTGCTTCGTCGTGGCCGCCCCGCCGACGCGGGTCAGTGAAGCGTTGCGCCAGTGGAACCCGACGCGCCATTCGGAGCTAAAGGTCCTGATCCACACCGACCTGCCGTCGTCGCCGAGCGCCGCGAATTTCTCGCGCCTCAGCAGCGCGCCGAACAACAGTGCGGTGCAAGCGCTCGTCAACGCCACCCTAAAGCTCTCGCCAGATTTACAGATCAGCAAAGAGGAGGAAAAACGCTTCGCTGGTCTTACGGGCAGTGGGATGACGGGTCCGATCGCCGCCGCCTGGGCCGAGGTGTTGAGCGCGCGAGCGCGCGCCGGCCGAGCGTCTCAACCCCCCTACGATCATACCGGTCAGAGCGTGCGGCCCTCTGAAGAACTCAACGCGTTGCTGCGCGCAAACGACAAAGTTCGCGGCAAGTTCTCCGGTGTGCTGGACGGCCGGGGCGAAGGGTTTTGGGAATTGCTAACGGCCGACGAAACGGGCGTGCTAACGCTCGGCGCTTCCTATCGCCGCTCCGGAGCGAACGGGACCTTCCAAGCCGCCGACGCCCTCTATTATGCCAGCGGCGGTTACTACGCCGGTCTCACCTTGTATCAAATGTGGCCAGTCGACGCCGGTGGAAAGCCCGGGACCCTGGTCTGGCGCGGCGATTTCATCTCTTCGGGCACGATCGCTTCGCTCCATGGGATCGAGCGAGTCGCCGCGGAATCGGCGATGATGCGGGATATTTCGAAGGCGGTCTCGTCGTTTCGGCGTGACATCGGTGGCGGTCGGTAGGCAAGCTACCGCGAATCGCCCGATTTCAGCCCATGCAAACCACTCTCCGACTCGCCGCACTTTCTTTCGTTCTCGCCGCTTCCAACGCGCTCGGGGTCGAGGTCATCACGAATGCCACGGTCAATAAGAACGTGGCGTTGGTGGAATCAGAATCTTCTTTCTCCTTCGAATTCAATGCGGAAGAAACCTTCGCGGGCAGCGGAGATGTCCGGCGCGGCCAGACTGGTAACGTGCGCGTCCGGGATTTCGACGAGAGCGATACGCGCATTCATTTTATCCTGACGCCGCGAACGAAAATCGGGATTCTGCGGCTGGGCGTGCAAGCGGAGCGCTATGCTTTTGGCTACTCGCACAACTCCGCTCTTCCGGATGTGCTCCACTCCACCGCCCTTGTCCTCGGGCTCGACACGGAATTCTCCGATTCGTTTCTCATTCGCATCGAAGCCCAGCCGGGTTACTACGGGGTTGATTTCGACGACTTCGGACAGGACACCTTCAACGTTCCCTTCCTCATCGGTGGGACCTACATTTTTAGTTCTAACTTTCAACTCGTGTTCGGGGTGGGCGTCGATGCGCTCCGAAAATATCCGGTGCTGCCGGGCGGCGGGATTCGCTGGAAATTTGCGCCGCAGTGGACGCTGAACGCAGTCGTGCCCACACCGCGCCTCGAGTACCAAATGAGCGATGCTCTAATGTTGTATGGCGGCGCGGACATCCGGGCCACGAGTTATCGCGTGGAGAAAAATTTTGGAAGCCTTCGCGGCAACACCGCGCTCAATCATGCCTCGATCACCTACGAAGAGGTGCGAGTCGGCGCGGGGCTGGAGTGGAAACTTACCTCAGCAATCAAGCTGACGGCCGAGGGTGGATTTATTCCCTATCGGAACTTCGACTTCCATCGGACCCAGGTCCGCTATCACCAGGATGGCGGCGTGCCGTACGCGATGTTCGCGCTCCAGGCGGCGTTTTAGTTCACGCGACGCAGCGTGTCATCCCGAGGCTGGCGAAGCGCGCCGAGGGACCTCACAAGCGGTCTAGCACTTTCGCGCAACAAGGGGCGTTCTCCGTCAGCGTGCGCTTAGTTTTTAGCGCTAGCGCAACTTCCAGTTGTGAGGTCCTTCGCCCTCTGCGCGGCTCAGGATGACAGGCTTTTTTCGCGCCTGTGCCAAACTCAGCGTTTGTAAAGACCCGGCCGCCGATCCTCGAATACAGGCATTCGATGGCGCACCGAATGCAGGATCTCTTCGGATATCTCGCCGACAATCAGCTCTTCGCGATCTGCTGAGGCCGCTGCAACAGTCACACCGTAGGGATCGATGATCGCAGAGCTGCCGCAGAACGAGACACCGTCATCGTTCCCTACCCGGTTCGACAGAATCACGTAGCTCTGGTTCTCGATCGCACGCGCCGTCGCCAGGGTGCGGAGATGATCGACGCGCGGAAAAGGCCAGGCGGATGAAATGATAAAAACGTTGACGCTCTCTTCGCAGGCAAGCGTGCGGTAAACCTCGGGAAAACGAAGATCGTAACAGATCGTGAGGCCGAGACGAAATTGGCCGGCAGCGAAACTCACCAATTCGCTACCTGGCGAAAAGCATTTGTGCTCTTCGATCGGCGCCGGGCTAAAGAGATGGGTTTTCCGGTAGCTCGCCACGATCTGGCCGCTCGCATCGATCGCGACCTGTGAATTGTAAATCGAGCTCCCATCGCGTTCCGAAACGCCGCTGATGATCGCGATGGAAAACGTCTTCGCGATTTCACGAAGTTGCGGCACCGCTCCGTCGCTCCACACCGTCGCGTGTTCGTGAATGACCGGCATCGCATAACCGGTATCGGCCATCTCGGGAAAAACGACGAGATCGGCGCCCGCTTCTTTCGCGCGCGAGGAGAAGTCGCGCATCTTGCGCACGTTCGCATCGAGATCGCCAAGCGCGCACGTGATCTGGGCCGCAGCGATTTTCATTCTCCTATTTGTAGGGCGTTTCTGTGAAACGCCAAATCCGAATGGCGTCTGACACAGACCCCTACAATCAGCGCAAATTCTTATCCAGCGCGCCGATCTTGCGCGTTTCTGGCCAGATCCACGAGACGCCCAGCACGACCAGCATTGTCCCCACGCCGCCAGCCACGACGGAAATGACTGGACCGAAAAGCGCCGCCGTCAGACCGGATTCCAAAGCGCCGAGCTCGTTCGAAGTTCCGATAAAAATATTGTTCACGGCTGAGATCCGCCCGCGCATCGTGTCGGGCGTCACCAATTGCAGCAAGGTATGGCGCACAACCATGCTGACGCTATCAAACAGCCCCGTCAGAAAAAGCATGACGAGCGAGAGCCAAAGGTAGTGAGATAAACCGAAGCCGATCGTGGCCACGCCGAAACCGGTAACGCACCAGAGCAAGGTCTTCCCCGCGTGTTTCATCGGTGGCAGATACGCAATCAGCAACGACATGATGAAGGCGCCGATCCCCGGAGCCGCCCGCATCCAGCCCAATCCGATTGGGCCGCAGTGCAGAATCTGGTCGGCGAAAATCGGCAGGAGCGCCGTCGCACCGCCGAGAAAGACGGCGAACATATCGAGCGTGATCGTGGCCAGGACCACTTGTTTGCTCATGATAAAGCGCAGGCCTTCCTTGAGACTGCGCCACGCGTTGCGCTCGGTGCTCATCGTGTGCTCCCGGCTTCGGATCGGCAGCACGAGGAAGAAAAACGACAGCGCGCAGGCCGCGTCGAGCGCATAGATAAAAGGAAACCCCGCGCGCACGATGAGGAGCCCGCCGATCGCCGGCCCGACCACCGAGCCGATCTGAAAAATGCTGCTGTTCCAGGTCACCGCGTTCGCGAAGACATCGCGCGGGACCAGTTGCGGAAAATAAGAACTGCGCGCCGCCCAACCAAAGGTGCGCCCCATCGCCGAGATCAGCAGGATCAAATAGATCAGCGGGATGGAAAGATCGTCGAAATGGAAATAGGTGTGCCGCTCAAAGATGGAAGCGATCGAGTAAAGGGAACGATTGCCCGCGCGCAGAACCGCCCAGTTCGGAATGGCGAGGTGTTGCCAGGAAACGAAGGCGAGGGCGAGCGAACAGATCGCGCTCAACGCCTGGGTCACGAGCACGATCTTTTTGCGCGGAAAGCGATCGGCAATGTGACCGGCGGGAAGCGACAGCAACACCACCGGCAGCGCGATCACCAATCCCACCAATCCCAGGGCCGTGGCCGAATGGGTGCGCGCGTACATTTCCCATTCCACCGCCACGATGAACATCAGCCGCCCAATGACGGAAATCAGATTGCCCGTGGTATAAAATCCAAAGGCACGAAAACGAAACGCCGCGTACGGATCATGTTTTCCCGTCGGCCGTTCGAGGGTGCCTTCGGCTGTGGTCGGACGCTCGGCGCGCGCAGCCTCATAAGCGGGTGGCGGCGCGTGCGGTTCTTCGTCTGGCATGAGTGAGCGCGTCTGCGTTCACACACGCGCACGGGATTGTAGATTCGCGCGCTCCAAGCGCAAACGCACCGGCTGCTGCGAGAACCAATTAGATTGCCTGCGTGAATTCGCTCAGGGGCGCTTGGAGAAATGCGGTCGCTTCAAAGACGGTGGGGGTGGCGCGATCAAAAGCGTCCTTCGTCAAGAATGCTTCGGTAATGCCATTAGCCACCGCTTCCCAATCGGCGACGGCCAAATCCGCGCAGGCCGGCGGAGTGTTAATGAAAGGCAGACTCACGGGCCCATCCACCAGCGCCACGCGGCGCCGGTTCATCAGCGCGATAAGCCTGGCCGGCGCGCGAAAGGCGAAGAATGACGCGGCCGCGCCGAGCAGGATGATCCCGCTCTCGTCGTCCTCCTCCGCCAGCGAGCGCAGAAGCGCCTCGCACTGTTCGTCCTCCGCGCTTATGAATTCGTGTCCAAGCCGTTCGCTCTCCAGAAGCGTTTCCAGCCGTTCTTCATCCGTGGCCGATCTTCCAAGAGATCGAATGATCTTCACTTTCCTTATTGCCCTTCCTAGAGAAGGCCTTTCCTCGGGCCGTCTTCTTGACGCTTCGCGGCCTCTTTCCGGCACGAGTGCGGGCCGATTCCAGTAACAACCGCGCACCTTCCAATCCCGCAAAATTTCTGTAATCGCCCTTTCCCGCGAAATTTCGAAGCGACAAGACAACGCCGGTAATCCCCCATCGGCTACACCGATCACGCGCACGCCAGTGTCTCTCAGCAGCAGCGCGGTATCTCGCGCGCAGCGGTCTGGCATGTACCACAGCACGCTATCCACGTTGCAGTGCTTGATTCTCTCGAAAAGAAAATCCGGCCGCGCTTCCACCTTTTCATAGAAAAGCCCAGCCGTCGCAAAACCGCGGCGGCGCAACTCACGCCGAACGGACATAAAGAACATCCGACTCTTTTGCCGGGTAAGAAAAGAGGAAAGCGGCATCGGCACGCCTACAATTCCGTGCACCGACACCTGGCGATCGGCGCGGAGACCTTGCAGAAGCGTCCTCGAGCCGCGCAGGCGAGTAAGAAGCCCTTCGCTTTCCAATTGCCGGTAAACGGTCGCAACCATCGAGAGCGAAATATCAAAACGGTCCGCCACTTCCCGAAGCGCATAAAATACCTGCGCCTTATCGGTCTGCTGCGCGCGCGCCGTCTTGCGCAGAATATCCGCGAGCTGCTCCACTCGATGAGTGGCTCCGGTGACTTTGAGATTTCCGCGGAGAGGGAGGAGCGGACGGCGGATTTTTTTTCGAGCCATGATTCCGGGGAGCGTGCGGAGGGATTCTGTTCTGTATCTGTTTTTTATGTGTTCGGTTTCTGTTTGTCTAGCCTCGCACATAAAAAATAGCGCAAAAAACAGCGCCATGAAATTCTTCCCAAGCCTTACCGGGCTGACTCTTCTGGTTAGCGCGTCTCTTCTAATCTTATCGGCGACACCCATCTCAGCCCAGTCGCCGCCAATCCGGACAATCCCGCCAATTCGCCCCATCCCGCCACTTCCCGCCCCAACGATCGCTCCGGCAGTCGTGATCGCTGCCGCTCAGCCGCTAACCGCCTCGATTTCCTTTGCGAATGCCACGGAAATCAAAACGCGAGCCAGCAGTTCTGGGCCGTTTCAATTGGTCGCACTCAACCCGAGGGAAGTAGTCGGCATCGCGGTGGATTTCCCCACGAGCCTGGCGAGCGCCTCCATCACGGCGCAACCTCTCGACGGTGGAAAGATCATTGGTCCGCCAAAAGATGTAGGAAAAGGGACTGAAGCGGGCTCGATTCGCTTTCAGGCGGGTGATCAACCCGGTTTGTATCGCGTCCTCATCACGGGGGGCAGGTCCCGCTCCATGCTTCAATTCTGGGTGGCGGATGCAAAAAATCCGAAGGCCAAGCCGCCAGTCATAAACCCAACTCACTAGGAGCCCTGAATGACTACTCGCAATTGGCTATTACTGTGCGGCGCGGCGGTCATCGCTGCTTTGTTTGCGCAATCGATGGACGCCCAAGTAGGCAACGATAATCCCACGGGCCCGGCGGGGATGTTCAACGGCACTATCACTACCGGCGGTTCCTATGACGCTTACACCGGTAACGTGACTAGGCGGGTCACCGATCTGGTCGTGTCAGGCGCGGTTGGCAGCTACCCCCTGGCCTTTACGCGAACGTCAAACAGTCGATTTCAATCTGAAGATCAATATCAATTTGGGTCAGGCGGTACTTGGCGCCATAACTTTAATTGGACTCTTTCATCATATCCTGCGCTAGGAACGGATTACCCGCATTGGTACTGGGTCAGTTTTCCGGATGGCCGGATTGAAGCCTTTGTGGCGAGCTCTACTGACCCATTGTTTCGAGCTGGCCCGGGGATCGCAGACCGCTTCCAACCGCTCGATTTAGCCACGATGCTGGCGTACCTAACCTTGCCCGATGGCGGCAAGGTTGAGTTCGCGGCCACTGCCCATTGGTCCTGGTATAGTTATCGTTGGAACGATTATAGTTGGCAGGCTACCGCCATTATCGACCCTTACGGCCAGCGAACCAGTCTCACTTACAATGGCGACGGGAGTCTCAATACGATTCAAGAACCAGCTGGGCGCTGGATCCAACTTATTTACGGAACAACGCCATGGCTTAACTCGTACCAGTCGCACGACATCGTGATCGATCACATCCAGGCGAGTGACGGCAGAGTTGTGCAATACAATTATAATGCGACTAACTATGGACTGGGAGGTAATCTGCACACCTACCTCGACAATGTAGTTTATCCGGCTGATTCCGGATCGCCTGCGCCGACCGCCCACTACACTTATCAGGCACCAAACGTTCCCGACTATGACGGCCAATACAACGCCCCGCCACTCCTGGCAAGCTGCGATGACCCAATGTACGGAGGGTCTATGCAAAAGATTTCTTATACTTATGCAACGGGCTTTAATCCTGATGGCACCTATGCCGTCAGCGGGCAGATCCTGAGCGAAAATAACAGCACGACCGGCCAAGCTGTGTCAACGCTGACAGTTAACGGCGAGTCCCGCACCGAAACGCGAGGCGACGGACCATCTCGCAGCTTTAACTACAGCGGCGGCGTGCTTATCAATTACACCGATTTCAAGGGCCAATCCTCCTATATTTCGTATGACGGTAATGGCTACAAATCGGCTTTTGAGGACGCTCGGCATCAAACCACCACTTTCCTTCGCGAAGGCATAATCGGCGCAATGAGCGTCGTAACCCACCCGGGCGACAACTCGACCGCCAGCTTCGGTTACTCCGACGCCAATAATCCCTACTATCTCTCCTACCAAACCGATGAGCGCGAGAACACCACCTGGTTCTCCCGCAATGCCAATCATCAGGTCGAACGGATCGATTATCCCAACGGCGCTTACGAGACCTTCAGTTACAATAATTTCGGCCAGGTCTATTCCCATCGCCTGACCACCAGCGGCATCGAAACCTTCGACTACGACTGGCGCGGCATGAAGTATGCCTCGACGAATCCGGACGGCACGACATATTATTATTACGATGGTTATGACCGCCTGGAGCATGTTACCGACCCGCGGTGGAACACGACCTGGTTTCAATATAACGTTCGCGGGCAGACCACCCGGATAACGCACCCGGACCTAAGCTTCATCCAAACCGCTTATAACAGCGATGGGACCACCGCCAGCATTACCGACGAACTGGGCCATACGAGCAGTTACACCTATGACGAGTATAAGCGGGTGGTAGCGACAACCAACCCGCTGAACCAAACCACCACGTCCAGCTATGCGCTCGATTGGGCCAATCCCCTCCTCCACACCACTCAGAGCGTAAAGTACGTTATCTCGCCGATGAACAAAAACGTTGTATTCGATTACGACGCGAACTTCCGCAAGATCGACCAGGTTGCCGCCCTCGGAACCCCAGATGAAGCCTGGACGCTGTTCGAATACGATGCCGTTGGTAATTTAACCAAAATCACCGATCCACTGTGGCATGCGACGACATTTGGCTACGATAATCGCAACCGCCAAACCTCGATTACCGATGCGCTCGGCTCCGTCACGACAATCGATTACGATGCCGTTGGAAATAAGAACTGGATCAAACACGCCACCGGGACGCCTGAACAAACCCTCATCCAGTTTCCGGAATACGATTCGATGAACCGGTTGACGCGCCAGATCGATGAGAAAGGCGTGACGACTACCATGGGATACGATTCCGCCGGAAATCTGGCCTGGAATAACGACGGCAACGGCAACCATTATTTCTACACGTACGATTACCTCAGCCGGCGGACGGTAATGACGTATCCGAATGGCGCGACGGAACGCTACAGCTACGATGCGGCCGGCAACCTCGCGACCTACACGAACCGGGCGGGGAATGTGCAGACGTTTTTTAATGATAATCGCAATCGGCAAACGGGATTCGACTGGAACGATGGATACACTCCGCAGGTGCGCACGACCTACGATGTGGCTTCGCGCGTCACCCAAATTTGGAACTGGGACGCCACGATCGATAACACTTATTTTGACGACAACGCCCTGGCCAGCCA
>JBEEHT010000056.1:0-12221 GCA_041167545.1 Verrucomicrobiota bacterium
CCGAGTTCAATGGCAAGACGGTGGAAGGCCGGCCCTTGACCGTGAACGAAGCGCGCCCACGTGAAGCTCGCCCGCCGGGTGGCGGTGGCGGGGGACGTGGCGGTGGTTATGGCGGCGGCGGTGGCGGCTACGGCGGCGGCGGTGGCGGTGGTGGCTACGGCGGCGGTGGCGGCGGCTATGGCGGCGGCGGCAGCGGTGGCGGACGTCGCGACAGCGGCGGTGGCCAACGGCGCGGCCGGTAAAGCGCAGGCGCGTTTACGTGCCTCAGCTCATAGCGGGATCGATTAGATTCCGTTCAGGGATTCGCGCAAACCAGGACGGTTCGCGTAACGGCATCGTTTTGGCAGGCCGATTTGCCAGCTTAACAGATGAAGCTCTCCCATAAATTCCGGAAGCTGGCCCAACCTCTGACGTACCGGCGCACCTGGCGTCGGGTGGAGCGCGCCCTGCACCCGTTACGGCTCGAGCCGCTCTTCGCGAAAATCGACCAGGCGAAGTTGGCCGAGATTCAGGCGCAGTATGCATCGTCGACGGAGCATTACGCCAAATACGCGGACGTAAGGCGCTGGCTGCGGCTAAATATCGTCCGCGCCCAGGATCTGAAATTGCATCGGTCCGCGTCGAAGTCCGTGCTCGATCTCGGCTGTGGCGGCGGATTTTTTCTCTTCATTCTCCAGCAGCTCGGACATACCTGCCAGGGCCTCGATATCGACGAGTTCCCGCTCTTCACTCAACTGCTCGATCTCTTTGCCGTGGACCGCCGGATCTGGACGATTCGACCGTATGAACCTCTGCCGGATCTCGGGAGAAAATTCGATCTGATCACGGCGTTCTCGATCGATTTCAACCGCGAGAGCAAACGAGATTGGTGGTGGGACGCGCCCGAATGGAGTTTTTTTCTCGATGACCTGAACCGTCATCTCAATCCCGGCGGCCGGATTTTCCTCGGCCTGAATCCCGGGAAAAACAAAGAATATTACACGCCGGAACTGCGGGATTTTTTCCTGGCGCGCGGCGCTGTTGTCGAGCGGGAGAACGTGGCGTTTCCTCCCAAAGTGGGCCTCAGCCACGGCTGAAAGGCCGACGGCGTGCGAAGTAGTAGAGACTAACTCAACCATTGCCCTGGAAGGAGCACACGTTTTATGCCCGACGAAAATCAAAAATCGACTGACGAGTCCGCTTCATCATCCGAAAACATTTCAATCCCACCGATCTCGAAACAAACCGCTGGAGCTGCCACAGGAGCGGTTATCGGCAGCGTGGCGGGACCCGTCGGCGCAGTGGTTGGCGGCGTGATCGGCGCGATAGCCGGCCGGGCCGCATCGGCGCCTAAGAGTTCAGCGCCCAAACCCAAGAGTGGCGGATCGAAGAAGGCGGCCACTGCCAAAAAACCCGCTGGCAAATCGAAGAAATCGGCGGCGAAGAAGCTAGGTGGTTCAAAGAAATCCAGCTCCCCTAAATCCAAATCTGGCGGTGGAAAATCAAAGAGCTCGAGCCGCGCAAAATCCAGCAAGAGTGCTGCGCGTAGCAAGAAAGCCGGCGGTAAAAAATCGGCTGGCAAGAGTTCGAGCGCGAAGAAATCCAAGTCCGCCGGGCGTAAATCGAGCAAGGCAAAATCCGGTTCGAGTAAAAAATCCGGCGGGAAAAGCCGGAGCGCTTCGAAGAAAAAGCACTAAACGGCCTGGCGAATCTCGCTCGTGATAGACACGGGCTATTAACTGCGTCACCATCCTGCCCTCATGCCGGGCGGAGAAGATCTCGCAGCGTCGGAATTACGCGCAGGCGAAGAGCGCGTCGAACAACGGAGCGCCGAGTTCAAGAAGGAACTCGGACTGCGGGATCTCGCGCTTACCCAGATCCTTTTCATTGTCGGACTCTCCTGGGTCGGCGCGGCCGGAAAGCTCGGGCCGGCGCACGTGGTCTTTTGGCTGCTGGCGATCGCGTTCTTTTATTTTCCCTCCGCAGCGGTCGTCATTTATCTGAACCGCCTCATGCCGCTGGAAGGCGGGCTTTATCAATGGGCCAAGCTCGGTTTCAGCGAAGTGGTCGGCTTCATGGTCGCCTGGAATCTGTGGCTCTACGTCATCGTGAACACGTCGGAGATCGGTCTGCAATTGACCACGAATCTTGCCTACGCGATGGGGCCATCGGCCGCCTGGATTTCATCGAACAAATGGCTGATCACGCTCACGAGCTTTTTCGTCATCGCATTGCTCGTGGTGGTCTCGACGATTGGTCTGAGCGTCGGTAAATGGATCCACAACGTCGGCGGCATTATCATGCTCACGATCTTCGCCGCCCTCCTCGCGCTTCCGTTTATTCACATCGCGCGCGGCGAGATGCGGGAATTTCACCCGTTGGCCACCGCCATGCCGGTCGTTTCGCTCTTCAGTCTCAATATTCTCGGCAAACTTGGCTTCGGCGCGCTGGGCGGGTTCGAGTACGTCGCGATTCTCGCGGGCGAATGCCGCAGTCCCGCGCGCACGATCGGACGTTCCGTCCTGGTGGCGGCGCCGATCATTGCCGTCATGTTTATCCTCGGGACCAGCTCAGTGCTTGCCTTCGTGCATCCCGATAACATCGATCTGATCGCGCCGATTCCGCAGGTCCTCAGCCTTGGGTTCCGCACTTTCGGCGTGGCGGCTCTTGTGGTTCCGATTGCCCTGGCCCTTTTGATGATTTTGCGAGTGGCGCAAGCCAGCGTCAATTTTACCGGCCTAACGAGACTGCCGATGGTGGCCGGATGGGACCATCTCATGCCGGCGTGGTTCACCAAGCTGCATCCACGCTTCAAGACGCCGGCAAATTCGATCCTTTTCGTCGGACTGGTTACGATAGCTCTGGGCGCGCTCAGTCTTATCGGTGTGGGCCAGCAGGAATCGTTTCAATTGCTCTTCAACGCCGGCGGGATCTTTTACGCGCTCACGTACCTCGTCATGTTCTCCATTCCGCTTTTCGGATTGCGCTCGTTGAAACCGGCGCCGCCCTGGTGGCTGCGAATCGCCGCCGCTTCCGGCCTTCTCATGACCCTGCTTTACGTGGGTCTCTCGGTGTTCCCGATCATCGCCGTGAAAAGCAATTCTGCCTTCACCTTCAAAATCACGGCTGTGATCATCGGAGCGAATATTGTGGGCGCGGCGCTTTTTGCCGCAGCCCGGGCGAGACGCTCGCGGGCACAATCCTGATACGGAATACCGCGAAGTGGGCAGGGTTGGATTCGAACCAACGAAGGCGTAAGCCAGCGGATTTACAGTCCGCCCCGTTTGGCCACTTCGGTACCTACCCGGTTGCCCGCAAAGGCGAGCGTTGATATAGGCTCGGCTGCCTTGGGTCGCAAGTGTTTTGGCCTCGCACACCATGCCGGAAACGAATGCTGTTTTCGCAAACAAGGAGCGGCGGTTTACAAACCGCCGTTCTTAAAAGCGGGCGGTTTGGAAAGCGCCCCTCCTTGAAGCAAAAATTCCGCGATGGCTTCAACCACATAACGCTGCGCTTCGCGCGACAATTCCGGATACATCGGCAACGCGAGCGTCTCCCGCGCGGCGCTTTCCGTTTCCGGAAAATCGCCCGCGCGATATCCGAGGTAGGCGAAGCACTCCTGCTCATGTAATCCGAGCGGATAATAGATCGCCGTGCCGATTTCCTTGCGCGTCAGATGTTCGCGCAGCGCATCCCGCTGCGGAGTGCGAATCACATACTGATGGTAGATGTGATGGTTCGTCAGGCCGCGATCGCGATAGGGTTCCGTGGGAAGCCGCACTTGGTTCGTTAGGCCGGCGCGATTGAATTCCTCGCGGTAAACATCGGCCACGGCCCGACGCGCGGCCGACCAGCCATCCAGGAACGGCAATTTTACCGAGAGAATGGCGGCCTGCATTTCATCCAGCCGAAAGTTGCCGCCGATAAAGTGATGGTAATAGCGCGGCTCCATGCCGTGCTGCCGGCAATGGCGGAGGTGCTTCGCGAACGCCTCTTCCCGGCACACGATCATTCCAGCATCGCCCGCGGCGCCCAGATTCTTTGACGGATAAAAACTGAAGCAACCGACCTCGCTCATGGTTCCGGCCTTTGCTGTCCGGCCGCCGAATGGATATTCCGCGCCGATCGCCTGGGCGGCGTCTTCGATTACCGGCAATCGAAAGCCCTCGGAAATCTCATGGATCGCATCCATTTCGCAACAGAGGCCGTAGAGATGGACCGGGATAATCGCGCGCACCTTTTGACCCTGGGCCGTGCGCAACGAGCCGTCCGTGGCGCGGTGGCAGGACACTGTGAGATACTGCTCCAGCGCCGCTGGGGAAATGTTGTAGGTCTGCGGCTCAATATCGATGAGAACCGGAGTCGCGCCGACGCGGGCGATGCAGCCTGCCGTCGCGAAGAAAGAAAATGCGCTCGTGACGACGGCGTCCCCGGCCCCGATGTTCAGGGCCATCAAGACTGCGAGCAGTGCGTCAGTGCCGGATGAGACGCCGATGGCGTTGGGCGCGCCGGTATAATCGCAAATGGCTTTCTCGAGCGCCTCGCCTTTCGGTCCGAGAATAAATTTCTGGCTGCTCAGGACCTCCTCGAGCTGGGCGCGGATCGGTTCCGCGAGGGCGCGATACTGTTCGCTAAGGTCAAGCAAGGGCACCCGCATGGCTGGGAAAGGATGGCAGTTTCATCCGGGCCTTCAATGGGAAGTTTGGGCAGCGGCGCAGGTTCGTTGACCGCAGCGCGCCACTAAGTTACCATCAGTGGATGTCATTGCTTCGCGGGCTCTTTTGGCTCGTTCTCTTCGTCTTTTTCACCTTCTGCTTTGTCGTCCTCTTCGAGTACGGCACCCACGATTTCACCAGCGGATTTCAGAAGGAATTCGAGCGGGTGAAGACGTTTGCCAAGGAAGCCGGCAAACCGACTCCGAAGCCGAAGAAGTAAGTTATTCCACGAACTCGATCGTGGGCACTTTCTCGATGTAACCGCGCTGGTGCGCTTGCTTGAGAAATTCGCGCACAGCCTTTCGGCCGGTGTCGCCGTAGTCGCGAGTAAAATCATTCACGTACATGCCGATGAATTTGCCGGCGAGGGACGCATCCATGTCGCGCGCATAAGGCATCGAATGAGCGACCGCTGCTTCCCGATGCGCGAGACCGTAATCGATGCTCTCCCGCATGATCGCGAGCAGATCGCGCTGCACCGCCAGCGCGATGTCTTTCCGCAAAACGTTTCCGCCCAACGGCAGCGGCAATCCCGTCTCGCGCTTCCACCATTCGCCCAGGTCCACCACCTTCGTGAATCCCGATTGCTCGTAAGTCAGTTGCCCCTCGTGAATGATGAGGCCCGCATCGGCCCGACCCTCCTTGACCGCCTGGAAAATCTGATCGAACGGCACGACGACGTGCTCGAACTGCCCGAGATAAAGTTGCAGCGCGAGATACGCGCTCGTCATTTTGCCCGGGATCGCGATTGTCCGGCAGCGGAGCCAGGCGCGAATGTGATCGTCCGATGCATCGTCGGCCAGTCCCTCGCGGTTAGCCGTCACGACCAGCGGCCCGTAGCCGTCGCCCATGCTCGCGCCGCAGGGCAACAGCGCGTAACGATCGCTCACATACGCGAACGCGTGGATCGAGATCGCCGAGATGTGGAGTTCGCCGCGGAGCGCGCGCTCGTTCAACGTTTGGATGTCCTCGAGCCGATGCTCGAAACGATAGCCGCGCAGATCGATTTTGTTTTCTGCCATCGCATAAAACATGAAGGCATCGTCCGGGTCGGGGGAATGTCCCAGAGTGAAGACTTCGTCCGGCATTCGGGGACGTTAGCCATAAGGAAGAGCAGCACCAATGCTGTTTGCGTCCGTGAAGTTGAACCGATAACCTGACGCGCATGGCCAAATCAGCTCTCGGCAAAGGTCTCAGCGCGCTGATCAGCTCGCGGCCGCCTCCGATCCGCCTCGAGGCCGAGCCTGGCGAGAAAATCCAACAGGTAAGTCTCACCAGCATCGTGCCGAGTCCGTTGCAACCGCGAAAGGATTTTGCCCGCGACGCACTGTCGGAGTTGGTGGAGTCGATCCGGCAGCATGGGATCATCCAGCCGCTGGTCGTTCGTGACGTGGGCGGCCGGCATGAATTGATCGCCGGAGAACGACGCTGGCGCGCGGCGCAGGAAGCCGGTCTCACGCAGGTGCCGGTGATCACGCGGATCGCGACCGATCTTGAGGTGCTCGAGCTTTCCTTGATCGAAAATCTGCAGCGCGCCGATCTTAATCCGATCGAGGAAGCGCAAGCGTACGCCCGGCTCGCGGGGGAATTCGGGATGCGGCAGGAAGACATCGCGCAGAAAGTCGGCCGGAGTCGCGCGGCGGTGGCGAATTCGATGCGGCTGCTGGATTTGCACGCGCAAGTGCAGGCATGGCTCACGCAAGGCCTGATCTCAGTCGGACACGCCAAAGTATTGCTCGCCTTGAAGGAACCGGAGGAACAACTGGCGGTGGCCGAGACGATCCTGCGCCGGAGCGCGACTGTGCGCGCGACGGAGCGTCTTGTGGCCCGGCAGCTCGGCACCACGCGGCCGCGCCGGCGGCGTCAGGCCGCGACCGTGACTTCGGCGACGATCGGCGACCTGCAAAGTCGATTACAGGAACATCTCGGCACCAGGGTCACGCTTCATCACGGAGAAAAACGCGGCCGTATCGAGATCGAATATTATGGCAACGATGATTTGCAACGCGTCCTCGGCGCTCTCGGATTGCCTGCGGACGAGTCGTGAAGGTGGATCGAGCGCTCCGTCGCTCGATGCTCAGATCATGCCAGCGAAGCCGAGATCTCTTTGTCATCGCGCGGGGAGCGCACGATCCACCTTCGCATTTCTCGCGTTCGCATTTCTTGCGGCGTGCGACCGTCCCAACTCGCCATCGCCTGGCGCTGGTAGCGTCAAAATCTGGGAGCAGTTTTCCGGGGAGAAAGCGCTCGCGCATGTCCAGGCCATGGTTGATCTCGGTCCGCGACCACCGGCCTCGGAGGCGATCGAGAAAACGAGAACATATCTTACCAAACAGCTCGAATCTTTCGGCTGGAAAGTGGAGCGCCAGACTTTTACGGACGAAACGCCGCGCGGGAAAGTGCAGTTCGTAAATCTCATCGCCACTTTCGCCGCGAAGGAGAGCGCGCCGTCGTTTCTCGTCTGCTCGCATTACGACACGAAGACTTTCGACAGCGCCCAATTCGTCGGCGCGAACGACGCAGGTTCGAGTACCGGCGTGCTGCTCGAACTGGCTCGCGTTTTGGCGCAGCGCCCCGATCTCGCTCGAAAAGCAGAGCTCATTTTCTTTGATGGGGAGGAAGCCTACGAAGCTTTTACCGACATCGATGGATTGTACGGGAGCCGGTATTTCGCGAAGCAGCTCGCGGCCGGAGACAAAGCGAAACAATTTCGCGGCGGGATTCTATTCGACATGGTCGGCGACCGCTCGCTTACCATCACGCTCCCGCCTGATTCCCCGGTGGATCTCGCGCGTGGAATTTTCGCGTCGTCCGAAGCGTTGGGTTTGCGGAAACACTTCACCTATTTCGATCGCGATATCACCGACGATCACACGCCCTTGAATGAGATCGGAATACCGGTGATCGATCTGATCGATTTCGATTATCCGCCCTGGCACACCCCCGCGGACACGATGGATAAGCTCAGCGCCGAAAGCCTCCGGATAACGGGCGCGGTCGCGTGCCATTACCTGTCCGAGGTCGCTCTCCAATGAGAATGAGCGTCCGACTGTTTGGGTTGATCGCGCTCGCCGGCGCTCTCGGCTTCATCGGCAGCGAATTGCTTTGCCGTTCCGGCTCTTTTCGCGATGCCGCCGGCCGGCTCGCCGGTCGCGGGCACCTTGTCACCATCACGAACGGCAAAGGAATCTATGAAACCGATCTCGAGGAGGAGGTGACCACGTCCGATCTGGTGATAAGGGAAAATCTTCGTCGCGTTGCCTCGAAGGAGTCGATTGATCCGGCTCGGATCGATCGTGAGACTTCATTGCTCAAGGCGGAGTTTGGCGCGGAGAAATTGTTCGCCAAGGCCCTTCACTCAAGCGGGCTTTCGGTCTCGTCGTTGCGCGAAAGAATTGGCGAGCAACTTCGCGACCTCGATTGGCTGGAGAAACAGATCGCGCCGGAAACCGCAGCCCCGGAGCCGGCATGCCGCAATTTTTACGAGACGCACCCAGAACTTTTCGCGCAACCGGCCCGCCGTCGCGCCTCGCATCTTTTTCTCGCCGCCCACGCGGAAACGCCGCCCGAAACCGTCGAAGAAAAAGGGAAGGCGATCGAAGCTCTGGCGCTTCGCCTTTCTCGCGGCGAATCCTTTTCACAACTGGCGGCCGAAACCTCCGAGGATGAAAGGACAAAATCCCGCGGCGGCGATCTCGGCTTCTTTTCCGAAGCGCGGATGGCGCCGGAGTTTTTCGCCGAGGTCAAAAAACTTCGCCCGGGCGAAACGAGCAAGCCGTTCCGCTCGCATTTGGGCTTTCACATCGTCCGGTTGGATGAAGTCAAAGCGGCGAGCCTGCTTGGTTTTGAGGAGGCCCGACCGGAGATCCTCGCCGTGCTGGCGAACGAGCAACGTGCCTCGGTGGCGGATCGACTCGCTAAAAACCTCAGCCGCTGAGCGAATTCGGCATTGCGTCTCTGCGGGTTTGACCTGATTTTCAGCGGTCGCCGGTAAAAGCAGGCGTTGGCATGTCAATTCGCACACGAAAAAAGAATGTTGGAGTGCTCGGGCTCGGAATTATCGGGCAGCGGGTCGTGGAGAATCTGCGGGAACGCGGGTTCCACGTCTTTGTCTGGAACCGCACGCCGCGTCCGGTCCCGAATTTCGTCGGATCGCCCGCCGAGGTCGCGGAGCTCTGCGATTTCGTGCAGATCTTTGTCGCGGACGATGACGCGTTGCTCCAGATGGTGCAGCGGATGAATCGCAATCTGACCGCGCAGCATGTCGTCATGGCGCACTGCACGGTGTCGCCCGATACGATGCGAGCGGCGGCGGAAATCGTCGAACGGCGCGGCGCCCAATTTCTGGATGCTCCCTTTACCGGCAGCAAAAACGCGGCTGAAAAAGGAGAGCTGGTTTATTACGTGGGCGGTGACGAAGCGGCGTTCGCGCAGGCGCGTCCCGTCCTCGAAGCAAGCAGCAAGGAAATCATCCACATGGGCACCATCGGGGACGCCACTACGATCAAGGTGGCGACAAACATGATCACAGCGGCCAGCGTGCAGGCCGCAGCCGAAGCTCTGGCGCTGGTTTCGAAATCGGGGTTGTCGGTCGAAAAATTCGCGGCCGCCATGCGCAACAACGGGAGCAACTCGGCCACGCTCGAAATGAAATTGCCGATGATGATGGAAGGCAATTTCGAGCCGCACTTTTCCGTCAAACACATGTTGAAGGATGTGGTTATTGCCACGCGGCTCGCGCGCGGATTCGGAATCGAGTTCGGCGCCACAGATGCCTCGCGTCACGGTTTGACCGAGGAAATGCGACAGGGCCGCGGGGATGCCGATTATTCTTCGCTTCTCCGGCAATATTTCCCGGCGGGCGGTCCGCTTCAGGCCGAGCCGCAACCGACAAATGGGGAAGACGACCAACCGCGGCTGGCGGGAATTGATGGAGGAAAGACGGCCGAGCCCGAGCAGCGCGCGGAAGCCGCCGCGGTCGCGGAACCGATGGTCTCCGACGCGAAACCGGCGAGTGAGGAGTCGCAGGAAATTTCAGCCACGGAAACGCCTGCCGAGGCAAAGATTCAATCTGAAGTGGCTGGTCACACGACTTCGACCCTGGCGGCGGAAGCCGCTGCACCGGCAGAAATTTCGCCGCCGGCCAAGGATGAGGGATCGGAAACAAAAGCGGAGGCAGCGTCTGTCGCCATTCCATCATCTGAGGGAACTTCCGAAAAGAAGAGCGAGGTGCCCGTCCTCACTTTCCCGAAGCCTGAAGACGAAAAAGAATCCGAAGAGCCGCGGGGATTATGGGGCGGCTTTTGGCGGCGGCATACGAACGATTGAATCCGTTTTTTGATCTGTCGGCGCGCATAAAACTGCGCCTGACGGGAGCCGACACCTTTCGCTTCCTCAATGGTCAAATGACCAACGACCTGCGGAAAGCCACCGAGACTTCCGCCATTCAAGCTTCGGTTTTGAATGCGAAAGGGAAATTGAGCGCCCACGTTTTCATTTCCGCCGAGGCCGACGGTTTTCTGGTGGACGCTGATCCGGAACTCCGTGACCAGCTCGCGGCCAGACTGGATCGTTACATCATCGCGGACGACGTGCACATCGAGGACGTCACGGATCGATTTTCGATTTTCCATGTGGCGTCTGAAACGCCGGCCCACGGGTTGCATCCGTCGAAGGCGGTCGCGGCAAATCGATTCGCATCGGCGGGACACGACCTCTGGTTTGAGAAGGAGAGCGTCGAGCGCGAGCGCATTCGCGAACAACTTGCTGACACCCTTGCGTTCTGCGACGAGGAATGCGCTGAGATTTTTCGGATCGAGCGCGGCATCCCGCGCTGGGGCCGCGAATTGACGGAGGAAATCATCCCGGTGGAAGCGAACCTCGAAGCGACTTCGATCGATTATTTCAAGGGCTGCTATGTCGGGCAGGAAGTGATTTCGCGCATGAAAATGTCGGGCCAGACAAACAAGCGTCTCTGCGGTTTGATCTCGCTCTCCGCCGAGCCGCTCGAAGCCGGCATCCGCCTCACGCCCGCTGAGGGCGAAAGCAAAGACGCCGGTTGGATCACGAGCGCGACCCGAAGTCCACGGTTGGAAAAGGAAATTGCACTCGGCTACGTGAAGCGTGGGTTCAATACGATCGGGTCACGCCTTCGCACGGACGCCAACGTGCTGGTGGAGATCGTTCCCATCCCGTTTGTTTGAGGTCATGGCCAAGATCGCTCTTCACAACATCTCGGTCGGCGGGCTTGCTGATTTCAGTCTCGAAATTCAGGACCGGGAATTCGTTGTGCTAGCCGGACCGGCTGGCTGCGGCAGTTCGATTATCCTGCGGGTGATCGCTGGCCTGGAAAATCCCTCACGAGGCGACATCCTTTTCGGCGAACGGCGCATGAACGGCATTCCGCCAAAGGATCGTGAGGTCGCGGTTGTGGCCAAAGACTACGCGCCCTATCCGCGCATGTCGGTCTACGACAACCTAGCGTTCGCGTTGCGGCCGGGGAAGTTTTCAGCGGCCGAAACGAAAAAGCGTGTGCTGGCTGCGGCCGAAGTGCTCGGATTGCAGGAGATATTGGAGAGGATGCCAGCGACGCTCGGCGGCGAGGAACGGCAACGCCTTGCGCTCGCCCGGGCGATCGCGCGACAGCCGAAGATAATTCTTTTCGACGAACCATTCGCGAGTCTCGACAGAGAAGCGCGCGTCCGAGCCCGGGCCGAGATAAGGAAGCTGCATCAGCGTCTGCCGGCCACAACGATCATTTATGCAACGAACGATCCGGTCGAAGCGCTGGTGATGGGTGAGCGGTTGGTCGTCTTGGATCGAGGCGTCGTCCAGCAGGAGGGCGACCCCGCTGCGGTTTATGATGCGCCGGCGAATCTTTTCGTCGCCCGATTCATTGGCCATCCGCCGATGAATCTGATCCATGGCACCGTGAAACAGGATCGCGATTCGCTTGTCTTTTCTGAGCAAGGCGACGGAACGATCAAGGTTCGCCTGGCGGTCTCGGAGTTTCCGAACGCCAAGGATTTCGTGGGCGAGCCGATTGTGCTCGGGATTCGCCCCGAAGACATCACGGTCGCATTAGCTGAAACGGAACGCTCTCCGACGAGCTTTCGAGCGCTGGTGGAAATGGTCGAGCCAATGGGAGCGGAGGCTAATCTCTACCTCCAGACTGGAGCCCACGCCCTGATTTGCCGAAGCCGATGTGGGACAGATAAAGGTAACGCCGGCCACCGGTTGCAGTTCGAGATCGATATCGAGAAAGCGCGCCTTTTCGACCCTGCTTCCGGCCGGTTGATTATGAAGGAAGGGTAATTTCCTTTATCCCTGAATCTTGCGGAAGTTTCTTATTGCCTTTCCAAGGCGACTGCGGGTAATCTCCGGCCCAACCCACCGAGGAGCCGCATTTGAACCAACAACTACTTTCCGAGATCGGCCGCACCCAGCGCCTGGAGATTCTTAACACCCTGAAACGCACCAAGGGCCTCTCCGTCAACGAACTCGTCACCCGCATGAAGATGAGTTACA
>JBEEHT010000057.1:0-9586 GCA_041167545.1 Verrucomicrobiota bacterium
CTGGAGAAAAGCAGGAGTTGTGCTTGACTGACAGGTTCGACATTTGTCGTCCGATGCCTGCGCAAACTATCAAGATCAGCGGTGCACGCCAGCACAATCTCAAGAATCTCCACGTGGAGATTCCGAGGGAAAAACTGGTCGTTATCACCGGTTTGAGCGGGTCGGGGAAATCCTCGCTCGCCTTCGACACCCTCTATGCGGAAGGGCAGCGCCGTTACGTCGAGAGCCTCTCGGCTTATGCGCGCCAATTCCTCGATAAGATGGAAAAGCCCGACGTCGATTTCATCGAAGGCCTTTCGCCGGCCATTGCCATCGAACAACGCAGCGCCGGCGCGAACCCGCGTTCGACGATCGCGACTACGACGGAGATCTTCGATTATCTCCGGGTGCTGTTCTCGGCGGTTGGCCAGCCGCACGATCCGACGACCGGACAGCCGATTCATCGGCAGACACCGCAGCAGATCGTCGATCAGATTCTGGCGTTTCCGGCCGAGACAAAAATCATTTTGCTCGCGCCGCTCATTCAGAATCAGAAGGGCGAGTTTCGCGACGTGATCGAGAAGGTGAAGCGGGAAGGGTTCGTCCGAATTCGCATCGACGATGAAATCCTGGAGCTGGGAAAGCCGGAGCCGATCCGGCTGAAGAAAACCGAGAAGCACACGATCGAGGCGGTGGTCGATCGGCTGGTGATTCGGGATGGGGTAAGGACGCGGCTGGCGGATTCGGTGGAGACGGCGCTGAAATGGGGCGGAAACAGGATCGTGGTGCTGAAATCGGAGGGAGGGGAAATGTCCAACGTCCAACGAGGGGAAAAATGGGAATCCGTCCGCTATACGACGGACTATGGGAACGCGGAGAGCGACTTCTCGTTAGGCGAGCTGACGCCGAAACATTTTTCGTTCAACAGCCACTTGGGCGCGTGCCCGGCTTGCCATGGATTGGGAACCCAACTGGTTTGCGATGCCGATCTGATGGTGTCCGATCCGCAGAAGTCGATCGCGGAAGGAGCGATCACGCCGTGGCGGCGCGGGGCGAAACCGCTCCAGGCGTATTACCGCAGCTTGCAAACGGCGCTGGTGAAACATTTCGACGTGGACGATCACATTCCGTTCGCCGATTTGCCGGAGGCATTTAAGAAGGCGCTCTATTACGGGACGGGCGATCAGCCGATCAAGATGAGCAGCGGCGGCAATGGGAAAGCGCCAAAAACGGAACGGCCGTTCGAAGGTCTCGTGCCGCAAATGGAGCGGCTTTACCACGAAACGGAGAGCGAGTTTACCCGTAATCGAATCCGCGCCTTCATGACGCGCGTGCCTTGCCAGACCTGTCACGGCGCGCGGTTGAAGCCGGAGATTCTGGCGGTGACGATCAAGAATAACGCGGACCGCGAGATGAACATCCATCAGTTCAGCGAGCTGACGATTGATGCGGCAGCGGAGTATGTGCGCGGGCTTTCGTTAACCGAACAGCAACGGTTCATCGCGGCGGAAGTGCTGCGTGAGATCGATTCGCGCCTGCAATTTCTCCGCGAAGTCGGGCTGAATTATCTCTCGCTCAACCGCGAGAGCGGGACGCTTTCCGGCGGCGAAGCGCAACGAATCCGGCTCGCCACCCAGATTGGTTCGGGCCTTGCGGGCGTTCTCTACGTCCTCGATGAGCCGAGCATCGGATTGCACCAGCGCGATAACGCGCGGCTGCTCGTGACCCTGCGCCGGCTCCGTGATCTCGGGAACTCGGTCATCGTTGTGGAGCATGATGAGGAAACAATCCGCGCCGCCGATCACATTCTCGATCTCGGGCCGGGCGCCGGCCCGCGCGGCGGCGAGATCGTGGCGCAGGGAACAATCGATGAAGTACTTCGCGCGAAGAATTCGCCGACGGCGGATTATCTCTCCGGCCGGGCGCGGATCGCGATCCCGCGCGAGCGGGTTCAGCCGCGCGCCGGCCAGACGGGAGATGGCTGGCTGACCGTTACCGGCGCGGCGGAGAACAATTTGAAAAACGTCGAGGCCTCGTTTCCGATCGGCTGCTTCACCTGCGTGACGGGCGTGTCCGGCAGCGGCAAATCAACGTTGGTGGACGACATTTTGCGGCGCGCGCTCTTCCGGCATTTCTACAACTCGAAGGACAAACCGGGGAAGCATCGCGCCTTGCAAGGGTTGGATCAGCTCGACAAAGCGATCGTGATCGATCAGAGCGCGATCGGCCGGACGCCGCGCTCCAACCCGATCACCTACACGGGCGCGTTCACGCCGATCCGGGAATTGTTCAGCCAGCTTCCCGCGGCGCGGATACGCGGCTACGATGCGGGGCGTTTCAGCTTTAATGTCAAAGGCGGGCGGTGCGAGAATTGCGAAGGCGGCGGGCTGATCAAGATCGAGATGCATTTTTTGCCGGACGTTTATGTGGAATGCGAGGTCTGCCGCGGCCAGCGTTACAACCGCGAGACGCTCGAGATCACTTTCAAAGGAAAAAATATCGCTGACGTGCTCAACCTGACGGTGGATGAAGCAGCGCGATTTTTCCGGAGCGTGCCGTCGGTTTCCGAGCGTTTGGTGGCAATGCTCGATGTGGGACTTGGCTATCTCCGCCTCGGGCAGGCGGCGACGACGCTGTCGGGCGGTGAGGCGCAACGGGTGAAGCTGGCGACGGAGCTGGCGAAAAGAGCGACGGGACGGACGATCTACATTCTCGATGAGCCGACTACGGGATTGCATTTCGCTGACATTGAGAAGTTGCTGCAAGTGTTGATGAAACTGCGCGACGCGGGGAATACGCTGGTGGTGATCGAGCACAACCTGGAGATGATTAAATGCGCGGATTGGATCATCGATCTGGGGCCGGAAGGCGGGGAACTCGGAGGAGAGATTGTGGGGAAAGGGACGCCGGAGAAGATCGCGGAGTTGGCGGTGAGTTATACGGGACGGTATCTGAAACCATTGCTTAAGGGATGAAGAGAACGTCCAACGTCCAACGTCCAACGTTCAACTTCCAATGGAAGAGGGGCGCGTGGATTGCGGTCGCCGTGGCTTCGGCGGCGCTGTGCTGCCAAATGCAGGCGGCGGAGAATGCGGAATTGGTGGAGGCAGCGCGACCGATGGAGGAAGGGGTGCCGCAGGTCGCGGTACTGCGATTACGGAAGCTGCTCGAAAGCAACCTCACACCCGAAGAGCGGCGCGCGGTTATGGCGAAACTGGCGGAGGCGTTGCTCGCGGCCGGGCAGGCGGAAGAGGCTTTGAAGCTGCTCGATGATCCTGCCTTGCGGGATTTGCCGGCGACTTCGTTCTGGCGGGCGCAGGTTTACTCGACTTTGCGGCGCTGGAGCGAGGCGCTGCCGCTGTATCAGCAGATGGCGGAGCAAAAAGGATCTGCGTTTCGGTCACCGGCGATCTTCGGGCAGGCGGAAGCACTCCGGGCCCTCGGCCGGCGCGAGGAGGCACTGCAATTGTTTGCGTTCCTCTTTTCCGATCCGCGCTGGAGCGATCGCGCGCAGTTGCGTTTCGCCGAATTGTTGCTCGAAAAACGCGATACCGCAGGCGCTCGCCGTCTGCTGGATAAAGCGAAACCAGCGGCGCTCAGCGACAAAAAAGAGAAGCGCTATTTGCAGGGACGACTGGAAGCGCTCCTGGATCATCCGCAGCGGGCGATCGAACTTTTCCAGACCATTCTCAGAACACCGGAAGGGACCAGCCGCGCGGTCCTGATCGCGACCCTGTGCGCGAATGCCGAGGCGAATCTGCAACTCGGCACACCCGAGGCTGGCGATGATGCGCTGGAGGATTTTATCGAACATCACGGCGCCGATCCGGAATTGCCGACGGTCTTTGCGAAGCTCGATCAACTTTATCGCGCCGAGCGACAGCCTTCGCTCCAGGAGTTGGGAAGATGGGCGAATGATTCGGTTCAGCCGAGAAAATCTTTCGCCCAATGGTATCTCGCGAGAAATGAGCTGCGTGCCGGACGGCGGGATGCCGCGCTCCGCATGTTCGCCCGGCTTCGAAATGAGCGCGCGCCCTTGCCGGTCCTGGCAGAGGGACTCGTCGAGTTCGCGCAACTGGAACTCGAGGATGGCCGGTTCGATGAAGCGCTCGCGATCCTCAATGCTGCGCGCGCTCTTCAGCCCGCGCGTCCCCTGCTCCAGCGGATCGTGTTTCTGACTGGCCGCGCGCATTATCGCGCCCAACATTTCCAAGCCGCGGCGGAAACGTTCGAGCAGGCAGCGCATGGCGCGCAACCGCCCGCGAGCGATTCGCTCTTCAACGCTTCGCTCTCCTGGTTGCAGATGAACGACAAGGTGCGTTTCCTCGCCGACGTAAAGGAACTCGCGCAAACCGGCAACGACGATACCCGCGGCGATCTTTTGCTCGAGCAGGGCCTCGTCCAGGCGGGGCAGGGAGACAAGAAGGCGGCCGAGACGCTGGAGAGTTTTTTGCGCGAATTCCCGCGACACAAACGAGCTGCCGAAGCCTCGGTCGCGCTGGCCGAGATCGCGTTTCACGCCGTTCCTCCCCGGTTTGATGACGCGAGAAAGAATCTGGATCTTGCGAGGAAAAATCAGCCGAACGCCGCGGCCAACGAACGCGCTGATTACCTTGCCATCTGGATCGAGGACGCGGCGCCGAATGCCGATCCTGTGAAGGTCGTCGGGGCCGCGGCTGATTTTCTCCGAAAATATCCGGCGTCGCCGCTCCTCTCCGATGTCCGGATGAAGCTGGCGGAGACCTATTACCGGCAGCAGGATTTTTCGAATGCCCAAACCCAGTTTCAAATTCTGGCGCAGGAAAATCCGCGCGGTCCGTTTGCGGAGCGGGCGCTTTTTTTCGCGGCCAAATCCGCCACCCAGAGCATGGGGAACGAGGCCCTGGCCCGTGCGCTGGTCCTGCTCGATGAGGTCGTGAAAAAGAATGGTGAATTGAAGTGGGCCGCGCGCATCGAGCAAGCGGTGATCGAACGCCGGCTCGGCAAAGCGAACGACGCCGCCACGCTTTACGAGGAAGTCCTGGCCGGAAACGCGAAGCCGGAAGAGAAGCGCGAAGCGTTATGCGGCAAGGGCGACATTCTCTACGAGGCGGGCCAGAACGATCGGGAGAATTACAAACGCGCGATCGAGATTTACGATCAGCTCGCCGGGCAGAAGGACGCTTCGGCGCATTGGCGGAATCAGGCGCTTTTCAAAAAAGGAATTTGCCTCGAGAAATTAGGGGATCGGGAGAATGCGCTGGCGACGTTTTACAAAATCATCGAGGAAGAAAACCGGCCCGATCGTCCGCGGCGCGAATACTTCTGGTATTACAAAGCGGGATTCAATGCGGCGCGCTTGCTGGAGGATGCTTCGCAGTGGCAACCCGCGGCGGTAGTTTATCAGAAGCTGGCCGCGGCGGGAGGCACTCGAAGCGATGAAGCGAAATCACGCCTCGGCCGCCTGCGCCTGGAACATTTTCTCTGGGAACAATGATCGGGACTGCGCTTCCATCGCTTTGATAACGGTGGTGAGCGCGCGGTTGACCGGACAAGGAACGCCCTGCTGTGCGCCCAAGGCAGCGACGGCGCCGTTCATGTAAGCGATCTCAGTAGGCCGCCCGCGGCGCAGGTCTTGTAACATCGAGGCGATGTTGTGCGATGGCGCGAAGAATTCGTCGATCTCACGCATGAAATCGGCTTCGAAGGTTACACCCTGAGTCGCGGCAACGGCAACGCATTCATCGATCACCAGCCGTTTCAGCGGAGCGAGCTGCGGATTCGCAATGCCGCCGACTTCGCAACCAAGCATGGCCGTGATCGGGTTGACCACACAGTTAAAGACCGTCTTATGCCAAACATCGGCCGCTATGTCCGAAGAGATACGGCATTCCAGGCCGGCCGCCGTAAGAACCTCGGCGATGCGATTACTTCGCTCGTGCTGTTCGAGGACGGTGTAACCGGCGGCCATGTATTTGATGGCGCCAGGGGTTTCAAAAATCGCGCCGAACTGGGTGATGCCGCGAAGAACAACGCCGCGTCCGCCCAAAGCGGACCGCGCAATTTGCTCGCTGCCGAGTCCGTTCTGGAGTGAGACGATGGTCGTGTCGTCGCGGATCAACCGCGCGATCGGCTCGAGCGCAGCAGTGCTGTCCGTCACTTTGACCGTCAACAGGACCAAGGTATCAGGGCTGATTTGCGTCACCGTGGTGGCCGCAGGAATTCGCACGGTCTCGGGCTCGATGCCTTCAATCCGCAAACCTCGCGCATTAATCGAGGAAACATGTTCCGGCCGGCCGATCAGGAGAACATCGTGGGCGGCGGCGAGTTTCGCGCCGTAGAGACTGCCGATTGCGCCGGCGCCGAGCACAATGATCTGCATGGCGCTGGAGCTTATCATGCCGCGCCGCGAGCGCGAATAGGCCAGGGGCCTGGTTCCGCGCTAATTCAGCGCCCGAGCGGCGGAAGCGATTTGGGTTCGCTGCCGACGAGCGCGTGGAGGCGCGCCACATTCGCCATCGCGATGCGCGCCTGATCTTTCTGCCCTGCTTTTTCGAGGAGATCGGAGAGAAGCGAGTATTGCCGCGGCTCATCGGGCTGCCTGGCAGTAGCGCGTTGCTGCGTCGCGAGAGCATCGTGAAGGCGATTCTGCCGAAGCTGCATTGAGGAGATCAGGTTCAATGCCTCGACCTCATGGACGTCGAGCCGCGACGCCTGATTCAAGACAGCCTCCGCGCCTTTTCCGTCGCCCATCTGCGCGAGGAGCCGGCCCAACGCGAGCGTGGCGGGATAATGCCACCAGTTATCGCGCACATAGGATTGGACAAGGGCGAGCGCGGCTTCCGGTTTGCCGCTCAATTGAAGGATCTCCGACTCGAAGCTAATGATTTGCCACGTATTCGGATAATCTTTCCGGGCTTTTGCGGTGATCTCGAGTGCCGCGGCGTCATCGTGATTGTTATGACGCAGATGGGCCATGTTCAACGCGGCGATCCAGGTGCGCGGATATTCCTTTCGGCTCTGCTCCGCTGCTTTGGCTGAGGCGCTGAAAATCTTTTCGGCGTCTTCCTTTTTACCCTGGCGATAGAGCACCTCCGCCAAATTATTTCGAGCGATAGGATAGTCGGGACTGGTGCGGAGAAGTTCACGGAACAAAGCCTCGGCCCGGACGTACTCGCCCTGGTTCGCATAGATAAGGCCCAGATTGGAAGAGACCCGGCCGCTTGGGCCGCCGGCGGCAATGGTGCGCTCGTAAAACGTCTGAGCCGTTACCCAATCCGTGCTGCGGACATAACTACGCAGACCGAAGGCTGCAACTGCGATGCACGCCCCAGCCGTAGCCAGCTTCTGGAAACGAACTGGCAAATCTAACACCACTCCAACGGCAAAGAGAAGAACCCCGACGCTCGGCAGATAGAGCCAGTGTTCAGCCACCGTCGCGTTTAACTCGACTAGATTCGAGATAGGAAGATAAGCCAGCAGGAACCAGCTGCCTCCAGCTATTCGAAGCGGACGACCTACACCTTTCCAGCTAGCGCCAACGACAAGGGCGGCAAGAACCAGGACGCCCAGGATGGAAAGATACTCCGTGCCGATCGCGTCCCGCCATCCGGCGTTACCTTGATAGACGTTAGGATCGAAGACGGTCCGTTCCATGTGCAGGTTGGAAGGAAAGGCCAGGAGCCGACTGTAGTCGCCCAGCGCGCGCAGCATCAGAGTAGCGCGGACCGTCTTGCCCCAACCGTTGGTCGGGCCAGGTCCATTGTGGTTCAAAGGAAGGTTACGCAAGCCGACATAGGCGCCGATGACGACAAGGCAGCACAAAAGCGTCAGCATTTTTGTGCGCAAGCCAATGCGCTTTTCGAAGCAGAACAAATGGAGCAGAAAGAGCGCGATCCAAATCGCCGCAATTTCGCGCGAGCAAAGAGCCAGCAATCCGCTGATCGCCGCTGCCGCATACATAGCCGCGCTCCAGATCCGACTCAGAGATTGCTGGGCCTTGATAAACAACAGCCATGCTCCGGCGCAAAAGAAGAAAGCCAGGCTATCAGCGCGGCCGGAAATGTAATCGATAGCCGCACTATGCACGGGATGGACCGTCCAGAGGAGGGCTACCATAAAGGCGATGAAGCCGAAGCGTCTTGCCCGGGAGTCGTCCGGCGCGGCGCCCGTCTCACTCGATCGAGTTAGTGAGGGCAGCAACTTCCGGAGCAGGAAATAGAGGAGCAAGCTGCTTCCGACATGCCATGAGATATTCGAGAAGTGGAAGCCCCAGGTGTTATCGTTCCAGAGCCAGTAATCGGGCATGAACGATATGTTCTGCACTGGCCGGTAATGCCCGGCGAAGGATTCCGGAAAGAGAGAATGCTTGAAGACCTCGAAAACGAAGAGTGGGCTCTTTATGAACGGATTCGCTTTCGCAAGGTAGTCGTCGTCCCAGATCAGCTGGCCTTGCAGAGCTGGAAAGCGAACGGCGAACCCGCACAGCAAAAGGAAAACGCACTGAACCGGCGTTCGGAACATCAGTTCGGTCAACTGCCTTAACAGGGGGACAGGTCCCGCGGTTGCAGCAACGCCAGGAGTAGCAGCAGCGGACAACATTCTTAGCTAGGATGGGTTGAGTGGGGCGGTCACGACCGCGACGGCTACAGGGTCAAAGCGCAAGAGCGTCCTTCCGCAGGGCGAAAGGACGCTCTCAATTGCACTGTCCCCCGCAAACTTTAGTTATACGGAGACCAGAAGGCGGTATCGGTCACATCGGACAGAGTGGCGCGCGCGGCCGCCGGGACGCCGGGCAGCGTGTCCACAGTCTGGTTGCCGTAGTCATTCCCGAAGAGATCCTTGCCCGTAGCGTACAGGTTGGTGTCTTTCTTCAGGTAGTTAGTCCAATCGGTGACTAACACGCTCGAGCCTGAGGCTTTGGCGGTTTCGATCGCGTATTGGTCAACGGCAGCGTCGATCAGGCGAAGATCGTTAAGGATCTTCGAGGCCTGCGAGCGCTTGCGTGCCCGGAGGAATCCCGGGACGGCAATGGCGGCGAGCAAGGCGATGATCGCAACCACAATCATGATTTCCACCAGCGTGAAGCCGGCGCGTTTTGTCGTGAGTTTCTTTAGCATACTAAGGAGTCTTTCTGTTTTTTTATTTCGTGCGAGGAGCGAGTGGCAGGACTTCCGAGTCTTGTTTCTCACAACTCATTCCCTGCCACCAGCTAGCCGATGGCAGGAGAATGAATCGTCAGATTCTTAGTTGTAAGGCGACCAAAAGGCGGTGTCGGTCACGTCTGAGAGTGCCGTTTTTGTCGCCTGAGGGACCTTCGGGAGCGTGTCCACGGTCTGGTTGCCGTAAGCGTTGCCGAGGATATCAAGGCCGGTCGCGTAGAGGTTCGTTCCCTTTTTCGGGTAGTTGGTCCAATCGGCGATGAGCACGACGGATCCACTGGCCTTGTTGGTTTCGATCGCATACTGGTCGACTGCGGAGTCGATCAGGCGGAGAACGTTAATGATGCGGCTTGCTTGGGAACGTTTACGAGCGCGGAGGAATCCGGGCACCGCAATCGCCGCCAGCAAAGCGATGATCGCCACTACGATCATGATTTCCACGAGGGTGAAGCCCCCGCGGCGTTTGT
>JBEEHT010000058.1:0-2830 GCA_041167545.1 Verrucomicrobiota bacterium
TACGGTATCATCCCGGCCCTGGGTATCGAGCACGAGCAACGCTTCATAACGGTTCTTCATCATTCGGAATTTTGTTGAAAAGGTTCATCGCGGAAAGCGCGCCTTTGTCAATCGCGCATTTCACCGCGTCCACCGCGCGCGCGACGGTTTTTTCGACAACCGGGCGCTCTTCTTCGAAGAAACGGCCGAGTACGTAATCGACTGCGCCTTCATTCGGAGCCGCGCCAATGCCGATGCGCAACCTGGGAATGGCTTCGGTGCCGAACTGGGTAAAGATCGATTCGAGACCGTTATGGCCTCCTGTTCCGCCTTCCAATCGGATGCGCAACCGGCCCAGCTCGAGCGCGAGATCATCCAGGATTACGAGAATTTCGGATGGCTCGATCTTGTAGAAACTGGCCACGGCGTGGAGCGGCTCGCCACTTCGGTTCATGTAGCTCGCCGGTTTCACCAGGATCGCGTTTTCGCCTTTGGCCCAGAGAGCATGCCAGCTTTTCGAATGTTGCCATGCGAGCCCCCACTCCGAGGCGAGCGAATCGACGACGTTGAAACCGACGTTGTGGCGGGTGCGCTCGTATTCGGCGCCCGGATTACCGAGGCCAACCACCAATCGAGTCCGCGATGCTTCCTGCTCCAAGTTGTCAGCAATGAAGCGAACGGCGCATCACTTCTTTTCTTTTTCCTTCGGCGCCGCCTTATCTTTCCCACCCGGAGCTGCTGCTGCTTCCGGTTCTTCCTTCTTCTCGCGGATCACTTCAGGGCCAGTCGGAGCTTCCACCGCAGCGGCAACCGGCTCCTCTTCCACCGTAGGCGCCAGGACCGAGAAAGCGGTGAGATCGGGCTGAACTCTGGTAGTTACGCCAGCCGGCAACTGAATTTCGCGGACGTGAATACCATCGCCAATGTTGAGCGCGGAAACATCCACGGTGATGACATCCGGAAGATCGCGCGGGAGACATTCGATCGCCAGCGAGCGAAGACTTTGTTCGAGCAGGCCGCCCATATTCTTGACGCCATTCGCCGTTCCGATCGGCTCGAGAGGAACATCGGCTTCGATCACTTCATCCATCGAAACGGCATGGAAATCGATATGGAGAACGGCGCCACCCAAAGGCGCGTGTTGCACTTCCTGGACGAGAGCGAGGCGATTCTTGCCGTCGATCTCGAGCTCTACCAAAATGTTTTCGCCGGCGGCGTGGCTGAGCATGGCGCTGATTGCGCGCCGGGAGACCTGGAGCGGCTCCGCCTTGTCTTTCGCGCCGTAAATAATTGCCGGCACCGAGCCAGCCGCTTTGAGTTTCCGCACCGCGGAACGCCCTGTGGCCGTCCGCCGTTCCGCCGTGAGTTTTACCTGCTTAGCCATGATTTTCTATTTGCCGTCGTTATCGATCTTGAACAGCGAGGAAACAGATTCGTCATTGTGAATTCGTTTCATGCCTTCACCGAGAAGCTCGGAGATGCAAAGCACGCTGGTCTTAAAACCCTCTACCGTGCGCACAGGCGTGCTGTTCGTCGTTATTAATTCCTCGATCTGGGAGTTTTGCAACCGGGGAATCGCAGCATCGACCAGAACGGCGTGAGCGACGCCCGCGTAAATGTCCAGGGCCCCATGTGCTTTCAGGATCGTGGCGGCCGAAACAAGGGTGCCTGCGGTCTCGGTCAAATCGTCCACGAGGAGGACGTCGCAGTCTTCCACTTCACCGATTACATAAAGCGCTTTTGTCTCCGTCGAACTCTTCCGCTGCTTGGCCACGATCGCGAGATTCGCCCCGAGGGCTTGGGAATAGGCGGACGCCATTTTCAATCCGCCCACGTCTGGCGAGACGACCACGGTTTTTCGCGTGAGACGGGTCCGGAGGTACTTGAGCAGAACCGGCATCGAATAAAGATGGTCCACGGGGATATCGAAAAACCCCTGCACCTGCTGCGCGTGCAGATCCATCGTGAGGACCCGGCTGACCCCGGCCGCATGAAGAAGATTCGCGACCAGCTTCGCCGTGATCGGAACCCGCGGCTGATCTTTGCGGTCCTGCCGCGCGTAGCCAAAGAACGGGATGACGGCCGTAATGCGATCGGCGCTGGCGCGGCGGGCCGCATCCACCATGATGAGCAACTCCATCAAATGCTGGTTGGTCGGAGGACACGTCGGTTGAATGATGAAAACATCGCGGCCGCGAATGTTCTCCTCGATCTTGACGTAGGTTTCTCCGTCCGGGAACGAGCTGATGGTTGCCTGGCCGAGCGGCGTGCCGATCCCGTCGCAAATGCGTTGCGCGAGCTCCCGGTTGGCGGAGCCACTGAAGACCTTCATCTCGGGTTGGAGCGCGAACATGGTGACGGAGGGGCGCTAACTTAGGCGTGCGAGGGCGAGGTTGGCAATCGCGGATTGGCCGGCGGCAGCGAAGCGTTATGGGGAAAAAAACGGAGGCGACAGGAACTCTGTCGCCTCCGCCAAACAATGGAGATAAGAAAAAAGTAAACTGCTTACGAAGAAACCCGAGCCATCCGCCGGCGGCGAAGGACGTGGGTCGAACCGACCGCAACCAACAGGCCGACGATCGGGAAGAGCGCGCTCATTTCCGGAACTGGAGTGAGGCCACGAATCAGCGAAGTCTCCTCAAAGCCGGCGTCAGACGAATCGCTATTTCCCCACCGCTGATAGACGTAAACATAGTCGTTCGCGCTCGCTCCGGCGAAGGCCGAGAGCGGGATGTAAATGTTGATATCGCCTCCGCCACTGCCGGTATTCTGGTCGTTATAGATCACTTGGTTATTGCCCAGGTCGTACCGAAGAGTGCCGAGCGATCCGTTAAAGAATCCGCTGCCGTTA
>JBEEHT010000059.1:0-30491 GCA_041167545.1 Verrucomicrobiota bacterium
ACGCCAAAGATCATTCGTCGCGCCGCGGCCTCCTTAAGATGGTGGCGATGCGCCGGAGCTTGCTCGATTATCTGAGCAAGTCGGAGTCCGACCGGTATAAAAACCTGCTCGAGAAACTCAACCTGCGAAAGTAACCGCAGGTTCGTCTACGGCTCACGCTTCGTCTTTCGTCTGCTCTTTCGGTCGTAACGATTCGTTAAATAGAAAGTAAACCCGGCGCTCAGGCCGACGTTCCACTTTGATTAGAGGTTTTAATCCCGACACGCCTCGGGCTTAAAACCTACAATCAGGGTGACCGGCCTGGGATTCGCCAAATCCAGGAAACAGTAGTTATGCAACACAAGGTCACGGCTCAAATCGGGTCCACGCAGGTCTCCATCGAAACAGGCAAAATCGCCAAGCTGGCCGACGGCTCAGTCGTCGTCTCCACCGGCGACACCATGGTGCTCGTCAGCGCGGTTTCCGCCACGCAAATCAAGGAAGGCCAGGATTGGTTTCCGCTTACGGTCGATTACCGCGAGAAAGCTGCGGCCGTCGGAAAATTTCCAGGTGGCTATTTCAAACGCGAAGGCCGGCCTTCCGAAAAGGAAACGCTCACTTCGCGCATGACGGACCGTCCGCTGCGTCCGCTCTTTCCGGCCGGTTATCTTTACGACACGCAGGTCATTTCGATGTTGTTGAGCGCCGATGGGCAGAACGATCCTGATATTCTCGCGATCAACGGCGCCTCGGCCGCATTGACCGTTTCCGACATTCCGTTTGCCGGCCCGATCGGCGCGGTGCGCGTGGGTCGGGTGAATGGCGAATTCATCGCCAACCCAACTCACGATCAACGGAACGAAAGCGATCTCGATCTCGTTTACGTCGGCACGGAAAACGACGTCATCATGATCGAAGGCGCCGCGCAGGAGATTCCGGAAGAGGATTTCGTGAAGGCGCTCGAGTTCGCCCACGGACACGCGAAAGAAATGATTCGCATTCAACGTGAGCTGGCTGCGCAAGTCGGAAAACCGAAGCGCGAGATGCCGCTCATGACCGTCAACCAGGGAATCCTTGAAGTGGCGTATCAGGTCGCCGGCGATCGCATCGAAGGTGCGCTTTACAACGAAAAGAAAGTCGACCGCAGCAAGGCGGTGAACGCATTGAAGGAAGAAGTGAAAACGGCTGTGCTCGCGAAATTCCCTGACGCCGACAAATTCGCGATCTCGCAGGCGTTCGATTACGTGCAGAAGAAAGCTTTTCGCATCAGCGTGCTCGACAAACAGAAGCGGATGGACGGTCGCGGTTATCAAGACCTGCGTCCGATCACTTGCGAAGTCGGCGTGCTGCCGCGGGCCCACGGGTCTGCAATTTTTCAACGCGGCGAAACGCAAGCACTCGCGCTCGTGACGCTCGCGCCGATCGAAGAAGCGCAAAACATCGACGCTTACGGCGGTGGCGAAACCTCGAAGAGCTTTCTCCTGCATTACAACTTCCCGCCGTTCAGCGTCGGCGAGACCGGCCGGACCGGCGGCGCCAGCCGTCGCGAGATTGGGCACGGCGCGCTGGCGGAACGCTCGCTCGAGCCCGTTATCCCCGGCACTGAGGACTTCCGTTATGCCGTTCGGATTACGAGCGAGATCATGGAATCAAACGGCTCCAGCTCGATGGCGAGCGTGTGCGGCGGAATGCTCGCGCTCATGGATGCCGGCGTTCCGATCAAGACACCGGTCGCCGGAATCAGTGTCGGTCTCGTCACGGAGAACGACGACAGCGGCCAGTTGAAGCGTTACGAATTGCTCACCGATATCATCGGTTCCGAAGATCATTTCGGCGACATGGATTACAAAGTCTGCGGGACCGAAGCCGGCATCACTGGCTTCCAGCTCGATCTGAAATTGCCCGGCGTCAGCCACAAGATCATGGCCGAAGCGACGATGCGCACCAAAGAAGCGCGCACCAAGATTCTCGAGATCATGGCGCAGGCGCTCGACAAGCCGCGAAGCGATTTAAGCAAATACGCGCCGCGCATTGAGACCCTCAAGATTAACCCCGAGAAAATCGGCGCGCTCATCGGACCCGGTGGCAAGACCATCAAGGGCATCGTCGCCGAGACCGGCGCGGAGATTAACATCGAAGACGATGGCTCGGTGCACATCTACGCGACGAGCCCCGAAAGCATGGCGCGCGCGAAAGAAATCATCGGCGGCATGTCGCGCGAGATCGAAGTGGGCCAGACCTATCATGGCCGCGTCGTCTCGATTAAAGAATTCGGCGCATTCGTCGAAGTGTTCCCGGGCAAGGATGGTCTCGTCCATATCTCCGAGCTCGCGGACTTCCGTGTGAATCGCACCGAAGACGTCGCCAAGATGGGCGAGATGATTTGGGTAAAATGCATTGGCATCGACGACAAAGGGCGCGTGAAATTGAGCCGGAGAGCCGCGCTCAAGGAACGTGCCGCTACCGAAGCCGGCCAGACTACCGAGCCTGATCGCGTCGAAGAGCCGCGGCATTAAGGCGGGACGCGCTCTTTCTTATCTTGGGGAGCGGTCGCCGCGGCGACCCAGCCTGCCCGTCTCGGCAGCTTGCCGAGACGTCTTCGCACGGTTCGTTAGGTCGTTGATTCAGTAGATCGCTAAGTGTTGCCGGCAACTGCAGGCTGGCAGCCTGCGCTCCCCAAGACTTAAAGTTAGCGCGTCATGAAATCCGGCTTTCTCGATAAACTGATTGAGCGCCTCGGGCGCATCGGGCCGGAGGATGTCCAGAATTACCTGCTCCAGCTCGCGCAGGAGAAGGGACTGATCGAGACCGTCTTCAACGCGATCCAGGAAGGGATCATCGTCACCGATGCGAAAGGGCGGATCACTTATGTGAACGATGCGGCGTGCGAGCTGTTCGGACTCGAAGCGGAAAGCTCCATCGGCAAACGGCTGGATGAACGGGTGCGCGGACTGGATTGGAAATCGCTTTCGCAATCGGAAGGCGCGGTCAGCCGCGACATGGAGATTTTTTATCCGGCGAACCGCTTCCTGAATTTCTACATCGTCCCACTTCTGATCGAGCGACGGGAAGAAAAAGGCGACGGCTCGACAGAGTCCCGCCCTGCCAGTGAACCGGTGGGACACGCGATCATTTTGCGCGACATCACAGAAAGCCGGCGCTCGACCGAAAAGACGATCGAATCAGAGCGCTTCAACGCGCTCACCCTTTTGGCCGCGGGCGTGGCGCATGAGATCGGGAATCCGCTCAACTCGCTCCACATTCATTTGCAATTGATGGAGCGCAACGTGCGCAAGCTCGACGGGAAAGTGAGAAAAGAGCTGGAGGAAGCGATCGCGATTTCACGAGCGGAGATCACGCGGCTCGATTCAATCGTGTCGCAATTTCTCCAGGCGATCCGGCCGTCGAAGCCGGTGCTGCACCCGGAAAATGTGAACGCGATCGTGGAAGAGGCGGTGCGTTTTTTCGCTGCGGAAATCGAGGACCGCGACATCGTGGTCGAGCAGGAACTGCGGGCGGATCTGCCGTTGCTGGAGCTGGATCGCGACCAGATGAAGCAGGTCTTTTACAACGTGATCAAGAACAGCTTCGAAGCGATGAAGCGCCGCGGCATTCTCCGCATCCGCACCGACATGGATGCGACCCATGTGAACATCAGCTTCACCGACACCGGCGGCGGAATGTCGGCGGAAAGTTTGAGCCGGGTCTTCGAGCCGTACTTCACCACCAAGAGCTCCGGCTCGGGCCTCGGATTGCTCATCGTGCGGCGGATCGTGCGCGAGCACGGCGGCGAGATGGCGATCGAAAGCAATGAAGGCAAAGGACTCACGCTCACGGTCCGTTTGCCCTATCTGGATAAGCGCGTGCGAATGCTGGAAGCGGGGAATCGAACGGTGGAAACGTGAGCGCACCAGACCATGGAGGGCGGAGCTCTGCGACGCCAGACGCCGATGGGCCGTCTGGTGCGCCGGATGAGGCTCGCGGGAGCTCGCCCCTCCATTCAGATTTCAGATCAGCCTCGCCGGAAAAAACCAGCGCATTTCCCCACTGTCGAATCCGGCTCCCGTTCGATCATCATCTTTCTCACCGTGTGCACAAAACGACGACTCCCATTGCTGGCGAACGACAGAGCCGCGAACCTACTTCTGGAAGGTTGGAATGCAGCGACCTTTTGGATGGTCGGTCGCTATGTGATCCTGCCCGACCACATCCATATGTTTTGCGCGCCGAACACTTTTCCGCCGGAGCCGCTGAAGAATTGGATTTCGTTTTGGAAAAATCATGTGAGCCGCGCATGGCCAGATCGCGATCAGGTTCCGATCTGGCAGCCTGAATATTGGGATCGGCAACTGCGGCGAGTGGAATCGTATGGCGAGAAGTGGTCGTACGTTGAAAATAATCCCGTGCGTCACGGTTATGTCGCGAGTGCGGAGGAATGGCCGTATCGCGGGGAATTGAACGTTTTGGAGTGGCACGATTGATCGAGAGGCCCGGCGTCGCAGAGCTCCGCCCTCCATTTGCAGTGCTTCGATTAGACTTGTGATTTGCGACGAAGCGGCGGCAATCTCCAAACGGTGCTTTCACTGATCTTCCTCGTCGTCTTTCCATTCGCGGTCTGGAAAGCGTGGCAGAACGTGCAAATGGCCAAGGCCAGCACCGCCTGGCCGACCACGACCGGAAAGGTTACCGCAGCCGAGGCCGCAAAGGTGATGTTTCGCAGGCAACCGCGAATTACCTATTCCTATTCGGTAAACGGCGCGTCTTTCACTTCACAACGAATCTCCTTTGCCGGCGGTTATCGTCCGAAAGAGACCGATGAAATTCTAAGCCGTTATCCCGTCGGGAGCGATGTGACGGTTTCCTACGCACCGGATAAGCCCGCGGAAGCCACCTTGGAGACTGGCGCAAATAAACAGGTCACCGCGCAACTGCGCATGCTTCTGGTCTTCTTCGCCCTGATCGTCTTGTTAAACGTCTTCAACTTTTGGCTGAGGACCGTGAACAAAGACACGAGGCCGCCCATCCGCACCTACGGCGCGGTGGAGGCGGTGGATGTTATTATTTCTGTCTAATCTTTCGGCGCAGCCTTTGCGTATTTCGGGTCGCGCACTTGTTTGCGAATGGCGGCAAACATTTTTCGAATCCCAATCTGGCTCCCGGTTTCCTTGATGAACTTCGGGATGACGCCGCCGCTGTCGGTGTAGATCGTATAGGTTGCGCGCGTCGCGTTCGGGCCCGCCGGCTCGAGCAGCCAACTGCCTTCGCACAGTTTCACCCGCACCACGCCCGATTTTTCCGGAGGACCAAGCGCGTTCTCCGCTTCCCATCGGCTGGAATAACTGACGCCACTTTCCGCCGGCTTCGAACTGGAGTGGATCCGAACCGTGTAATCCCGATCGCTGGTCAGTGGCGCGGAGATTCGTTGATAAGCGACGATCGAGTTGCCTTCCCGCTTCAAGACGCGGCATTCCGCGGTGTAAGGCATGAAGCTCGCGTACGATTCCACGTCGCTAATCACGGCGTGGACGACAGCCGCCGGCGCCGCGATTTCGCCGATGGCTTTGGATTCATTCGAGACCGGTCGCTGACGGCGATAGAGCGCCACGCCGTCTTTATTCGAGATCAGTTTCCACTCACTTGCGTTCGCTTCCGGTTCCGCGCCTTGAAGATTTGCGCATGAAGCGCAAACGACAAACGCTGTGAAGACGAGCGCGCTTCGCCTCATGCTGCCGGCGTCCCAGTCGGAACGATGCCGGCGCGTTCGACCATCAGGATCACGGTCCGCTCCGGCGCCCGCGGACGATGCATTACTCCTTTCGGAATCACGACGCCATTACCCGGCGCAAGATCGATGCAGCGATTCTCGAGGTCGATCAGAAGCTGGCCGCTGACCACGTAGAAGAACTCATCCTCGTTCTCGTGCTTGTGCCAGTGATACTCACCGTGGACAACGCCGAGGCGCACCACCGATTCGTCCACCTGGCAAAGCGTCTGGTTATACCATTTGTCATCACAGGCCTCGACGAGCTTCGGCACGTCGATTACTTCGAGCGGCTGATGCAGGATGTTCAGCCGCGTGTTATAAGAAAATCCGGCCGGTGATTTATCGTCTGGCACGCCCTAGCCTTGGCGAAGGCGGCTTGCGCCTCAACCTTTTTTCAACGGCGTTGCCGTACGCTGCCCGCGCCGCTGATTTCTCTCTCGATGCTCGGATTGCCGCTGTAGGTCACCTTGCCCGCACCGGAAATCGCCACTTTCAAGCTCTCGCTTGCCGACACGTCGGCTCGGCCTGCGCCGGAAATCGAGAGCTGGGCCGTGCGCACTTTCAAATCATCGGCAATGAGCCTGCTCGCCCCCGACATCGTAGCCATCAATTCATCCACGGCCCCGTCGGCGGTCACGCGCGTGGCGCCAGTTCCATCCAGATAAAGGCCCTGGCCGGAAAGTCTCGTCGCCGACAGGCGCACTGCACCCGTCAAGCGCGCGGCCTTGAGCATGGAACTGGAGAGCTTGACCTTCATTCCATGGGTCGGATGGAGTTGGCCGTGCCATTCCAAAACTAGCTTGCTGCCGCTCATGCTCGTCTCCACATGCGAGAGCAGATTTTCATCGGTGGTAATGGCAAACATCGCGGGTCCGGGCACCCACTGGATATCAAACGCACCCTCGGCTTCCACACTCGTGAAGTCCTGGACGGGCCGCGTTTCGGTCGTGATGTGGCCATTGCCTCGGATGCCGCTCCAGTGGCAACCACCCAGCGCGAGAGCTGCAAAGGTCAGGAGTTTTGCCGCCGCGAATGGCCGGATCGTAATCGTGTTCATATAGTTGATCTCTTTGGAAGTGAGATGCGGTCCGGGGACGATTTGGATTCAAAAAAATCGACGGATCAGACCGCGGATTAACCGAATTTCGCAGATGGGGAATCCTTGATGACCGTTCAGAATCCGCGCAATCCGCGGTCTGATCCGCGTTACGTCCCAGCGGGATGTCGCGCGACGTAGCCGCCGGTGTCCCGCAAATCCGCATGCCACCGCGGGCCGTCGTTGCCGCCCCGGCGGAAATCGGTCGTGTCGAGCCGGAGGCCGGCAATGACCGCGAAGGTGTGACCGGGCCGCGAATAAACCGTGATCCAGCGTCCGCGACCGCGTTCGCCATAACGCATGAGATCGCTTGATGGCATCGGCGCGCTGATCAGGCCGGCGCCATGCAAAGCAAACGAAACCGTGCCGGAGCAATCGTACCCGTAGTCATTGAACGAGCCGTGCCCGCCGCCCCAGACATAAGGTTTGCGGCGAAGTGTGTTCACGGCCCAGATGGCGTTCTTCACATTTTGGGGCGCGCGCGAGGGCGCATACGCGATCCCATTGCGCACCACAGCCCGGCTGCCCTCGACAGTCGGGCGATCGCCTCGGCTTTCAATTTGCGGATCGGCTTGCTCTTGATTGTAATCGTCGTCGGTATCCGCCCGCGGCGCCGCGTCCGGCGTTCTCGATATCGGGTAAGCCACACGGATCGGTTCCGCTCCGCCGCCCAGCTCATCGTCCTCGATCCGTTCCGCCCGAGGCGCGCGCGCCTTGATCCTGCGCGGGGCATAGAACGCGACCTTGATCGGCGCCAGGGCAGTCGCGCGCAAAACGCGGTGGGCGTTGTGAAGCACCGGGAATGCGGTTGCATGCACGACGGAATGGACCAGCGAAAATGGCTGTAGCGCGATCGAGAAAACCGTCGGGCCGCGATGTCTCGACCGGCGGGCTTCGGCGTTCGGCAGGGAGAGAAAAAGGATCGCGATGACGCAGCAAGAAACAGCAGCCTTACTCCGAGAAATTTGCGAACTGAAGAACCGCATGCCTCCGAAAGAAGCTGCTCGCGGGCCAACCCGATTATTTTTTCGCTTCCAAGACTAGCCCGAAATGCCCGGCGCCTGCGCCAGGTAAGTGTCGTCCCGCAATTGTTTCAGCATGAACTCCGCGACATCCGCACGCGAAATCGGGAAAGGCCAGAAGTAATTTCCCGCCTCAGGGCCGTGCCGATAGGCGCCGCGCGTCGCACCATTCTTCAGCAGGCCCGCCCGCACGATGATCCAATCCCGATCGCTCGCCATGATGAGTTCCTCCTGCCGCACCTTGTCCCACATGTAAAACCCGAGGATCAGCGGCAGGACGAAAAAGGTATACGGCAAACCCAGGCGCCCGACACTGCTCCCGATCCCGAGTGCCGTTTCGCAGATCAACCGCGGCACTTCGCACGCCTTCATTGCCCGCAGAATATTGCGCATGCCGTCCGACTGGATCTTGTTCGGATAGAAAAACCGCTTGTGACCGAGCGCGCTCAGCACTGCGTCTTGCCCTCGCATCGCCGCTTCCACCGTCGCGTAATCGAGCACATCGCCTTGCGCCACGCGTAAGTTCGCGTGCTCGATCTCCAGCATGGCCGGATTGCGGACGAAAGCCGTGACTTGATGGCCTTGCGCGAGCGCTTGCCGGACAAGTTCGCGGCCTGTTCCTCCGGTCGCTCCAATAACCAGCACTCGCATCGGATCAGGCAACTGACGCGTTGTCGGTTTGCCTGCGCGACCGACTGGCGCCCGCCGCCAGAGCAACGCAGAGAGCACCAACGCGTACGGAATCAGAATCAGAAGAAAGATCCGGAACATCGTTCCGCATTCTTATGCCGCGCCCGGCCGTTTGGGAGATTTAACTTCGCTTGCTAGATTCCTACTTCCTACTTCCTACTTTCCGAATGCCTTCCGCTCTCGAACCTCGCGACCACACCACAAACGTCCCGGAAGACATGACCGGGCGGCCGCGGCGCGTCACCACTGGCGGCATCTCGTTGCGCAAAACTTTCTCGGCGCTGAAGCATCGGAATTTCCGTCTCTTCTTTTCCGGCCAGCTCATTTCCTTCACCGGCAGTTGGATGACTACGACCGCACAAGGCTGGCTCGTCTATCAACTCACCGGATCGAAAGCGCTGCTCGGCATCGTGGCCGCGGCCGCTTCTGCGCCGATGCTTTTCTTCGCCACCTGGGGCGGTTGGATGGCCGATCGTTATCCGAAACGCTCCGTGCTTCTCGTCACCCAAACCTGCTGGATGTTTCTCTCGCTGGCCATGGCCGCGCTCGTTTGGACGGAGGTCGTGCAGCCATGGCAGATCATCGCGCTCGCGATTCTCGGCGGCGTCACGATGGCGTTCGACATGCCGGCGCGACAATCGTTCGTGATCGAGATGACGAGCCGCGAAGATTTGATGAACGCGATCTCGCTCAACAGTTCCGCGTTCAACTGCGCCCGCATCATCGGGCCATCGGTCGCCGGCTTCCTCATGGCGCACGTCGGCATCGCGATGTGTTTTTTCCTCGACGGCATTAGCTTCATCGCCGTCCTCGCCGGCCTTCTTCTGATGCGATTGCCGAAACGGCAAACAGCTATCGTGAGCGAATCAGGTCCGCTCGGTCAGGCGCTCGAAGGATTCCGCTACGTTTGGACGCATCGGCGCGTGCTCACGATTCTTTCCCTGTTTACCGTTGTCGGCATTTTCGGCTGGTCTTACTCGGTGCTCATGCCGGCGTTCGCGCACGACGTCCTGCATCTGGGCGCGAACGGTTACGGCCTCTTAATGGCTGGCAGTGGGGTAGGCGCGCTCGCCGCCGCGCTGACCGTCGCGAGCATCGGGCACATCCTGCCTACGCGCGTCATGGCGCTGGGCGGCGTCTGGATTTTCTCCGTCGCGCTCGTTCTGTTTGCCTTCAACAAGAACCTCTATCTCGGCGTCCTGCTTCTCGCCATCGTCGGTTTCGGCGTTGTCCTTTATTTCTCCACGTCCAATACCGTGCTGCAAAGTATTGTCCCCGACGAAATGCGCGGCCGTGTCATGGGAATCTGGACCCTGATCTTCGGCGGCATGATTCCGCTCGGTAGTCTCGAAGCCGGCGTCATGGCCGATTTCATCGGCACCCCCGCCACGATGGCCATCGGCGCGTTGATCTGCGCGTTGGCTGCCCTCGTCACACTCCAAGTTATCCGCAAACGCGAAGCGCAGCTCGCGCGCACCGGCTGAAGTCGGAATGCGGAAGTTCCAAGGCAGCGTTCGGTCTAGGGGCTGAGGTCGTAGACCTCTACGAGACCAGTGCCGGTGTTATCGCTGCCGCCGCGAACAACTGCCGTATAATTTCCGGGTGCAAGCGCCGTGACAATCGCTGCCTCACGCCGATCCGCCGGCGCGAGGCCGGTCTTGGTGATCTCTTGTTCCTGGTTGTCTTGCCAATCGTTGTTGAACGCGATCTGAAGTCCATTGCTATCGCGCAAATCGATTGTCGGATCCGGCAACGGATTGCTTACATCGAACTTCGAAAGCGATGGTCCGATGGCGCGGACGATGATGCTGGCTGATTTCGGCTGAGCAACGATGAAGCCCGCAATGAGAAGATCATCACCGCTGAGGAGCGAACCGCGCGTGCTGAGGTTAGCGAGTTTCGCCGTCGAGGACGGGGAACTCAAGTCATAGAGTTCCACTAATCCCACGCCAGCCATATTATTGTTTCCGCGCTCCACGACCGTGTAGGCTGCGGCTGGCAGGGTGACCAACAGCGCGGCTTCTCGATCATCGCCTGGTGCAAGACCAGTAGCAGAAATGTCGGAAACCTGGTCCGCCGTGATCGCGCCCCCTATTTGAGTCGTGCGCCAATTGTCGTTCGACGCGATAATCGCGCCATTCTGGTTGTGCAGTTCCAGCCTGGGGTCCTCCAGGGCATTCGCCACGCCCGCCTTTTTCAAAGACGGGCCCATGCCGCGCACGAGCATCTTTTTGCTTTCGGAACCCGAAATGATAAACCCGCCGAATAAGGCGTCATCCCCGGCAAAAACGGTTAGGCGTGATGAAAGATTCAGCACTGGGCTGGACGCGCCCGGCCCGTTTTCGAGCGAAGCGGAGCCTAGCGGAGTGGTGACGGACACGATCCCGCTCGCTTGATTTTGAGCGACTGTCGCGGTGATCTGCGTTGGCGAGTCGATCACGAATGAAGTGACCGGAATGCCCTTCACGCTGACAGCACTGGCACCACCAAAGAATTGGCCGTGAATGATGAGCGTGCTCTGGCTTTGATTCGAGTAAGGCACAATGGCAGAGATTTTCGGCGGAAAAACGGTAAGCCGGAAAATGGTCCCAGTGCCAGTCGGTCCAGTCGCCGACGTAGTCCCATAGAAGCAGCCGTCGCTGCCGCGGGCCAGAGCAGATGTTGGGACCGTCCCCGTTACTGAATCAAACAAAACAAGCGTGGCGAAATCGCCGGCGGGCGTAATGCGATAGACAGTGCCGTTTGTCGATCCATCCGGATTTGTCGATCCGCCCCTCGAGGTGGTTCCGTAAAAATTTCCGTCGATGCCTTGAACCAGAGAATCCAAGGGCACCGAACCGTCAGGGCCGGAGAATTGGTGCAAGGTGGTTCGCGTTCCCATTTTCGTTACTCTGAAAACAGTGTCGTAGGTTAATCCGTACAAATCGCCGTTCGCAGCCTCAAGCAGAGGGGCGGGCGGGCTCGAGAAACTGGGCGACGGAACGTCTTCGATTCTGGCGAGAAAAGCGATGGTGCCGGATGAGTCCATCCGAAAGGCGGTATCCGCACCGAAATGGTCTGAGGAATTTGCGGTGCCATAAAAATTGCCGTCGCGACTTGCGGCAATCGCAGGATCCTGGAATTGCCCAGTGTGTCCCTGGCCTGGGGGCAGCGTCGCCAACGTAGTGAAATTCCCACTGAGGCTGAGCTTGAAAATGGAAGCTGCGCGGCTGCCGTAAAGAGAACCGTCCTGCCCAAAGGTCAGCGGTGCGATTACTCCAAATTCCGGGAACCCGAATGCCAGCTCGGAACCGCGCGGAACGTCAATAATTTTCCGAAATTCTCCGGCTGCGGTAATCGAGAAGACGACGCCGTCGCCGGCCGCCCTTCGTGGTTGAGTTGATGTTCCGCCCAACGTGGTACTGCCGTAAAGAACGTTATCTGGTCCTAACACCAGCCGGAATGCGGGATTGCTTCCGTCAGGCGACCGGTTGGTATCGCTGCTGGCGGGGAACGATTTTAGAATCGTTACTTGCCCGGCCGGAGTCGCACGAAAAATCGCGCCACCTCCGAACGAACCTCCATCATACGATGTGCCGTAGAAGTTTCCGTCCGAGCCCACCACCAATGTCGATCTTGTTCCAGGAGCGGGCCCGAGGATTTCCAAAGTAGCATCCGCTGCTGCCGCAACAGTGCCACTCCAGGCAAGAACGAGGAAAAATGCCAGCCACAGAGGGCGTCGATCAACTGGCCTGCGAGACTGGAGGGATTTCACTTGGGTCCTAAACTACACCGCGACTTAATTCAATGCGAGCGTAAAAATTCGTTAGCCAAGCAGCTCTACTGATAAAAGGACAACGGTTTCTGCGGTGAAAAGCCGGCAATACTGGACGGTCGCCGCCGGCGAATTAGGCTCGGTTCATCATGATCAAACAAATCAAATTCGTCAGCATTCCAGTCGCCGATCAGAACCGGGCGCTGGATTTTTATACTAAAAACTCGGGTTCACCATCATCACCGATCAACCGTTCGATGAGAAGCAGCGGTGGATCGAGCTGCGGGTGCCGAAGGCCGAGACGCGGGTGGTCTTGTTCACGGCCGAAGGCGAGGAGAAGCGGATCGGCTCGATGATGCCGATGTCGTACGCGTGCGATGACATCGACAAGACCTACGAGGAATTGAAGGGACGCGGGGTCGAGTTCGAGGGCCCGCCGCAGAAACAGCCGTGGGGCAAGTACGCGATGTTTAAGGACAGCGAAGGGAACCGCTTTGTGATCTCGGCGGATTGATCTGGAATGCCTCTCACAAAGGTCACGGAGGTACACAACGGATCAGCAGGGGAATACGTCTTGAGGAATGGAGGGCGGAGCTCCGGCGACGCCGCGCGCTTTGGAAACATGCGGCCTCGCAGAGCTCGGCCCTCCATGGACGTGACGCGCGGGCTACGGCTGCTTCGCGGGCAACGGCTTCTGACTCTTCAAAATCTCGGCTTCGGGCGTCAGCTTGTTCGCCTTAGGGCTGAAGATGATCCGGTTCGGCTTTTCGCCTAACGACTCGGTGATCGCTTTGGCGTGCGTGGTGACCACTTTCAGATTCAGCAAAATCACGCGCAGCTCTTTCATCTGATCCTGGAGTTGCTTGTCGGTCGTGCCGAGAAATTTCCCGGCCGTGTCGAAAACTTTGTTCGCGTTCTGCTCGACGCCATCCAAGCCTTTGATGATTTTCTGCGCCTCATCCAAATCGATTTTCGCGCTGTCGAGCAGCGGTGCGAACTTAGGGAGGAATTGTCCCAGCTCGTTTTTCACGCTGGTCACAGTGCCGTCGAGATTCGTCACCGTCCCATTAAGGTTGTCGATCAGCTTGTTTGCGTTCTCGAAGAGCGGCCCGGCCGCAGCCGTGATCTGCTCGATGCCGTAAGAAGGGTGGCCTTCGATGATCGCGTTGTTCGCCAGCGTCTCGCCGCCGGGCGTGCCGGCAGAAAGGGCGACGAACTTCGGCGCCAGCATCGTGTCCGAGCTGAGCGTCGCCGTCACATCCGCGGGCAGCGGCGGAATATTTTCCTCGAGATTCACCGTAACCCGGACGGCGTTCCGCTTGTTCGCCGCCGAATCGCGTTGGTCGCGACTGAGGTGCCGCATCACGATCACGCGCCCAGCCGGTGCGCCGGCATAACGAACTTCCGAGTGCAGCTTGATCCCTGTGACGTCTTCGTAATCGATCTGCAAAGTCCGCGCCGGTTTCTTCAGGCGGAATCCGGAAAGCGCCATGGTGAGCGCCGCCAGCAGGACGATGCTGCACGCGATGACGGAAATGGCGACGATGTAATCGGAGAGGTTTCGTTTCATGGGATCTTGTGGCGAAAGCGTTGCCGGGCGGAGACGAGCGGACGCGCTTTCACATGGGGATGATGCTCGTGATCGTCCTGGGAAAGATTCAAAGGCATGGGGCCATCGGGTTCGCCATTGATAAATTGCTGCACTTCCGGGTCCGGGTGAGTGCGGATTTCGTCGGGACTACCTTGCGCGATGATCCGGCCGCGTCCGAGCATAATCATGCGGGTGGCAATGCGAAATGCGCTCGTCATATCGTGAGTGACAACGACCGCGGTCATGCCTTCTCCGTGCGTGAGCTCGAGCGTGAGTTTATCCACCACCGCGGTCATGATCGGGTCGAGCCCGGAAGTCGGTTCATCGCTAAAAAGCAGCTCGGGGTCGAGCGCCAATGCGCGCGCCAGCCCGACGCGCTTTCTCATTCCACCGCTGATTTCCGCCGGCTTCAAATTTTCGAAACCGTTCAAGCCGACCATCTGCAATTTTCGGATCACCGTGTCCTGGACTTCGTCGGCCGACATGTCGGTGTGGTGCAAAAGCGGGAGCGCCACGTTCTCGCCCACGGTGAGGGAGGCGAGAAGCGCGCCTGATTGAAACAACATCCCGAACCGCCGCCGGAGATCGCCAATCTCGCGCTCGGTCTTGGTCGTAATCTCGTCGCCGAAGATCTTGACCGAACCGGCATTGGGTTTCATCACGCCAATGATGTGACGCAGCAGCGTGCTTTTGCCGCAACCGCTCCCACCCATGATGACGAGCGTTTCGCCGCGCTGGACCTGCAATGAAATGCCGTCGATTACGGTGCGGTTTCCGAATTTCCGGTGCAGATCGGTGACCTCGACGACAGGTTGTGTCTCCGCCCTCATGCGCCGAAAAAGAACACCGCGGTGAGAATCGCGTTCGTGACGAGCATCGCGAGGAGCGCTTGCACAACCGACGATGTCGTCGCCTGGCCGACGCCTTCCGCGCCGCCTTCGACGTGGAGACCGGCATTGCAGGCGATCGTGATGATGATCCAGGCGAAGACCGCGCTCTTGATCATGCCTGAATAGAGGTCCCAAGTGTCCGCGCTTTCGAGCGCACGCAGCACGTAGCCGGCGGTGTTGAAATCGAGCGCGAAATGACAGACGGCCCAGCCGCCGAAGACGCCGATGTAATTTCCCAGGATCGTTAGAGCGGGCAACATCACGAGCATGGCGAGAAAACGCGGCACGATCAGGTAGCTGATCGGATTGATCGCCATGACTTCCAGCGCTTCGATTTCCTCCGACACTTTCATGGTTCCCAACTCTGCCGCGACCGCCGACCCGCTGCGGCCGATCACAATCACGGCGATCAGCACCGGCCCCATTTCCCGCAGCAGCGTGACCATGACCAGATCGGGCACGTAAATCTCCGCGCCGAGTTGTTGGAGGGAATGCGCGGCCTGCATCGCGAGCGTGACGCCCACGCTGAACGCAGTTAGCGCGACCATCGGCGTCGCCCGCACGCCGATGAACACCATCTGTCGGAAGATGGGCGCGATCTTGAACATTTGTCCCTTAAAGGGCGCGACCAGGATCCAGTAAAGCAGGCTAACGTTGAGCCGAAGAAAATTTTTCAAAATGCGGCAGCAAGGTATAGCACCGGGCCAGCCGCGGTAGCCAGACTAGTTTGCGCGTGAATCGTGGCGCGCCTTCAACTCGCCGCCGCGTAATGCTCGGCGCCGAGAAAATGGAGAGAGACATACGGCTCGTCGCCTACCACCCAGCTATCGTGGCCCGGGCCGATGTAGAATAGGTCGCCGGCTTTCATTTCGTAATAGCGTCCATCGTTCATCTGGCACGCAGCCGATCCCGAGATGACGAGGCCAACGTGCTCGACCTCGCAGGAGGTTGCGCCAGTTGTAGGACCGACGTGTTCCGACCATTTCCAACCCGGTTCGTAACTGGCGCGCCCGATCGTCATCGAGCCGATCTTCACGATCTCGAATTTGCCCTTGGTGAACGTCCGCACTTCGTCCGGCTGCTCGAAGCGTTTGATCAGGAAGTCGGCGTCCTTCGGGATCATCAGGGCGACGGCTTCTCCTTTGGTGGAGGCGGCGGCACAAAACCATGATGAACCATGACCTTGCGATGCTCCGCTTCGAGCTTCTCGAGTTTCTTTTGCTGCTCCTGAGACAAGAACGGCGCTACTTCGCGCTTCGATTCCTCCATGACTGTCCGCACGCGCTCCGCCGTTTCAATGCGGATCGCTTCGAGCTTCGCCGTCGTCGCGTCGATGATGGGCGCGATCTTACTTTCCTGCTCCGAAGTCAGATCCAAGGCACGCCGGAAATGTTCGCGCATTCTGCCCGCGACATCTCCCGAATTCGGCGGCCCGAGGAAATGACCTCTCAAATGGTGCATTCCAAGAAAAGCGCCGCTCGTGAGCCCGGCGATGAAGACAAGCAGGAAGGCGAACGCCAGTTTCCATTTCAAGGAGTTGTTCATTGCGAGAACTCCGTTTGGATCTGCGAATCGGCGATGGCGTATTCGTTTGTTTGCGGTGAGGAAAGAGTCGTGTTGTCGGCGAATTGTTTGTAGGCGGCAGCAGTCGCTATCGTGAGGACGACGAAGGCAATCGCGCCGGTCCGGCGGAGGAATCGGGTGAGGTCCGCGACCTCGTTGTAGCCTTCGTGCCGCGCGCGCCACGAGGCGAGCACCCGCGTTTCGAACCCAAACGGGGCTTCGAGCGCCGGCTGTTCCGCAGCCTTCGAAGCCGAGCGCAGAAGACGATCCAAATCAGCCGGCTTCATGCGTTCTCCTTCGCCGAGATCATCGACATTCGCTTCTTCATTTTTTGTCGAGCCCGAAACGCGCGCACTTTCACGAGCGCGCCGCTCCAGCCGGTGATCTTCTGGATCTCCGCCACGGAACGCTGCTGCAAATAAAGTAGATCGATCACGAGCCGTTCGGCTGGTTTTAGCGCCTTCATAAGATGCTCGACTAACTGCCGAGACGCAAAACTATGATCGGGCGCCAGTTCATCGCTCGTCGCCGCCAGGTTCTGGATCACCGCCGCCTGCTCTTCACTCAGATCCGCTTCCCGTAATTCCGGCCGCGCTTTCTCGGCCTGGATCTGGTTGATGCAGGTGTTGATGGCGATGCGCGAAACCCAATGTTCCAGCGGCGCTTTCCACGAAAACTGAGACAGCTTCTGCATGACTTTGATGAATATCATCTGGCAAAGATCCTCCTCGGCACTTCGCGCCGGCCGATGCGCGCGCACCAGTTTCGCCACCAACGGGTAGAGCTGCCGCACCAGTTCGCGGGCCGCCTCATCGTCCTGTTGCAGCACCGCCGCCACCAACTCCCGTGAGACGCCATCAGCAGCCATGTAAAGCGAAGCGAGTCCACGCTGTTGAGGAAGACAGCGCCGCAGGCCACCAGGTTACAAAAAATTGGGGAGTTTTTGCGTCGCCGAAAAATTGGCGGAACAAATTTGTAACCGTGAGGCGCACGGGCGAGTCATCCATTCCTGAAAGAGGCGCTCTGATTGCGCCAAAAAACAAGAAACAAACCAAACAATGACACGAAAACTTATGACACTCATGGCTGCCGTGGCGCTTTCGCTCGGCGGTCTCGTTTACCTTCAAGCGAAGGAACCAGGCGAGCACGGACCAAAACACGAACACCACGGACCGGGCCCGGGCCACATGGAGGGGAATCCGCTCGAGCATTTGAGCAAGGACCTCAATCTCACTGACGATCAAAAGGCCAAAGTGCAACCGATCGTCGACCAGATGAAGCCACAGATGAAGGCCATTCATGAGGAAGCGATGCAAAAGATGCACGCACTCCTGGACGGCGCCACCGCGCAGATCCGCCCATTGCTCACGCCGCAGCAACAGGAAAAATTCGATGCGATGAAGAAGGCGCACGAAGACATGCGCAAGGCGATGCAGGAAATGCACGACGCCAAGAACAAGTAACTCCATCTGCTTAGGAGAAACAGGCGGCGGCGATCGCAGGGTCGCCGCCGCTTTTTCTATTGCGTCTGCGAAGACGGCGCGGCCCAGAAGTAATACACGAAAACGCCGATCCCAAGAATGACGACGCCGATGCCGGCGTTTTGCGGAAAGCGCACCAGCGTGCTGATGGCCACGCCCCAAGACGCCAGGACGAACACGCAGGTTGTGAATGGATGCCACGGAACCCGGACCAATACGCCCTCTTGCTCTTCCGTTTTCTCTCGGCGGGCCCGGGCGCGGAACACGAGGAGCGATGCGCCGGTCAATCCGAAGAAGAGGACATCGATCGTAACGACGTAGTTAAGAATTTGCTCATACCTTCCCGTCATCGCCACGACGGCAGCCCAGACGCCCTGGAGCACAATGGCGATTACCGGAACCCGCGTTCGCGGATTTAATTGTCCGACCGCCTTGAAGAAGACACCGTCGCGGGCCATCGCGTAGTAAACGCGAGGCGCTGTCAGAATGCTCTGGCTGAGGAAACCGACTGTCGAGATGGCAATTCCGCAGGCGATAATCTTCCCACCGCGCGAGCCCAACGCCAGTCGCATCACTTCGGAGGCCGGAGTTGTGGTATTCGCCAGCCCAGCCACGCCGAGCGCGCGCAAACAGACATAGGTCACCAGCAGGTAAATAATGATCACACCCACGACCCCGATGAAGAGTCCGCGGGGCAGATCCCGCCTTGGATCGCGCATCTCGCCGCTGACGAAGGTGGCTGTTTGCCAGCCGCCGTAAGCAAAGAGCACCGGCACCATCGCTGCCGCCAAACCTTCCCAGGCGCCAGTTGCTCCATTGGAACCAATCGCCGCACTTGTCGTTAGGTCTGGCGCCGCCGGACCGACCAGCATCCAACCGGCGCCGATCAGCAAGACAATCGCGCCGAGCTTGGTCAGCATTAGGGCGCTTTGAACATTGCTGCCGGCACGGATACCCAGGCAGTTGATTACAGTTAGAATGCCCAACGCCAGCGCCGCGATAACCTGCTCGGGAATGGGAATGCCCGATAGCTCGCGAAAGTATCGGCCGAAGATGATTGCCGCGCCCGCCATCCCGCCCGTTTGGACAACGAGCAACAAGGTCCATCCGTATAAGAATGCGACGATCGGATGATAAGCATCCCGCAGATAGGCATACTGTCCGCCTACTCGCGGCCGGAGTACAGCGAGCTCCGCGTAAACAAACGCGCCGATCAGCGCGATCACGCCGCCGATCAACCACGCGCCGAGGACCAGCAGCGGCGTATGCACCTGCCGTGCGACGACCGATGGATTGACGAAGATTCCAGCGCCAATGATTCCGCCCATGACGATCATGGTTGCGTCGAACGCACCCAGCCGGCGCGCGAACGAAGGTTCCTTATCGGTAGGATTCAATTCCCCACTTCAAGACAAGGAGCGGCGATTTGCAATCGCCGTTTTTTTTGTCGGCGGTTTCAAACCGCCGCTCCTTGAGAAGAAGCGTTGTCCGCTACGGAAGGTTATAAACTTCGACGAGACCAACGCCGACCACGCCGTTCTTCTCGCCGACAATAGCCGAATACGTTCCTGGGAGCAGACTCGTCGAGATCGCCGATTCCAGGGGATTGGTGGGCGCCAGGCCGTTTGCCGTCAGTTGCGCTGCCTGATTGGGGTTATCCTGCCAGTTGTCGTTGCTCATAAGCAACGCGCCGTTGTTATCATGCAGTTCGAGGGTTGGATCGGGCAACGGATTGGTAACTCCCAATGGCACAAGCGACGGTCCCAGCGCGCGCACGACGACCCTGGCGGCGCCGATGTTGTTGCCAACGATAAAACCGGCGAACAACAGGTTGCCGCCAGTCTGGACGGAAGCGCGTCCGCTGATGTTGCCGAGCCGTGAGGCCGCCGCCGCATCCAGGTCGTAGACTTCCAGAAGACCAACGCCGCTCGTGTTCCCCTGACCCCTGACGATACCCGTGTAGTTACCTGGTTGAAGGGTAATGACAATGGCGGACTCGAGACTATTCGGTGGTGCCAGGTTATGGTCGACGATGTCCTGCTGCTGCGCCGGGGTGTTATCCCGCCAGTCATTGTTCATGGTAATGAGCGAGCCATCGCCAGCATGCAATTCGAGAACCGGATTAGCGAGTGGGTCGGGAACGTTAGCTGATTGCAAGGAAGGGCCCAGCGCGCGGATGATCACCTTCTTGGATGAGCCAGTGGTGCTAATAAAGCCGCTGATCATTACATCGTTACCAGTGCCGACGCGCGACCGGACTGAGATGTTCAATGGCTGGGAAGCGACTGCGCTGACTCGGAAGACCTGTCCGCCATTGCCCTGGGCAAGGTAATAGAGGCAGCCGTCAGGGCCTACTTGCAGGTCCACTGGAGTCGAGAGACCGGTCGCAAAAGCGCTGGCTGTCCGCGTCGCAGGATCGAACAAGCGGATCCAACCGCTACACAGGTCGGCAAAGAAGTATTTCCCGAAATAGCTGGCCGGAAATTGGTTAACCGCGGGATTGTAAAAGGCGGCGCCCACAATGGCGCATCCCGTGGTGGCGCTGGTGCCGTGGCCGTATTGAAAGAGCGGGTCGCGGAAGTTCGCGTTCGGCTGGGCACAGGCCCCTTCGCAGGTAGGCCACCCATAGTTTGAACCGGCAATGCCGTCGTCGATTTCCTCCCAGGCATTTTGGCCAACGTCATTGATAAAGAGGCGACCAGTGCCCGGCTGAAATCCAAACGTATAAGGATTGCGTAACCCGAACGCCCAGATCGCGCGGTTAGCTCCGGTCGCGGTGTTGAAGAAGGGGTTGTCCGCTGGGATTGTCCCATCCGAGTTGAGCCGCAGGATTTTGCCCAAGCGGTTGCTCAAGGTCTGGGCGTTCGCTGAGTTCGCGTTTTCGCCTACGCCCGCGTAAAGCTTCCCATCTGGTCCGAAGTGGAGCGCTCCTCCGTTGTGGTTCGTGGCGCTACTGAGATTATCCAGATCAACCAGGACAACCTCACTGCCCGCCAAAGCCACATCGCCATTCGCGGTGAAACGGCTGATCCGATTGTGGATCGGCGCCGCGCTCGTGGTGTAGTAGAGATAAACGAACTGGTTCGCGCTGAAGTTAGGGTCAAAGGCTATCCCCAGTAGCCCGCGTTCGCCGGAAGAGTCGACGCTCAACGTGACAAGGGGGCTGCCAGCAACGTTCCATTTTTAATGACGCGCAATTGCCCTCCCTGACGGCAGACAAAGAGCCGGCCATCGGGCGCAAACGTCATCGCAGTCGGGGCGCTGCCAACATTTGCCCCGAACTGGGCTTCAACAAACCCGGGAGGAAGCGTTGCCGCGGAAAGCATTGACCAGCTCACGCTCAGCCACAACGCCAACCAAACCCAGACAACCTTTCGGAGTTTCTCCGCTAAAATACACGACATCTTCTTGCCCGTCCCTCGGTGAATTCGTTCCCTAAATGCAGCAGGCTTCACGCCGATTACATATCGGATTTGGCCCGAAGAATAGCCTTGCGAATTACGGGGATGGCGGGCGAATCAGGACGAGCAAGCCAATGAAAGTCGCTGCATTAATCTCTTCGCTTTTCGTCGAAGTCGATTAGTTCCGGGATGGTGGCGATGTCGGTTCGATGAGCGATGCCATATTTTTCTTTCTGCTCCTCCAGCAGGGGCGTCGCGAAATCCTTCCAGCCCAGCTTTGAGGCGAAGCCGTTCCAAACCGTCATATCGCCTGCGTTGAGTCGCCGCCCATTTTGATAACACCATTCCAGAATCTCATCATCCGTCCCGCCTTTCAGCACCCGCTGGCATAAGACGTTATAATTCACCCGCAGAAAATTCGTGCACACGCCATCGGCCGTTTTCGGTCTTCCCAGATTGGCGTGGTAATCCTCCGGCAATTCTCCGCGGGCGTGGAGCCGGATTTTGTCCAGCATCCGGGGGAAATACATCATTCCGGCCGTCATTTCCGTCGGACTCTTCGGGTAGGTGCTCATCTTCCGACTTAATCGCACTTCCCTCTTCCTCGCAAACTGTCACTTGTCACTTGTCACCGCTTTGACGACACTTCCGGCGATGGAATGCCCATTCAAGAGCGACCAAGAGCCGGCCTACTACGGAAGCTACCTCGCTGTCGATAAACTCCTCGCTCTTCAGGCCCCGCTCAGCCTCATCGAAGGAAAGCTTCAGGCTCACGATGAGATGCTCTTCATCATCATCCATCAGACTTACGAGCTTTGGTTTAAACAGATCCTGCACGAGCTGAATGCCTGCTGCGAAGTTCTTAAGAAACCCTCCGCCGATGACGACGGCCCCGACATGAACGTCGTCGTGCATCGCCTGAAGCGGATCGTCGAGATCTGGAAACTACTGAGCCATCAGGTGGACGTCCTGGAAACCATGACGCCTCTCGACTTCCTCGACTTCCGTTCCAGTCTCGAAGGCGCTTCCGGTTTTCAAAGCACGCAGTTCCGGCAAATCGAAGCCACGCTCGGATTGCGGATGGAGAATCGGTTCCGGCCCGACTACTACAAGCATACCGAGGTAGGCGGCTTTAGTCCCGCGGATTACAACACGATTGTCGACGCCGAGAAAACAACTTCGCTCTTACAATTAGTCGAACAGTGGCTGCGGCGTATGCCTTTCTTTGACGATTCTTTCTGGCAAGGATGGCACGGAGAAGAAGCTGGCTCGGCTGATACACCGAAGTTCTGGGCTCGTTACCGGAAGCTTTACGAAGCCAGTCTTTCGGAACGCGATGAGCGAACCGACTTACTGGGTAAATTCGACGAGATGTTTTTTAAATCTGGCGCGGGCGATTTCTCCCCGGCCGCGCTGCGAGCGGCGCTCTTCATCATGCTCTATCGCGACGAACCACTGTTTCGGCTGCCGTTCGCGCTCCTGAATGCCTTGATCGAAATCGACGAGCAATTGGCAAATTTTCGGTATCGCCATCTGCAAATGGTCCGGCGAATGATTGGAACTAGGATCGGCACCGGCGGCAGTAGCGGCGAGCAGTATCTCCAAGGCGCCGTTAACAAGAACTACATCTATAAGGAGCTAGCCGGGATCATTACGTTCCTGATCGAACGGCGGAACTTGCCACAGTTACCCAAGCGCTTGCACCGGGCGCTGCGCTTCAGTTCCAAGCCGTAGCACAGGCATCTTGCCTGTGTGGCCAACAGGCTGCCAGCCTGTTGTGTCTTCCCTTTTCTATAGGCAGGCGAGACGCCTACCAGCCACACAGGCAAGATGCCTGTGCTACATTACACCAATCCCTGGTCCATCATCGCGTTCGCGACCTTGAGGAAGCCGGCGATGTTCGCACCGTTCACGTAGTTACCCGGCGTGCCATACTTCTCGGCGGTGCGATGACAGACTTCGTGGATCGTCTTCATGATGTTGAAGAGACGCGCGTCCACTTCTTCGCGGGTCCATGAAATGCGCATGCTATTCTGGGCCATCTCCAGACCGGATGTCGCGACTCCACCCGCATTCGCGGCCTTGCCGGGACCAAAAAGGATCTTTGCCTCGAGAAACTGGTTCACGCCGTCGATCGTCGTCGGCATGTTCGCGCCTTCCGAAACGACATAGACGCCGTTCCTTAGAAGATTCGCTGCGTCTTTTCCGTTGATCTCGTTTTGCGTGGCGCTGGGAAAGGCGCACTCCGCCTTGTGACCCCAGAGCGGATTGTGATCGAGCGCCGCGTCTGCCGGCGTGAAGGTCGATCCCTTGAATTTATCCGCGTATTCGGAGATCCGGCCGCGACGGTTGTTCTTCAAGTCCATGACGAAGGCTAGCTTTTCCCGGTTAACGCCAGCCTCGTCGTAGATGTAACCGGTCGAATCGGAGAGCGTGACGGCCTTGGCGCCTAACGAGATCAGCTTGTCGACCGTGTACTGGGCCACATTACCGCTCCCCGAAACAAGGCAGGTCTTACCCGCCAGGTCTTCTTTGCGCGTCTTCAGCATCTCGGCGGCGAAGTAAACCGCGCCGTAACCTGTCGCTTCTGGGCGAATCACCGAGCCGCCCCAGGTAAGACCTTTGCCTGTCATCACGCCCGTGAACTCATTCTTGAGCCGTTTATACATCCCGAAAAGATATCCGATCTCTCGCGCGCCGACGCCGATGTCGCCCGCGGGGACATCCGTGTCCGGCCCGATATGGCGAAAGAGCTCGCACATGAAGGCCTGGCAGAAACGCATCACTTCGCTGTCGCTTTTCCCTTTCGGATCGAAGTCGGCCCCGCCTTTGCCGCCGCCCATCGGTAAGGTAGTGAGCGCGTTCTTGAATACCTGCTCGAAGGCCAGGAACTTCAGGATACCCAGGTTAACGGAAGGATGGAAACGCAAGCCGCCTTTGTAGGGCCCGATCGCGCTGTTCATCTGGATGCGGAATCCGCGGTTCACATGCAGCTCGCCTTGATCGTCCTGCCACGGCACCCGAAACATGATCACGCGCTCCGGCTCAATGATTCGCTCGATGATCTTGGCCTTCCGATATTCCGGATGCTGATCGAGCACGAGGGACAGCGATTCGACCACTTCCTGGACTGCCTGATGAAACTCCGGTTCGCCCGGGTTCTTGGCTTTGACCTCGGTCATCAATGCGGAAACGTCGTATTTCATAAGATTTTGGCGGACGCGCTGCTAAATGGATGTGCCAGTTTAGACGACCTGGCGCTGATCGAGTGCGCGCTTCATGTCGGCGAATTGCGCGAAACAGATTTCATCGACGAATGGAGCGTATGCTGGATGCGAAGCGAAACAGAAGCAAATTCTTTGACCTCCCGTCACGGTCGTCAATAATCGACTGATCATGCCTGACTCTCCGAAAATCTCCGCGCCCGATCTTACGAAACGCCCCCCTCGCAGTCCGCACTGCCGTCTCGGCGGTTACGTCATTCTGCCCCGCCTGCTCGATAAAGGCCGCGCCACCATCGCCGGGACCAACGGCGAGTTCACCTACGACGCGCCGCTCGATCAGCATCTCAAGGATTTCCTCGGCCTCGAGTTCGCGGGCCTGAAAGAACAACTCGCCGCCGGCAAAGGCGACTGGGAAATCCTCGAATGGATCAACGCCAACGCGCCATACAAACGCGCCACCTGGGAGATCGACGCCTGGAGCAGTTTCATGACCCGCCGCGGACCTGCGGGCGATATCGAGACACTTCAATACTTTGCCGAATACGTCGGCAAGTTTTCCAAGGACCGCGAAGACGTCAAGGCCTGGTTCGACCTCGTCGATCTCGACGATCACGTTACCTTCGGCGGAAAGCCATGAAGCATAAACATGGAGGGCGGAGCTCAGCGACGCCTTGCTTGATCCATATCCTTCCAGCCTACAAGAGCTCGGCCCTCCCATGAAGCATCGGCCTCATCGCCCCATCTCGACGCGCGCCGGCCGCACCGAGTTTCTCAAGATTAATGCCGCGGTAAGCGGTTGGCGCGACAGTTATCATTGGGTCCTCTCACTTAGCTGGCCCCGCTTCGCTCTCTTCCTCCTCGGTAGCTACGTCTTCATCAATCTTCTCTTTGCGACTCTCTACGCGGTTGGTGGAAACTGCGTCGCCGACATGACGCCCGGCTCGTTCCCTCAAGCGTTCTTCTTTAGCGTCGAAACGCTGGCCACGGTCGGCTACGGCCACAACTATCCAACGACTGTTTACGGCCACATCATTGTCACGATCGAGATCTTCCTCGGCATGATTTGGATCGCTGTCATAACAGGTTTGATCTTTGTCCGCTTCGCGCGCCCCACCGCGCGCATTGTCTTTAGCAACTCTCTCGTCATCGCTCCCTTCGATGGCCGGCTCAGCGTCATGTTCCGGGTCGCGAACCTTCGCCACACCAGCATGGCGGAAGCCGAATTCCGACTGCTCTACTCCCGCGACGAGCGCGTGAAGGAAGGCGATGACATCCGGCGCTTTTACGAATTGAAGGTCTATCCCGAACGCATGATCAGCTTCCCCGCTGCCCTTATCATCCGCCACACGATCGATCAGGACAGTCCTTTACTTGGTATAACTCCCGAGCGGCTGGAAAAGGAAGATGCCTTCTTCGTGGCCTCTACCTTGTCCCTGGAACTCGTCATGGCCGCCTCCGTCCAAGCCGCGGAGGACTACGCCTGGGACGACATTCGTTTCGGCGTTCGCTTCGTCGATGTCTATACCGAATTGGAGGATGGCCGCCTTACCGTCGATTACGGCCGTCTTCACGAAACCGAACCAGTGCCGGAGTCAACGTAGAAAAATCTGGAATCCACGAGGCCGCGAGAATATGAGTAATGCCATGGCTGAGACATATACTGGAAGTTGTAATTGCGGGGCGGTTACGATCGAGGCGAGCGGCGAGCCGCTGGACATGGGCTACTGCCATTGTGACGGTTGCCGGGCCTATACCGGCGCGCCCATCGCCCTCTTTACCTTGTGGAAACCGGAGGCCGTCAAGATCACGAAGGGCGCCGAATCGCTCGGCCGCTTCAAGAGCAGCGAGATAAGCGAACGCCGCTTCTGCACCAAATGCGGCGCCCACGTCATGGTCGATCATCCCACCCTTGGCCTGACCGACATTCGCACTCCGCTGAACGGTTTCACCTTCAAGGCCACCGTCCACCTCAACTACGAAGACACAGTCCTGCGGGTTAAAGATGGCCTGCCGAAACTGAAAGACTTCCCCGCCGCCATCGGCGGCTCCGGCGCGTCGATGCCGGAGTAAAGAGTTGCCGGATGCGCAAGGAGAGGTTCATGGAGTGGACCATTATCGATCCTTTGGAATATCAACTTCGTAACTGGTAGGTGTAAGTTTAAAGCTCAAGGGCAGCACCAAGATCAACGGACCGCGGCGAAGCCGCCATTTTCGCAAAGTATCTACAGCCGTCCGATCGAAGACCGCATCTCCGGAAGCCTTCAAGATTCTTACTTCCGAAACGCGCCCATCTTTCTGAACATGGAGCTCGTAACGGCCGGTGCCCTGTTTCGTTGTCCAGGGAACCGATCGCGAGTAGGCCGGGATAGGACCGTTCTCCACAGTGCCTTTCCCTAAGAAGGCCGCCAGCGCTTCATCCATTGGCTTTTCTTTCACTCGATACTCGGTCAGGACTTGCCCGCCCATCGTGAAAGTGATCGGTAACCTTGCCGTGGCGACGGTGCCGGGTTTGAAACGCCATTGCCGAAAAGCCTGCAAGGCGGCCGCATCAAGCGCCGTGCTGCCCGTACTCGGGTCCATGTAACAGGAGACGACTTTGCCTGTCGAAGTATCCACCCGCATGATGACAACGCCCGTGCCTGTAATCCGGGCTCTCCGCGCCTCATAAGGATAATCCGGACGAGGAGCGACTAACACAACCGCACGGTAATCAGGCTTCGGCTTCTGCTCCTGGGCCTTTGCCACGCGCGCCCCCTGAGTCGCGCCCACGAAGGTCACAAGGAGCAATAGGCGGATCAAGCCGTGCCGCATGAATGAGTGTTCGCCATTCATTTTTACTGTCAACACACTGGCAATGTTGCGGGAACAACTTCACTCCTCGGGAGCCTCAATTGGACAGGGACGGTGCTTCGCTCAACGATGCCAAAACGCACGATGCAGCCGCCGACCTCGCGAAGCAACCGAACGGGAATATCGCGCCCGTGACGCCGTCATGCCGAACGTGACTTAGGCATTGCGCGACGCCTGCGATTTCCTGCTGGTTGCCAACCGCGACAATCCCAAAGCGCTCGGCGACTACGGTTACAACCTGGACGACTCGCCCCAGGCAAAAGCCAAAACCAAACGACGCCGTAACTAACAAGCGTCAGCGATAAGAAAGATCGCCCCGCTCGACTCGGAGAAAGGCGAGCGGGTAGGCGAGATGAAGGAAATCGAAACCAGTGGATGGTTCGATTCGCGTCATTCTTTCTCCTCAGCCGCGGCGACGCTACGTCTGCCCGCCGGGCGCAAGTACGTATGACGGACTACACCCTCCAGCTCTTCAGCGAATTGCCTCAACACGTAGATTATCTCTTCGTCTTCGCCCCGCGCGAACTCCAACTCCCGCGGCATACGGCCAATTAGGTCTACGGCGATGCGAAGATCCAACAGCACCTGTTCAATCAACCGCTTATTGGCAGATACAATCGCGGAATATAGTTGCTGTCCCAAAGGAACTAACATGGGCACTGAGTCCTGAAAAACCCCAAACGCCAATAGGATGCCGACCGGCGAGCGCCGACGCCCCATCCTCAATCCCATGTGAATCAGCTCAAAGAGCATTCCTGGATGAAACCGAGAGCGGCGGCGGCGGGCGCGTGATGACTCGACGGTAGAGACCCGCTCAGGCAAATCGCGAACAAGAATCTTAACTTCTTCGAACATTTTCGCGACGCTGGTCTCATCAACCTTAGGGGCGGTTCGAGGGGCCTTCCCACGTTTCTCAATTATCGTTTTCTTAGCAGCAATGAATACCTCCACTTGACGTCGCACCGCTTCATCACGCGGCGCAGCGTTCGGGTTCCGCCTAATGAGTTGAAGAACCAGTTTCGTCAACGAGTCTTCGTCATCGCTTGAGTTCTGGAACTGTGCGAACGGACCGTTATTCGCTTGGTCCAGCGAAATTCCAAGCGCCACACCCAGGACGGTCGTGTTCAACTTACCCTTTGCTACTCCGGCCTCGTACAACAGCCACGGTCGATCCAAGCTATGCGTCGTCAGCAGCGCCACGACATCGGTCGCTTCGCCGAGTTTCGACATAATTGCAGAATACCACTCCGTGCCGAACTCGATGCCCGCGGTTCCCTTCTTATCCGATGATCGGAACGATTGCAGCATGCCTCCACTGGCGTCGGTCAACAGATTCGAGAACGCTTCTGCAGATCGGCGTCGCGGGTGTCGTGGCTGACGAATACGAGCGGTGACTGGGTAACTAACTGGCTTGCCTGCTGTTGCGCATTAATGCGGGATTCAGGCGTTCGACGTTTCCCCTTTTTTCCAGGCATATCTTTTAGCTATTTACCGCAGCACTTTTTATATTTCTTTGCGCTGCCGCATCTACATGGCGCATTCCGACCGGGAGGCAAAGAGACCATTCGCTGCTCAAGCATCGCTTGGCGATGCAACATCGGTTCGTAAATGGACGGGTCAATTATGAATTGCCGAGGATTATGTGGGTCGGTGCAACTTTCCTCATACTCACGAATCTTTGCACACTGTTGGAGGAATTCATGCACCACCGGATGATCATATTCAGCGAGGCGTATGTTATCCCGTCTCATCGGGTTCTCTTCGTCGAAAATTTCCACAGGATCCGTTAGAAACAATATCTCGGCTTCTCCGTCTAGCTTCGGACTCACATCAATGAAACTGCCTTGGGGCGAGACCCATACTCCGTGGAATTCGCCTTCAATGAACAGCCCTGGACGCTCCCAAATCGTCCAACCGTGTTGGAGGCTTCCCCCGGCGATCGCGATTTTTTTTTGGACGTTCGGGAAGCATTCGTTGACCTGCGCGCCTCGCATTACTTCAACCGGGACCCGCACAGGCGTGCCGCCGGCCACGATCTTTTTGCAGAGATCACGGACGTGCTGATGGATTAACTTGGGCGGGAAAAGCATAGCTGAGGGGCGAGATTGTGGCTTTACGAGGTTTTGTGACGATTCGGCTCCACCGCGGACAAAAGCAATTCAGCGCCCGGGCAGTGAGTCTTTACCAGCGTGCCAACGAGATCACGGGTTTCCGCAGGCATGTGCTTGTGCATAACAATCCGATCGATAAGCCGCGACACATCGACGTGGATTAATTTCCCAAAATCTCTTTCGTCATTGGTCAAAACCTGCTCGCCGCTCATCAATGGACGCACCAGCCGGAGCTCGTTTTCGAATGAGAAGCAGGTGTCTTTGTAGAAGAACGGGGTTGTGTGAGAGAACTCTGCACGAGGCGTGTCTTCATCAACGTATTTCACGCGGGAGACGAGCAAATGATTGACCGATACGACGCGCAGGAGCCGATCAAGTGTTGTCGACATGACGATAGATTTTTCGCTAGTCGTGTACTCGGCCCACATCTTGGTTCTCTCTGTTTCCGCAATATTCCAACAGTTGATAAACATACATCCGCGCGTTATTTCGTGTGCTGCGAGATCAATTGCATGACTTTGCGAAGCGATGTTGTAGGCGGCGTTGAACGCAATTTGGCTGCGTAAGGTTCCGCGAACGCCTTCTTTGGAAAGCCTTCCTTCGCCGACGTCCGACAACTTGTCAGCGCGGCGAAAATATAACGCAGAGGCTTGAAGCAGCGCTTCAAATTTCCAGAGATCAACATACCGCCAGAGACGCTGATCGCGCGGCGGCATTTCAAAGGGCCAGTCTTCTTTATATACTGGCGTTAGGGGACCCACTGGCCGGCCAGTGCGCCGATCCTTCATGAAACTCCAGCCAATTATCTCGGGCGCCATCGTTACAAACAAAACAGCCGGGCCCCTTTCGAAGCCCGGCTGTCGCAATTTACATTTTGGTTCGGCTTAGTAATCCATGCCGCCCATGCCGCCGCCCATTCCACCACCCATGCCAGGAGGCATTCCGCCGCCCTTTTCCTTTTCAGGAACTTCGGTGATGATGGCTTCGGTAGTCAGGAGCAGGCCGGAGATCGAAGCGGCGTTTTGCAACGCGCTCCGGGTCACCTTGGTCGGATCGACGACGCCGGCTTTCACCA
>JBEEHT010000060.1:0-17706 GCA_041167545.1 Verrucomicrobiota bacterium
CCAAAGTAGCGAGCCGCGCTCTCGCTGTAGAACGCCGTTTCGGCGGACGAAACCATCCCGGGAATGTCTGCCTTTGGAGCACCAGTCCCCGAGACGGACACCGGCTTATGGCCCATCGAACCCGCAATTCGTTTCACAGCTGATGTAAACGACGGGAATTTCCGCATTGATGTCTCCTTCCAAGGTAGGCGTGCACGACAGAGTGTAGCACTGTGCTTTAAAGGGAAACTTATGTTTCGCTCAGTGGCTGGCCGGGCGTTTCAGGGCCGGATTTGCCCGCGCAGACTTTTGCTTGTTCTTCCGCAAGGCGTGCTCGTAAGTGGAAGCAATGGACTTGGGCGACGAAAAAAATCCACACGACGCCACGCCGATCGTTGGCGCGGACACCGACATCGCGCCGCTCGGAGGACCGAAGCCTGCGCACGAACGGACCGCGGATGAAGAGCCGGATGTGATTGATTGGGAACGGCTCGCGGCCAGCGAACGATTCCGGAACCTGCTCAAAGCGAAGCGGCGTTTCGTCGTGCCGGCGACCATCTTTTTCATCGTCTATTATTTTGCGTTGCCGGTGCTGATCGGTTACGCGCGGCCCTTCATGGAAAGACAGGTCTTCGGTCCGGTGAATCTCGCGTATCTCTTCGCGCTTTCGCAGTTCTTCGTGGCCTGGATCATCGCCGCTCTTTATGTCCGCGCCGCAGCGCGATTCGATAAAATGGCGGCGGACGTGATCGCGCCCAATACCATTTCGGGCGAGTAATATGACAACAGCGCTCGCGATGTTCCTCGGGTTCGTGTTGGTCACGCTCGGCATCACCTACTGGGCGGCGCGACGATCGAGCGGTGACGTGGCCTACTTCGCCGCGGGTCGTCGCATTACCGCATGGCAGAACGGGCTCGCCGTGGCGGGCGATTACATGAGCGCCGCGAGCTTTCTCGGCATCGCGGGAATGATCGCGTTCAATGGCTACGACGGCTTCATGTATTCCGTCGGCTGGCTCGTCGCCTACCTGACCGTGTTGCTCATCGTGGCCGAGCCTCTGCGCAACGCCGGCAAATACACCATGGCGGATTTGCTCGCCTACCGGCTGAACGCCCGGCCGGTTCGCGCGATGGCGGCCGTGAGCACACTGACCGTCTCGACCTTCTACATGATCGCGCAAATGGTGGGCGCCGGCGCGCTCGTCAAATTACTCCTGCCGGGTGTGAACTACGAGACCGCCGTGATTGGCGTCGGGATCCTGATGATCGTTTACGTGGTCTTCGGCGGAATGCTGGCGACGACCTGGGTGCAAATCATCAAGGCGGTTTTGCTCATGAGCGGCAGCATTTTTCTATCGATCCTGGTGATGAAACATTTTGGTTTTAGCTTCAGCGCATTTTTCGAAGCGATCAGCCATGTGAGCTGGATCGGCGCGGATGGCGCGACGGTCACGCGAAACTTTTTCCAACCGGGATTGCTCTTCAAACCGCCTTGGGGCGCGATCGATCTGATCTCGCTCGGGCTCGCGCTTATTTTCGGAACAGCGGGCCTGCCGCATATTCTGGTGCGTTTTTACACCGTGCCCGATGCCCGGACCGCGCGGCACTCCGTAGTCTGGGCCATGGTGCTCATCGGCGTCTTCTATATCATGACGACGTTTCTCGGTTTCGGCGCCGCCACGATTCTTACGCCGGGCAAGATCAGCATCGAAAACATGAGCGCGCCGCTTCTGGCGGAGGCCTTGGGCGGGAGCGTGTTCTTCGCATTTATCAGCGCGGTCGCTTTCGCCACGATCCTCGCGGTCGTCGCCGGCCTAACGATCAGTGCGAGCACCAGCTTCGCTCACGATTTTTATACGAACGTGATCCACCACGGCCGCGAACGGCGCCCCGGTGAAGAGGTGCGCGTGGCGAGGGCCACCGCTTTTGTGGTCGGAGCCGTTGCAATCCTGCTGGCCATCAAGCTGCAGACCGTGAACGTCGCTTTCCTTGTCGGTCTCGCCTTCGCGGTCGCGGCTAGCGCGAATCTGCCGGTGATCGTCTTGAGCATTTTCTGGCGCCGCTTCAATACCGCCGGCGCCGTGGCCGGCTTGTTCATCGGGCTCGCCAGCTCGATCGTGCTGATCATGATCAGCCCCAGCGTAATGGGAATGGACCCGAAGGCTCTGATCCATGGACAACCCATTTTTCCGTTGAAGAACCCGGGTATTCTGAGCATTCCGCTCGGCTTCCTGGGCGCGATTGTCGGGACGTTCCTGCGCCGCGAGCCGCGCGCGGAAGCGAGGTTTGCGGAACTAAGTGTTCGCGCGAATACTGGCTTGGGCGCAGAAAAAGCCGCGACGGAGTAACAAAAACAACCAGCGTTCGCCGCCCGAACGCCTCTACATTTACGAACATGAAAAAACCGATTCATCTAATCTTTGCGCTCCTGATTTGCGCGGTCACTTCATTTGCCGCGGATACGCCAACTCCTTCACCGGCCACTCCAACCGCGACCGAGTCCCAACGCGCCAACGAATTCCTCGATAAATTTTTCGACGAATTCGTCGCGACCCATCCGCAGATCGAATCGTCCCTCGGCATCAAAACGCACAACGATCAGTGGAACGACATCTCGGACGAGGCGGCCAAGCGCGATCTCGAGACCGCCCAAAAAAATCTCGCGGAGTTGAAGCGCCAGTTTCCGAAAGAGAAGCTCGATAGGCAGGCGCAGCTCAGTAGCGACCTCTACGAGTTCCAGGTCCAACGCGACACCGAGGGCTTCAAGTTCCGCCACGATAGTTACCCGGTGAATCAAATGGGCGGCGCCCACTCCGAGATCCCGACCTTCCTGATCAACATCCACAAAATCGACAACGAAAAAGATGCGCAGGCTTACATCGCCCGGCTCAACGGAATTCCGAAATTGTTCGACCAGTTGATTGTGAATTTGAAGGCGCGCGAAGAACATGGCGTCATCCCGCCGAAATTCGTTTTCCCGCTGGTGCTCGAAGCCTGCATCAAAGTGACCAAGGGCCAGCCGTTCGAGGAATCGGGGCCGGTCAGTCCGTTGTTGGAGGATTTCACCAAGAAAGTTGGCGCAGTTAAGGACTTGGACGCCGCTGCGCGCGATAAACTAATCGCGGACGCGCGGAAGGCGTTGGTCGATTCCGTGAAGCCGGCCTACGCGAAACTGATCGCGGTATTGCACGAGCAGGAGAAAAAAGCGACCGATGACGCGGGCGTCTGGAAATTTCCTGATGGCGCGGAGTTTTACGAGTTCGCTTTGAAGCGGACAACGACGACGAACCTGACCGCGGAGCAAATTCACCAGACCGGCCTGAAGGAAGTCGAGCGGATCCACGGGGAGATGCGCAAGATCATGGAGAAGGTGAAATTCAAAGGCGACCTCCAGGCGTTCTTCAAATTTATGCGGGAAGATCCGCAGTTTTATTTGCCGCAGACCGAGGAAGGCCAGCAGAAGTATCTCGCGATGGCGACGAAGATCGTCGACGACATGAAGAAGCGGCTCGACGAGTTGTTCATCACGAAACCGAAAGCGGACATCGTGGTGAAGGCCGTGGAAAAATTCCGCGAAAGTTCGGCGGGCAAAGCCTTTTACAATCAACCGGCGCCGGACGGATCACGGCCCGGCATGTTTTACGTCAACCTGTCGGACATGAAGAACACTCCGACCTATGAGCTGGAATCGCTCGCGCATCACGAGGGCATTCCCGGCCATCACATGCAGATCGCGATCGCGCAGGAGCTGAAAGGGATTCCGAAATTCCGGAAGTTCGGCGGGCGCTTCACGGCTTACACGGAAGGGTGGGGGCTCTACAGCGAGCTGACTCCGAAAGAAATCGGGATGTATCAGGATCCTTATTCCGATTTCGGCCGGCTTTCTCTCGAGCTCTGGCGTGCATGCCGGCTCGTGGTCGATACCGGCATTCACGCGAAAAAGTGGACGCGCCAGAAGGCGATCGATTATTTAAAACAGAATACGCCTAACGCCGAGGCGGATTGCGTCGACTCGATCAATCGCTACATCGTCATGCCGAGCCAGGCGACCGCTTATAAGATCGGTATGCTGAGAATTCTCGATCTGCGCGAGAAAGCGAAGAAGCAGCTCGGCGCGAAATTCGATCTGCGAGAGTTTCACGACGTGGTGCTGACCAACGGTCCAGTGCCGCTCGATATGCTGGAGCAACTGGTCGGCGCCTGGGTGAAATCGAAGGGTTCAGGCTAGTTCGCCGGGGCGCTACATTCCTTTTCGGAACCAGCGGAGCGCTTCCTGCAATTGGGTGGGCCTCACTTCGTGCCCGCCCGGGTGGGTCTTGTGCCGGATGTTTTCGAATCCCGTTCGCCGCATCGAATTTTCCACGGCATTTTGCTGCTCGAGCTTGGCGATCAGGTCGTGCACGCCGCTGCTCAAGAAAATAGGGGTGCGGAGAAAGTCGTGGCCCGGTTTGAATCGCCGGTAGGCTTCCGTGATTCGCTCCTCATTCATCCCGTTGAGAAAAATTCCCGCGACGCGATAACCACCCGCCGCGAGGAGGGGCGCAAGGTAGCTCGCCCGTTTCGAGCCGCCGGACTGACCAGCGCACACAATCGGCCATTTGCTGGAACCGGGGAAGCTCCGGTTCAATGCATCGAGCGCCGCGAGGGCATGACCGGCCCGCCAGCCGGAGCTGTCCAAGACGGGAGGTGGCTTCGGCCCATCGCCGGCGAGAAGGACCCAGCCTTCCGCAAGCGCAGGCACGCGGTAGATGCCCATCAGGTCGTACCAGCTCGGAAATAGGTGATCGCTCGACGAGAACACGATTAGAACGGGCCACGTTTTTTTCGGATCAAACCCGCGCGGCACGGCCAGCGTGGCCACTGTGTAGGACGGCACGGCATTGCCTCCTTCCGCAACATACGATTTCTCCAACGCACTCAAAGGCACGCTCACGCGTACCGTTCGGCCAGGGGTAAGAGGCGCACCGGCAAAGCTCAAACCGGCGGGGAACGCGCTCGCAGAAAATGCGAGGCACGCGAGAGCACAGAAGATCTTCGCCACCCGTGGACCTCGATTTTTAGACGCGCGAGTCACACCGGATGTTAGCGCAACCCGATGTGCGAACAGTGTTTTTTTCTCGCCTGGAACCAAGGTTCGCCTTAAACTCATGAAGTCATGAAGCACACGACTCGTGGTATCGTGTTTTTGCTTGTCGTTCTGGCGGCGCCAGTCATTTACGGCGGCGAACCCGATCGGGGGGTAGCCGGAATCGACGTGATCGTGAAACAAAGGCCCCGTGACAGTGCGGTCACGGATGCCCGCGGCAACTTTGCCATTGAAGCTCTGGCAGCTGGCAAGTACACCCTGACGTTCCGCGCGAGGAACGCGGCCAACCTCCACCACAGCACCTCGGACAAGGTCATTGTTGCCATTGCGTATTCGATCAAGATTGATGGGACAAAACGTGCCGTGAACAAAGGTCGCCTAACGAGCGATAACCTTACGGCCGGGATCGAGTTCGATGTCGATGTTGGACCGGGCGCGAGGATCCGCGGACAAGTCACGGCGGAGGCGTTGAAGAACATGGTTTGGATACGGAAGGAACACGGCTCCAATGTCCCGGGGCACTGGGTGGAGGAAGACTCTCCGGAAGCCAAAGCTGCTCGCCATTTCAATGCCTATCCGCTGAGCGTGGATGGAGTGCGGCAGCAGATCCAGCGATAGCACAGGGAGGTGCACCAGGAAGGTCCCTGCAAAGTGTTTTTGCTTGGCTTGGAAAAACGCGGTCGTTATTCTGCGAAGTCATGAAGAACATGATGCGCGGTATTCTGTTGTTGTCGGTCCTCTTCGCGCTGCCGGTCGCTTATGGCCAAGCCCCGAAGGGTGTTGCCGGAGTTGGGGTCGTGGTGAAGCAAAATCCGAGTAAGCGCGCGGTGACCGACGCCCGCGGCAGCTTCTCTCTGGAAGGCCTGCCCGCCGGCTCCTACACCCTGTCGATCCGCCCGCAGAAAGCGGCAGACACAAAGATGGCTTCAACGACTAAAGCCATTGTCGCCACCTCGTATTCGATCAAGATCGAGGGAACAAAACGGCCGGTAAGCCAAACTCTGACGAGCGATAAACTTCTGGCCGGAGTCGATGTCCCCGTGGAGGTGGGCGCTGGCGCGAAGGTGCGCGGACAAGTCATGGCAGGAGGGCTCAAGAAGATGGTTTGGATAGCCGCCGAGATCGGCAGCCACATGCCGGGACATTGGGTGGACGCCGATTCAAAGGAAGCGGCCATGCATAACACCGTCCGGGTCAGCAACGACGATTTCCGCAACTCCATGCAGAGGGCTGCCGATCCCCACCAGGAGGGCGGCGGAATAGGTGACCGGCCCAGCGGGACTGGCCGTTGATTTGAGGCAAGCGATTTTGTCGCGGCCCTTTTCACCTTGGCTGCGGGGCCGCGAGGCGCTATCCTGCTGGATCATGAAAACCATCCTTCGCGGTATTCTCCTTTTCGCTGCTCTTTTCGCGGCTACTGCGACCTTCGCGGTTCCCGCGGTGAACATCACCGTGAAACAAGGGGCCGGCGGCAGAATCGTGAAGCAGGCGAGATCCGATTCCGGCGGCGGGTTTTCGCTCGGCCGTCTGCCGGAGGGCGACTACACCCTCGAATTTCGTTCGGCGAACTCGTCACAGGCCAAGGAGATGGAATTTTCCATCGCGATTGATGGCATAAAGAAGACATCGCAAAGCAGTGTGTCCGGCGGCAGTCTGGTTGGGGGTGTGACTGTCAACGTGGAAGTGGGGCCGCGCACAAATGTGGTCGGACTGATCCTGGTCGGGCCGAACGCCGCCCAGAGAAGGATGATTTATTTGCCACCCATAATCGGTAGCCATATGCCGGGGAAATGGGTTGAGAAAGGATCCGCTGAGGCAGTCCTTCCCCGGAATCAGGGTTATGTCCGGATCGAAACCGTCCAGAAGTGGCAGGACCATGGCGATGTCGGGCATTGACCTGGCAGTTCGTTAGGAAGAGCTCGCAAAAATATTGGCGCTAGCGCTTTTTCCCGATATCATTCCGGGATGAAGAACATACTCCGCTTCGCTTCGATCGTTCTCTTTCTCATCGCGGTTTCCGTAGGTTATAGCGCGGTTCCGGCAGTGAATGTGACCGTGTCTGATGCTGGCGGCAAGGTAGCCTTCAAAGGCGCGACGAGCGCCACGGGCACCTTCGCCACTCCAAAACTCAAGCCCGGGAATTACGTTGTGCAGTTCAACTCATCGAGTCCGGCCTTGAAAGGCCATCAGTACACATTGGTCATTTCCGCCGGGAAGAAAAAAGTCTCCGCCGATTCCGTTGCGGGAGAGAAATTCCTCAGTGGTGGGGTGGCGATGAAGCTGGAGGTCGGCTCGGGTTTGAACATAACCGGTCAGGTTGCTGCGCCAGCTAATGTTAAAATCGACCCCAAAACCAAAAAGAAGATGGTCTACATCCCGCCGACGGTCGGCAGTAATATGCCGGGACGATGGGTCCCGGAAGATTCAGCGGAAGCAGTCGCAGCGCGTAACACCAATGGGATTCGCACTGAGGACGTGCGGAAAATGCAGGAACACGAGACGGGCGCCATTCCCGGAAACTAACGCTCCATAGATTCGGGCGTAATCCCTGGCAACAAGAGCCGAGACGGCCCCTTTCTCATTACCTTACCGGCGGAGGGGTTCGAACCCACACACTCTTGCGAGTACTGGATTTTGAGTCCAGCGCGTCTGCCAGTTCCGCCACGCCGGCCAGTGTCGCTACCGTTTCGCATCGGATGCGCGCGGTGCAAGTGAAATTACGCAAATGCGCTTCCCCCTCCGGCACGAGGGCGTGCTGGCTCCATTGCGCCGTCGGGCTTTGCGCTTTTGGAGACGGCACGCCCTCGTGCCGTTCGCCTTTTGCGAATTGAGTTGAAATCATAGCAAGTTCGCGTGCTAGGCTCGCTTCAAGATGATGCGATCATTTTGGGTAGCGCTAATTTTCTCTTTGGCTGGCAGCACTTTCGCCGAAGAGCGAGCAGTCCAACTTCTTCTTCCATCGCGCCGGCTCGAGGCGACGAGCACTTTCGAATTGCGATTCGCGAGCGAGATGGTGCCGGCGGATCAGGCCGGCAAACCGGCCGCGACCTCGCCGCTCGTTTTCACGCCGGCGGTGGAAGGCCAGTTCATCTGGCTCACCACCCGAAGCGGAACGTTTGCGCCGAAGGGAATTCTGCCGCTCGGGACCAAATATCAAATCACGCTGCGCTCCGGATTAAAGGATGCGGCCGGCCGGGAGATCAAATCGAGCTTGCGCGAAAGCGTGGAGACTCCGCCGATGCGGTTGAAAGGATTCACCTACCTTGGCGGGGGAGATCCGCAGGACGCATCCGCTACGCCGCGAGTGCTCGTTCTTTTCAATTCGAACGTCAAAGCAGAGACATCCGCGAAATTTTTCCGCTTCGTCAATGCCGCTGGAGTGAAGATTGACGCGCGGGTTGAGCAGGCGAACGATCCGACAAATCGCGATCGCGCTTTTCCCAGTTATCAGAGCGATGACCGCACGCTGTCGATCTGGGGAGAGAAGGCCGCGCCGGTCGAGGAAGACGAGGAGAAGGACAAAGAGAAGCCGGGCCCAGCGCGCCAGAATGTTCTTTTCGTGGCGGCAGCGAAACCGCTTCCGCCCGGGAACGATTGGAAACTAATTGTCGAAGCCGGTCTGCCGGCGACGGAATGGAAAGTGGCGCTGCCGGCGCGCAAGGAAATCGTCGTCGGCACGGTGAAGCCGTTCGTCGTCAGCAACCTCGCGGCGGAAAGTAATCGGGTCGCGGGCCGGCGCATCATCATCCAATTCTCCAAGGCGCTCGCCCCGGAGGTCACGCCAGAAACAATTTCGCGCTGGATTTCCGTGACGCCCGCGCCGGCGAAGTTCAAAGCCGACGTCGAGGGCGATGCCGTCACCTTCAGAGGCGAGTTCGCGCTCGGGGCAAAATATCGCGTCGCGATCAAGAACGGTCTGCCGGCGCTCCAGCCCTTTCAGCTCGAACGCGCCCAGGTTAAAGATCTCGTCTTCCAACAAATCGCGCCGCGGCTCGTCTTCGAAGACTTCGCGACCCACCAGCACCTCGCCGGCACCCGACGGTTCCGTGTGCTCTCGGTAAACGTGCCGCGAATTCGCGTCACCGCGCGGCTCTTTACTGGCGATACGACCCCGGTTGCGATCAAGGCCTACGATCAGTACGAAGAACGCTCGGAAGAAATGCCCGGCGATGAAATGTACAGGCGCATCGATGTCGAGAAGCTGCCAGGGAAACTGATTTGGGAAAAAGAACTGAGTGCCGGCAGCAACGTGGATAAGCCGGAAACGCTTCCGTTGAATTGGGACGAGATCCTGGGCGAACACAAAACTGGAACGGTCTTGCTCACCGCGGAATCAATCGATCCGGCTACTGCTGACGGCAAACGCGTCGGCACGCAGGCCATCGTGCAGTTGACCGATTTGGGCGCGGTTTGGAAACGCGACAAGGCCGGGATCTCGCTCCACGTCTTTTCACTCTCGAGCGGCGCGGCATTGCCGGGCGTGCAACTGCGCCTGATCGACACCGAGCAAAAAAAATTGGGCGAGGCGGTGACAGACGAGCACGGTGGCGCGCATTTGCCCGCGACAAGCGATGCCCGCTGGGTCTTCGCGCAACGCGGCGAGGATGGACATCTCATCGCGATCAACAGCGGCGATAACTCCGTGCCGCTTTATCGCCTGGGCGTTAATGACGAGAGCGGCGAGGACGAGATGGAGCTCCACGCCGTTTTCCTTTTCACTGAGCGCGGGGTCTACAAACCCGGCGACGTCGTTCACCTCAAAGGCATCGCGCGGAATCTCGACGAGAACCAATCGACTTTGCCCGCCGGAAAAAAGCTGACGGTCAAAGTGACGGATGCGCGCGATCGGGAAATTTTTGCCAAAGCGGTCACGCTTTCGGAGTTCGGTTCGTTTGCCGAAGACGTCAAGATCCCGGCCGGCAGTCTCGGGAAATACCGCGTGGCGATCGTGGATGACGCGAAAGAGCACAAGCTCACCGGCAACTGCGATTTCCAGGTGCAGGAATATCGGCCGAACGCCTTCGAGATTTCGATTCCGTCGCCGCCGGCCGCGGCCGGACCAGTGCAGCTCGATCTGCCCATCGCCGCCAAATATTTCATGGGCAAGCCGCTCGTGAAAGCGAAGCTGACGTGGTCGCTCGTCGCGCGCGACGATTCCTTCAAGCCCGAAGGCCTCGCTGATTTCGCCTTTTGCAACGCGGTGGAGGATTTCCGGCTGAACCGCGCGTTGGATCGCATCTCGCAATTCAATGGGCAGGGTGAACTGGATGTGGATGCGAACGGCGTCGCCCGGGTCACAACGCAGCTCCCGATCAATCCGAAAGCGCCGCAGCCACGCGCGGCAAAGTTGCTTTGCGAAGTCACCGATCTGAGCCAGCAAACCGTCTCCGAATCGAAAACGTTCGTGCAGCACAGCTCCGATTATTATCTCGGCCTGCGCCGCGTGGATGCGGTGATGAAAGAAGGCGATCGGGTCCCGATCGAACTCATCGCGGTGGGCAGCGACGGCAAGACGCTGACCACGCCGGTCAAATCCAGGGTGCGGCTGACGCGTGTGAACTGGCAGACAAATCGGCTCGCGGCGGCCGGCGACACCACGGAATTCGACAGCAAAGCGGAGCTCCATGTCGAATGGGAACGCGAGCTCACGACCACACCCGGAATCGGCCCCGATCGTAAACCGATTGCGGCGGCGCTGTCCGACGTCGTGGCGGGAAAACCGGGCGAATATTTGCTCGAAGCCTCAGGCAAAGACGCGAACGGCCACGACATTCTGACCTCGCTCACTTTCGACGTCGTCGGGCCGGGTGAAACGGTTTGGAATTATCGGAACCCTTACGCGATCGATCTGGTGACGGACAAAGAGAGTTACGCGCCGGGCCAAACGGCGACGATCATGGTCAAGACGCCGATCGCGGGCGACGCTCTCGTCACGGTGGAGCGCGATCGCGTTCTGCGTTCGTTTGTCACGCGGCTCAGCGGCAACGCGCCGTCCGTGCAAGTGCCGATCACCGACACAGACGCGCCGAATGTCTTTGTCTCGGTCACGCTTCTTCGCGGGGCGAACGACAGTCCCCGGAAGATCAAGGCGCCGGAATACCGGATCGGCTATTGCGAAGTAAAAGTCGCGCGGCCTAACGACAAGCTGGCCGTGACCGTGAAACCTTCGAATCCGGTTTCAAAGCCGGGAGAGAAGATCGCGCTCGAGGCGGAGGTGCACGACGCCAGCGGGAAGCCGGCGGCGGATTCGGAGGTTGTGCTTTTCGCCGTCGATGAAGGCGTCCTCTCGCTCACCGGTTACAAGACGCCCGATCCGTTGACGTTCTTCAATCAACGGCGTCGTCTCGCTGTCCAGACGAGCCTGACTTTGCCAACGCTCTTGAAAGAGGAAGCCGAGGAAGCCGATTTCGCGAACAAAGGATATCTGATCGGCGACGGCAAAGGGGGACCGTCGTTACTGGAAGGTTTGCGCAAGAATTTTCTGGCCTGCGCGTTTTGGAACGCCACGCTTCGGACTGACGCGCAAGGTCGGGTGCGCGCTGAGTTCGTTGCGCCGGACAGCCTCACTCGCTATCGCGTGATCGCGATCGCGGCGACGAAACAGAACCAGTTCGGCACCGCCGAATCCGCCGTCGAGATCAACAAACCCATCATGCTGGAGGCCTCGCTCCCGCGCTTTGGAAATCTCGGCGACAAACTGGTTTTGCGTGCCGTGCTGCACAACACGACCGATCTCGCCGGCGAAGCCGACGTGGAACTGCAACTCGATGCGACCGCGAAGACGCCAGAAATTAGGCGTCACGTGACCCTGCCGGCGCACGGCTCGGTTCCGGTCGATTTCCCGGCGGAGCTAATTGGGACGGGACACGCGCAATGGCGCTGGAGTGTCCGCTTTGTCGGGACCGCTCAGAAAACTGAATTGGTGGACGCGCTCCAATCTGAGCTCGAGGTCGGTTACCCCGCGCCGCTTATCCGCGAAGTGCAAACCAAACGGATCGAGAGCAACGACGCCGAGATTGGGCGCATTTCCGATCCGCAAATCATGGAGGGCGATGGAAAGGTGGACGTGAATGTCGCGAACACGCGGGTGATCGAGCTGCGCGAATCGATCCGGCAATTGCTCCACTATCCGTATGGTTGTGTCGAGCAGGCGACCTCCAGTCTTCTGCCCTGGCTGTTGGTGCGTGATCTGCGGGCGACGGTGCCCGAACTCGCGAAGAGCGATGCGGAGATTGCCGAGGTCGTGAATAAAGGCGTCAACCTGCTCCTTTCGATGCAGACAAGTTCGGGCGGGCTGAGTTATTGGCCGGGCGGCCGCGAACCGATGTTATGGGGCAGCGCTTACGGCGGCCTCGCGCTGGCCATCGCGCAAAAGCAGAAGTTTCCCGTGCCGGCAGCGGAAGCGAAGAAGGTGTTCAGTTATCTTAGCGAACAACTTCGCGGCACGGCGACGGACGCGACGGGGTACGGACTTTCGGATCGCTGTCTCGCCGTTTACACGCTTGCGATCGCGGGAAAGCCGGAACCTGCTTACCACGATTTGTTGTTTCAAAAGCGGGCGAAATTGAGCGCCGAAGATCGCGCGCTCGTCGCGCTCGCCGTGATCGAAAGCAAAGGTCCGAAAGCGATGATCGAAGAATTGTTGAAAGCGCCGGCCGGGAACGATGCTTACGTCGAGCAATTCTTCGGCTCGGTGGCGCGCGAGAACGCGTTGCACCTGATGGCGTGGACGCTCCACCAGCCCAAATCACCGCGCGTGGACGAGCTCGCGGTCGAACTTTTCCGGCGCCGAAGCAACGGGCACTGGAGCACGACGCAGGCGAACGCGTGGTCGTTGCTCGCGCTCTCTTCCTATCTCCGTCAGATCGAGACTGGCGATAAGAACGCGACCGGCCAGATTTTGTGGGACAAAGCCACTGCGCCATTCTCGGTCAACAAGGAAAAGCCGCTGGTGGCCGCGACGTTTCCGATCGTGAACAAGACGGCCGCCGAACCGATCCGCGTTACCAAAACCGGGGGCCAGATTTTTTCCGAAGTCACCGCCGAAGCCCGCGCGAAACTGATCGAGCAGCCGCGGCAGAATCGTGGCTACACGATCACGAGAAAATACGCGAAACTTGGCGACGACGGGCGTCTCGCAGCCGCGGAGAATTTGCGCGTTGGCGATCGCGTGCTCGTCACGCTGAATATTGAAGTGCCGCGCCGCGCGACGTATCTCGCGGTGGAAGATCCGCTCCCGGGCGTGTTTGAAGCGCTCAATCCCGCCTTCAAATCGCAGGAGGTGGTGGCGGGCGAAACGCTCGGAACAGAATGGGTGAGCGATTATCGAGAGTTGCGGACCGACCGCGCGCTCTTTTTTGCGGACCTGCTTTATCCGGGCCAATACACGCTGCGTTATCTGGCTCGTGTCATCTCTGCGGGCGACGTGATCGCGCCATCGGCGAAGATCGAAGAGATGTACCATCCCGAACGTATGGGCACCACAGAAACCCTCCGCGTCCACACCGAATCGCTGAAGTGAGGAGGAGCGGCAAATTCTGGGGAGCGCAGGCTGCCAGCCTGCAGTTGCCGGCAGCTTGCCGGCAACATCTTCGAATCGCGAATAGTTTTGTGCGCAACGAAATCAAAGGCGGCGTCTCGGCAAGCTGCCGAGACGGGCAGGCTGGCAGCCTGCGCTCCCCAGAATCTACATGACGCGCAAATCGAAGGCGGCATCGATCTTCGGAACGCTCGTGTTCCTGCTCATCGCCGCGCATTTCGCGCTGAAGCTTGTTCCGATTCCTCCATCTCTGTTGCGCCCGCCCATCCAAAGCATTGCCCTTCTCGACCGCCACGGAATTCCGTTGCGCGAAGCGCGCGTCGCCGAGCGCTTCAGCCGCGAGCTCGCACTCGAGGAAGTACGGCGGCACGTGATCAACGCCGTTCTCGCGGCCGAAGACAAACGCTTTTACCATCACCACGGAATCGATTGGCTTGCTACCGTTCGCGCCGCGGTCACCGGCCTCGGCCACGGCCGAATCATTTCCGGCGCCTCCACGATCACGCAACAGCTCGTCAAGATTTCCGAGCGCCGGCCGCGGACCTTGCGCGCAAAATTCATCGAGAGCATCACTGCCATGCGCCTCGAACAATCCTGGTCGAAAGATCGGATTCTCACGGCCTATTTGAACCGGCTCGACTTTGGCAACCTGAACATCGGCCTCGCCACGGCGGCTGATTATTACTTCGGCAAACCAGTGTCGGATTTGAGCGACGCGGAAGCGGCGTTCCTGGCGGGAATTCCGAGGAACCCAAGAAAACTCAATCCGCACGTGGCACCGGAAGCGGCCCGGGTTCGCGAGGAAACCGTCCTGCGCCGGATGCGCGACAATGGCTGGCTCGATTCGGCGCGGTACGAGCGCGCGATCGCTGAGACGCTTGCGCTCCGCCCGCCGCAGCGCCGCTTCCGAGCCCCGCATTTTATCGAAATGGTTTTGCAGCAACTACCGGAAACGCCGCGCGCCGAGCTCCAGACAACGCTCGATTTTCGGCTGAACGAACAGGTGGAAAAAATCGTGCGCGAGCGGCTTGCTCAGTTGCGCGAACAGAATGTGCGCAATGCCGCCGCCGTCGTGATCGATAACGCCAGCGGCGATGTGATTGCGCTTGTCGGGTCGGAGAATTATTTTGCGCCAGGCGCGGGGCAGGTGAATGGCGCGTGGGCGCAGCGCTCGGCTGGATCGGCGCTGAAGCCGTTCACCTATCTGCTCGCGCTCGAACGCGGCGCCACTCCGGCCACGATGGTGGCGGATGTGCGGACCAGCTTTCCGTCGGCCGACGGTTTTTATCGGCCGGAAAATTACAACCGCCGTTATTACGGCCCCGTCCGATACCGCACCGCGCTGGCCAGTTCGCTCAACATTCCCGCGGTCAAAGTTTTGCTGGCCGCCGGCGGTCCGGCTGCGTTGCACGAACGCCTCCGCCTTTGCGGCCTAACGACTCTCAACCGGCCGGCTGAAATTTACGGGCTTGGCCTCACTCTTGGAAATTGCGAGGGACGTCTGCTCGAAATGACGAACGCCTACGCGAGCCTCGCCCGCCTCGGAGAGTTTCGACCATGGCGCGTTCTCACGTCGGGTCCATCGACGGGACGCCGCTATTCGCGGCCCGAGCTCGTCTGGCAGATCGCCGATATCCTGAGCGACAACTCCGCGCGCACCCTCGCCTTCGGCATGAACTCCGCGCTGCGCTTCGATTATCCCGTCGCCTGCAAAACAGGAACGAGCACTGATTTCCGTGATAACTGGACGATCGGATTCACGCCTGAGTTTTCCGTTGGGGTCTGGGTCGGAAACTTCGACGGAGCGCCGATGCGCGAGGTATCCGGCGTGACTGGCGCCGGGCCGATTCTCCATTCGGTTTTTGATTATCTGCACGCGAATTACGGCACGAGCTGGTATCGGACGCCGGCCGGGATCGTGGAGCGGCCCGTGCACCCGCTCACCGGGAAATTGCTCGCCGATTCCGATCCGCGCGGAGTCCGCGAAAAATTTCTAACCGATCACTTGCCTGCCGTGGAATCCGCGGGCGATTACGATGCCGCCGGAAATGTGCAGCTCGGACCGGAATACGCCGGTTGGTTTCGCAGCGCGGAAAACAGCGTGCGAGACCGGGCGGTTCTGGCGATGGGGGACAACGATCTCCAGATCACTTCGCCATTGCCCGGGAGCATCTATGTAGTCGATCCGGATATCCCTTCGAGCCGGCGCATTCCGCTGGTCGCGAATGGAGGAATGCAAATCAAGTGGGAAAGCGAATCGCTGGCTTGCCGCTCCGAGGCGGGCCGTGATTTCGCGCTGGCGATCGACGGCGAGCATCGAATTGTCGTGACCGATCTGGTGAGCGGACGCCACGCCGAGACGTGGATTCGCATTCGATCGTTGTAACGAAATCTCAGAGGCCGCCGCTCATCACATCGAGCGACTGCAAACTGCGGGGCGGCCCGAAGATCTCGCGCAAAACGATCGCGCTTCGCAGGCCTTCGCGCGAAGTCAGGTTAAGCATCAAGTTCTCTTGCGGCTTAACCGCAGCGCGTGAGGGATCCTGGAGCGAAGCGGCGTCGAGATCGCGCACCTCAAAGCCGGCGTCCTGAACCGGAGCAGGCTGGAAAATTCTCCGAGGCAGTTGAGCCAGCTGCGATGCGCCCGTGATCGACGCGGGCGACTGCGGAAGCGGTGGCGGAACTGTTTTCAACCGGGGCAGCGGAGATCGCAAGGGCGGCAGAGGCGGCACCACCGTCTGGCGGGGTGCGCTGGTCCGCGGCACGACCGGAGGCGGCGGGCGGGAGCTCACCGGCTGGCCGAGCGCTTCCATAAAACGGCGAATGCGCTCTTCCTCGGTTTGCGCCTCGGCGCGCGGAACCGGCTGATCGGGCGCTACCGGCGTCTCCGCATTCGTTTTCTCCGCCTGCGACTTTTGCCAAAGCCAGCGCAGAATCGACGCCGCACCGACGACGATGAGGATAACCGGATGGTCGAAGATCGACGCTGCTGCGATCATTTCTACTTCCTACTTTCTCAGGTCGTTCCTTCGGTCCGCGGTTTGTCGCCACCGGCGATCGATTCCCGCATCGAAGTATCGGCCTGCACATTTTTCATGCGGACATAATCCATGATCCCGAGATTGCCGGAGCGAAAAGCATCGGCCATCGCCTGCGGCACGAGCGCTTCGGCCTCGACCACTTTCGCGCGCATTTCCTGGGTGCGCGCCCGCATTTCCTGCTCGACCGCCACCGCCGCGGCGCGTCGTACTTCAGCCTTGGCTTGCGCCACGCGTTTGTCCGCTTCCGCTTGCTCGGTCTGAAGTTTCGCGCCGATGTTTTCGCCGACATCCACATCGGCGATATCGATCGATAAGATTTCGAAGGCCGTTCCGCTATCGAGGCCTTTGGCCAGCACGGTCTTCGAAATCCGGTCCGGGTTTTCCAGGACATCCTTGTAGGAAGCCGCGGTGCCGATCGAGCTGACGATGCCTTCGCCCACGCGCGCGATGATCGTTTCTTCCGTGGCGCCGCCGACGAACCGGTCGAGATGCGAACGCACCGTCACGCGCGCCTTGACCTTCACTCCGATGCCATCCTGCGCGACGCCGTCGATGGTGGTGCGGCCCATCGACACGTTCGGGCAATCGATCACTTTCGGGTTGATGCTCGTGCGCACGGCTTCGAGCACGGTCTTGCCGGTGCCCTTCGTGGCCAGGTCGATCGCGCAGGCGCGGTTGAAATCGAGCGAGATGCCGGCTTTGTCCGCGGCGATCAACGAAAGGATGACGTGATTGACGTCGCCGCCCGCGAGGTAATGCGCTTCGAGCGGATCGCTCGGGATATCGATGCCGGCTTTGACGGCGGTGATGCGGTTATCGACGATCATTCCCACCGGCACTTTGCGGAGGCGCATCCCGACCATTTTGCCGAGCGAGACCGGCGCGTTGGCGATGCGCGCGCGAATCCAGAGGCCGAAGAAATTGAAAAGGATAATGCAAAGAATCAACGCGAAGAGCGCGATGACTGCGACGCCGACGAAATAGAGCGGTTCCATAAAGGCAGGTTAGCGACGGCGGTTCTGCGCGGAAAGTTTAATCGGAACTGGAGCCGGGACGCCCCC
>JBEEHT010000061.1:0-18556 GCA_041167545.1 Verrucomicrobiota bacterium
ATAGGGCCGCGCCGACGATTATCCCATTTTCTTCCGCGACGCGACTGAGTCCTGGATTTCGCTCGAGGTATCCAGCTATCTCGTCGCGCGAATCTCCTTCGCATATTTCCACGCCCTCGACCTCAGACCAAAGCGCTGTCGCTCGCTCATAATCTGCGATGACAAACTCCCGGGTCGCGACGCTCATTCGGGCTTCGCAACTCCCGCCAGCCCCAACCTCTCCGCGTCGCTTTGTAGCGCGGCGATCACCGACCCGATTACCTCCTCCAGAGGCATTCCGAGTTCCGCTGCGCCGCGCTGGATGTCGTCGCGGTTCACCGCGCGCGCGAACGCTTTGTCCTTCATCTTCTTTTTCACCGCCGCTACGTCCACTTCGCCGATGCTTTTCGACGGGCGGACGCGCGCTACCGCCATCACAAAACCGCTCAACTCATCCACCGCGTAGAGCGTCTGCTCGAGCGGCGTCTCGCGCGCGACGCCAGCATAATCGGCATGGGAAAGAATCGCGCGGCAAACTTCCTCGCTCCAACCTTGCGCGCGCAACCACTCGACTCCTACGAAGGGATGGCCTTCGGTCGGGCTTTGCTCCTGGTTCGGATGCCGTTCGTAATCCATGTCATGGAGCAGGCCCACCGCCTCCCATAGGTCCGGATCCGCGCCGCGCTCCTGCGCGAAGTGTTTCAGCGAGTCCGCCACCGCATAGCAATGCCGCCGCAAGCTCTCGGACTGGACCCATTCGTGTAAGATGGTAAGTGCGCGTTCAGCCAGCATTGTTATAAGCGTAATCGTTAAATGGCCGGGCGCTTCCGCCTATGAAACCACTTGTGGACCGGCACCAGAATGGCCATCGAAAAATAAACCCAGCCCGCCCACTCTATTTTCCCTATCGGCAACGTAAGCGCCAGGACGAGCGAAGCGGTCCCGACGCTGATTGGGATACTCCAGCCCGCCAGCTCGCCGCGCGTCATGAATCTTTCCCGATCATCTAACTGCAACGGCTCGCGCAGCCGCCAGGCGCGCCGATACAAGAGCAGGATTTCGGCGGAAATGCCGACCAATCCGAGCGCATAGATGGCAAAAAGTGTTCGCGCCTGTGCTTCCGTATGCAACCCGAACGGCTGACCGAGTTGGCCATTGCTAAGCTGGAACCACATTGCGCCGAAAATGGCCTTCAGCGGATAGATGAAAATCAGAATGGTAACGATCATCGCCCAGCTGATCAGAATCGAGCTGCCATCTTCGAGTCCGTAACGCCGGCTCCAGAGCCAATGCCCCCGCCAGAAGATGCCGAGCACCGCGATGCTGCAGATAAACGTCGGCACATGTTTGAACGCGGCCAGGAGCGCCTCAATGTTGTCCGGAATCTGTTGGGCCGCGATCACTAGCATGGAGATCGCAAACGCAAACGCGGCGTCGATGAATGTTTCCAGCCGCGTCATCTCCAGGCCGCGCAGTCGGAATCCCCGAAGCCTCGGGAGCGCGTCGAGATTTTTCGGGAGGCCCGACGCTATCTCATCGTTTTTTTCGCTCGTGCTCAATTGTGGCGACAAGTCTGCCGAAGATTTCTCGCAACCTAAAGCAGTTCTTTTCTTGTAACCGCCGACCGCTACCCGCGGTCATCAGTGCGCGAGCGGCATCGCTCCGCTTCCTTAACCCAACATGAAAACACTCGCGGTCACCGTAATCCTTCTCACCACCGTCGTCGCGCAAGCCGATCTCAAAACCTGGCTGCACGGCGCTCCGCCGCCCTCTCCGACTCCCGGCCCGCCGGATGCGAAAGCCGCCATGGTTTCGTTCGCGGCAAATGTAACGCCGGACAAACAGGTGCTCGATTTCATGCACGCCTTTGCGGAAGCCTTGCGAATTCACGACGGCAAGTCGCTCAAGCCGCTGCTCTCAGATCGATACGCGATTGAGGACTTGCCGGAGGAACATGGCGCGGCCGATTTTTTCATGCAGGCGATGGTGAAAGTGAAAGCGCCGGACGAAATCGTCATCACAGCCATTGAGCGCCAGGGGGAAATGCGCGCGGTGAAGACGGAGTTTCGTTCCGCGGAACGCGCGACGAAAGAGCGCACGTTTAAGTTTGATGCGAACGGCAAACTGCTGAGTGCGGATTTCTTCGCGCTGAAGCGTCAATGATCGCCCCGGCAATCGCGGCGAATGACGCGGACATCATCCAGCTCGACGGCGCGACGAAATCCTTCGGGGTGCGCGGCGGCCAGAAGTTTCAGGCGTTGCGCGGCATTTCGCTGCGGGTAGCGCCGGGAGAATTTCTCGCCGTCCTGGGCAAATCCGGCAGCGGCAAATCGACGCTGCTGAACCTTATCGCCGGAATCGATCGTCCCACATCCGGCGAAGTTCGCGCGGCCGGAGCAAACCTGACGCGGCTCAGCGAAAACAAAATGGCGCTCTGGCGCGGCCGGAATATCGGCGTCGTGTTTCAATTCTTCCAACTGCTTCCGACTTTGACCGTGGAGGAAAACATCACGCTGGCGATGGATTTCGTCGGCAAGGTTCCCGGCGCTGATCGCCGGACGCGCGCCCGCGAGTTGCTCGAGCTGGTGGGCTTGAGCGACCAGGCGACCAAGCTGCCTTCCGCTCTTTCCGGCGGACAACAACAGCGCGCCGCCATCGCTCGCGCCCTGGCCAACGATCCGCCCATCGTCCTCGCCGACGAACCGACCGGCAATCTGGATTCTGAGACCTCCGCCGCCGTCGCGGAACTTTTTCACGGCCTCATCGGCCAGCGCAAGACGCTGCTGATCGTGACGCATGACGACAATCTGGCGAGCCGCGCCCATCGCGTGATTCAGTTGAAGGATGGCCTCATCGTCGCGGACGCGAGAAATCATTCCGACCACGGATGAACACGCAGTGGCGGAAAATAGCCGGCGATTTCCGGCAACACCGCCTCCAGATTTTTCTTATCGGGGTCATCCTCGTTCTCGGCACCGCGGGAGTGGTAGCGGCGTTGAATGCGCGCGCGATTTTGGCGCGGGAAATTGCCGCGAGCTACCAGCGCGCGAACGCACCGGATATCCTCCTCTGGTTCGACAAGGTGGACCCGGCGCTTCTCGATTTGGTTCGGGCGCGGCCGGGAATCGCGGAGGTCGAGGCCCGATCGACGGCGTTCCTGCGCATCGCCGGAAAATCCGGCGAATGGTTTCCGTTGCGGCTCACTCTCCTCCCCGATTTCGCGAAGCAAAAAGTGAATCTCATTCATCGCGACGCCGGCTCGTGGCCCGCGGATAACGGCGGCATTCTGATCGAGCAATCAGGCATCACGCTGCTCGATGCGCGTGAAGGCGACGGGCTCCGTGTCCGCACGCCAGCCGACGGAGAGGCCACGATTCCCGTCAGCGGATTCGTCCACGACACCGCGGTCGCACCGAGCACGCAGGATCGAATGATTTACGGTTATATCACGCCCGTCGCTGCGTCATCGCTGGGACAAAGCGTCGATCTCGACCAATTGCTCGTGAAACTAAAAGCGCGCGGCGAGATGAGCGATGTCGCGGAATTCGCCGATGATTTGAGCGCCTGGCTAAAAGCGCGAAACGCAGCGCCTTTGCGCGCGGACGCCCTGAACAACACCCACCCGCATGCGGCGCTCATGACGGCGATGCTTCGGGTCCTCGAAGTGTTGGCCGGGATCGCGTTTATCTGCAGCGCCACGCTCGCCGCCTGCATGATTTCGATTTGGATGAAGCGCGAAGTCCGGCAGGTCGGGATCATGAAAACGCTCGGCGCCCAGTCTTCCCAACTAGCCTGGCAATATCTCGCGCTGGTTGCTCCGCTGGTTCTGATCGCGACGGGCCTTGCGCTTCCCATCGGGACGGCAATCGGCCGGTGGGTGGTCGGGTACCACGAGACGATGCTGAATATCGACATCAGCGATTGGAGCGTGCCGCGTTCGCTTGCCTTCGAGGAATTGTTCTTCGCACTCGCCATTCCTTTTCTCGCCATGGCGGTGCCAATCGTGCGAGCGGCGCGCCTCAGCGTGCGCAAAGCGATTCAGGATCCCGGCATCATTGCTCCGCGTGGTCCGATCGGTCTCACTTCGCGGCTCATCAAAGTGCCCGGTAACAGGCGGTGGACATTCGCGCTGCGAAATACTTTCCGCCGTCCGTGGCGGCTCCTGCTCACCTTGCTCGCGCTATCGGCGGGCGGCGCGTTGCTCCTGACCGCGCACAATAATTACGAAAGCTTGATGCGCGTGATCGATGCCGCGCTTGCGTCGCGCGGCCATGACATCGAGGTGCAACTGCAACGCCCCGCCCCTGCCGCGCAACTGGAAGCAGTGGCTCGCGCCGTTCCCGATGTGGCGATCGCCGAAGCCTATCGGCGTGCCAGCGTGAATCTCATCGGGGACGATGGCGGGACCGTTGCGGTGCGCGAAGGCCGCCGCTTGTTGCTCTGCGGATATCCTGCGGAAACCCGGCTGCTGAGATTGCCCCTGCAGGAAGGACGCTGGCCGGGGCCGGCGGAAACGGACGCCGTCGTGGTGAACCGGCATGTGCAGACAGCGTCACCCGGTTTGCGGCTAGGGGGCGAGATCACCGTGAAGTTTCGCGAACGCAGAACGAAAGTGCACATCGTCGGAATTGTGGAAGAAATCGGAACGCCGGTTATCTACGCAGCCTTTCCCGCGTTCGAGAACATGACCCGCCTCGGCGATGCTGCCACGGTTTTGCGGGTGAAGACTCAGGGCGAAAGGCAACAGCTCGTCGCGGGCGCGCTCGAGCAAGCGCTCATCGAGGCGCGGCTCACTCCCAGCTTCGTCAATACCAAGAGCGAGTTCCGCACTTCTCTCGAAGAACATTTCGCCGTGGTCTCCGGCGTCATGAAAATGATCGCGCTCGCCTCCGCGCTCGTCGGCGCGATTACGCTTATCGCGACGGTCAGCCTCGGGGTCCTGGAACGCGCCCGCGAAATCGGCGTCATCCGTGCGCTCGGCGCACGGCCGCGATCGGTCATTGCCATCTTTCTCGTCGAAGGCGGCGCGGTCGCTTTCCTAAGCGGATTACTCTCGGTGGCCGGCGGAATTGTTTTCGCCAGACTTCTCAACGGCATGGCCGAACGCCAACTCCTGCACGTCGCGGTTCCGCTTTACATTTCACGCGTCGGGCTGGGCCTGCTTCTCTCCGGCGTGCTGGTTGTTATCCTCGGCGTGTGGCTTTCCGTCACTCGCATTCTGCGCATGTCCGTGCGCGATGCCCTCGCTTACGAATGAGTTTTCTCCTTCGGCGAGGCGGGGAAAAACATTGCAAACGCAGGACGTAAAACATAGTATTACGTCATGACGAAAACGATTTCGAAGATCGGTAATTCCCAGGGGATCATCTTTGATGCCGCCCTTCTGGATCTGGCGCGCTTGAAATCAGGCGATCAGGTCACCGTAACGCTCCATGAAGGCGGCTCGATTATCTTAACGCCGGTTCGGCCGGCGATCGATGCCGAGAAGGCCGGCGCTGTCGCCAGGCGATTGATTAAGAGGAATTCGGTGCTCTTCAAGCGCTTGTCTTGAGCGCAATCCTCCCTCTGACAGTTGCTTCGGTTAAGGCAATTCACGCCGAAGTGCTGGCCGCGCACGGCGGCGCTGACGGGATTCGCGACGATGCGCTACTCGAATCGGCCATCGCGGCGCCTCAGGCCACGATGATGGGACAACCCCTCATATCCGACCCGATCGAGATCGCGGCGGCCTATCTATTTTATCTTTGCCGCAATCACGCCTTCATCGACGGCAACAAACGAACTGCGCTGGCGGCCTGCCTGGTGTTTCTGGAAAGCAACGGGTTACTCCCAAGTGAGAAATTGCCGACAGATGAATGGGAGGCGTTCGTGCTCGATGTAGCCGCGAGCAAACTTGATCGCGATGCGACCACGCAGCGTTTCCGGAAACTGGTGAAGGCGCTTCGAAAGCGCTAAGTGCGTTGTCGCCGTGAAGCGACCACAAGCCCAATCCCTCCCAACACCGCGACCGACGCAAAGAAAAAACGCAGCGTGATCTTTTCGCCGAGAAACAAGATCCCTCCGAGCGCGGCGAAGACTGGCACTACGAGTTGAACGCTGGCCGCGCTCGCGCCTCGCAATCCCGGCAGCGCCGTATACCAGATCGCATAACCGACACCTGAAGCGATCGCTCCTGACATCATGGCGTATCCCACGCCGGCGCGATCCACGCGGGCCCATGGCAGGAAGACAAGAATCAGAACTGCCGCCATCGGCACCGCGCGCAAAAAATTTCCAGCGGTCGCGGCGGCAGGATCACCGGCATTTTTCCCGCGGAGCGAATAGACGCCCCACGCGATCCCAGCCACGATCATCAAGACCGAGCCGACGAGAGGCGGCGCGGAGAGACCGGGAAACACGAGCGTGACGAGTCCGGCCACGGCCAGCGCAAGACCGAGGCGTTGCCGCAGATCCATCTGTTCGCCGCGGCGCAGGGCCCAGAGAATCATGGTGGCCTGGACCGCGCCAAAGAGGAGGAGTGCGCCGGTTCCCGCCGGCAGGTTGATGTAAGCGAAGGAAAATCCGGCGGCGTAAGCAAACAAAGCCGCTGCCGAAACCCAGCTCCCGGCTTTCTGCGGCGATCCGCCGCGTATCCGCACGATCAACCAAAGCGCGAGAGCGCCCGAAGCGATGCGAACGAAGGTAAAGCTGGCGGCGTCAATGCTCGTTTGTTTCAGCGCCGCCCGACAGAGCAGCGAGTTCCCCGCGAACGCCACCATCGCGATCAGCGTCAGGAGAAAAACTCGAGCAGCGGTCACTGCCCAAGCTTGTACTTCCTACTTCGTAATTTCTACGCTGCTTTTTTCTTCACCGGGCCGGCGGCGACTTTCGGGAATTCAACCACTTGCGGGGATTCCACCGCCAGCTTCGTTCCGAACGTCGATTCAAACGTGAGCTTTTTCTTGCCGATCTCGAGCAGCGCAATATCGGCGAGACCAAGACCAGGCGCGTGTTCCACCAAAGGCCGGTGGCCGAGAGAAAGCTGCCGAACGCGGCGGGACATCATGTTTACGAGGATCCCGTTATCGGGGATGACTTGGTTGGCTGCTTTAAGGAGTTCGGAGTTCATGGATAGTTTGATTCTGGTTTTGGCAATGGACCGGCGCGCGGTGAATCTGCCCCAGAGCATTTTGAACGGGCAGCAGAGAAACGGCCCGCACCATCGTCCATAAGCGCCGGACCTCAACGCTTATGTTTTACCGCCCCTTCGCCATCCTCAATCCTCGATCTTCGTTGCGTGCCTCGCCCTCTTGCACGCCTCTTGCTTTACAAGAACCACTTTTTCTCCTCGCTCCAAGTGATTGATCAGCAAACATTCGAACACCTTGTGCCGCTCGCCTGTGAGTGGGCGAAAGCCCAGGAGGAGCTTATCCTCGCGCGCGGCTCTTCGTTAGGCTCCAAGGCCGCGGCCGACGCCCTTCGGGTTGGCGTTCAGGATCCCGCGCGGGTGCGAGTGCTGGTCGTCGATCGGATTCCGATGCCCGTCGATGAACAATTGGCCGAGGCTTCGCGACAGACCCAAATCATCACCGACGCCTGCCGCGGAGTGGCGATAGGCCATGGAATAATCATTCGCGCCGATGCCTGGGGCGACCGCGAGCTGCTCGTGCATCAGCTTGTGCACGTGGCCCAGTGCGAACGAAGCGGCGGTCTCGAGCCGTTCGTCCACGAATATCTGTGCGATCGCCGGACGTGCGCTAATTTTACCGTCGGTTCGCTCGAAAACGAAGCGCGCCAGACAGCCCGCGAAATGTGCGCCGCGAGCAACGCCGCCATTCCTGCGCGCTGACGCTTGGTCCGTCCGTCCGGCGGATCTTTCATTCCAATTCACGTTTGCGCGTGATATGATCGAAATAGAATTCGATCGAAGCCAATCATGAAAACACTGAAGTTCGTCGTCGAGAAGCATCGCGATGGGTATGTGGCGTATCCTTTGGGCTTGAAGGGCGCTGTTGTCGGAGAAGGCGACAGCTATGATGCCGCCCTGGCTGACGCCAAGTCAGCTGCTGCCTTTCACATCGAAAGTTTCGGAAACGAAGCCTTCGAGGACGAGGATGAAGTCATGGAAGCCTTTATTGCCGAAGCTTCGCTAGTCACCCGGTGAAGTTTCCGGTCGATGCGCCTAAATCGAAAGTTCTCCACGCCCTTCGCACTCTTGGTTTCCAAATCGTGCGCGAGCGGGAGCACATCGCGATGCTGCGAGTAAACCCAGACGGCTCGCGCACTCCGCTTACTTTGCCCAATCATCCGACTCTGAAAGCATCGACTCTCCGCACGATCTGTTCGCAATCAGGAATAGCGCGCGCGGATTTTATCCAAGCGTACCGCAACCGTTGACCTCCGATCCCCAGAAGGTCGCCTGTCGGACCGGATTCGCCGCGGCGAACCCTCATGCTGCGCCCCAATCTTCTACTTCTATTTCCTACGGGACGGATTTGCCCGGGGGCGGACCTTCCGCTCCTCCTACACACGCATTCGCAAGAGCCGTTCCGATTAGTTAATAGCGGCGAAAGGGCGCCGTATTGAAATATGATTTCGCAAAGGGACATCGCGAAATGGCTCCTGGCTCTCGCTTTAATGTGCGGCGCCGCCGGTTCGCCGTTCGCTCAGCAGGCGCCGCCGGCGTTCAGTCAAATCATTCTCTTCGGCGACAGCCTGTCCGATACCGGCAACGACCGGAATCGCACAAATTCGAAGAGCAGCGGCGCCGTGGATTATCCCAGCCACACTTTTAATTACGATAATGGGAGGTTCACCAACGACACCGCGACCGATCCTTCGTCGAAGACTTACCTTGGCGTTTGGCACGAACAACTCGCGCGCACTTTCCTGGGAATCTTGCCCGCCGCTAACAGCCTCGGCGGCGGGCTGAACTATGCCTTTGGCGGGGCTACCTCCAACAACGGCACACATCAGGAGACGGTCGTCTCACCGCCATTTTTCGGCGATGTAACTATCACAATCGACGACATGGGAAAGCAGATGGACGATTATTTCGTCGCCCGCACGATTGACCCAAATGCTCTTTATATCGTCTGGGGCGGCGGCAACGACCTTCGCAACGACCCCGGCAGCGCGAACATAACCGCAACCGCAGCCCGCCTTACCGCCCTCGCCCAGCGCCTCGCGAATGCCGGCGCGAAATACATCATGGTGCCGAACCTGCCGCCCATCGGCGACATCCCAAGATATTCGAGCGAGCCGGCGAGAACAAAAGCGCTCAATACCGCCTCGGCGAATTTTCGGCTCGAGCTCGATGCGGATATTGCCGCGCTCAGAAGCAGCCTCGCGTCCCAGGGCCTTACCACCACGATCTACGGAGTCGATGTCTGGACGAACACCATCCGCATCATGAGTAACGGCCCGCGGTACGGATTTACCAATCTCACCGTGCCGGCTCAGGGTTCCAGCGGCAACCCGGATCAATTCCTTTTCTGGGACGATGTCCATCCCACCACCGCTGCTCATTACTGGCTTGCGAAGGGCGCCAATGACGCGATGACGCTCCCGCCGCCGTCCCCGTCCAAGGTCGTGAATCTGGCCAGCCGGCTTTTCGTCGATACCGGCGAGCGCGTTTCCATCGTCGGCTTCATCATCACCGGCGACGTGTCGAAGAAGGTGCTCCTTCGCGGCCTCGGCCCGTCGCTCATGGCAAACAATGTCCCAACCGTCCTGGCTAATCCTGTCCTTACATTATTCGACGATGCGCAAAACGTCCTGGTGACGAACGATGACTGGCAGCAATCGCCGCAGGCCACCGAGATCATGAATAGCGGTCTCGCTCCGAAGAACCAACTCGAATCCGCGATCCTCATTAACCTTCCGCCCGGTCGTTACACCGCAGTGTTATCCGGCAACAACGGCGGGACCGGTAACGGGATTGTTGAGGCATACGACCTCGACACTGCCGCCACCAATTCCACCTTTGCGAACCTGAGCACGCGCGGCTACGTCGGCGGCGGCGATAACGTCATGATCGCCGGCCTTATCATCGGGAATGGAGATAGCCCTCTCATGGTGCTCCGAGCCATCGGACCCACGCTCACCAGCGCCGGCATCACGAATCCGCTCCTCGATCCCACCATCGAACTGTTCGATGGAAATGGCGTTTCGATTGGTTTTAACGACAACTGGAAGATCCCTCAGTTACAGGCCGTGCGCGGCACAAAACTCGATCCCACCGACGATCGCGAGTCAGCGATCGTAAACCTCTTTCTCACTCCCGGGAACTACACCGCCATCGTTCGCGGCAAGAACGACACCACCGGTGTCGCCCTGGTCGAGGCCTACCGAATCCCATAGCTCTTCTGGCCTTCTTATTTCGGCATCAGGACGCATCCACAGTGGCGAGCGTCTGATCTCCCGACCTCCGACTTCCGACCTCCGACTTCCGACTTCCGACTTCCGACCTCTGGCCTTCTACGTCTTACTTCGCCAGCGTGAAGAACTCCGGCTTCAGATGCGCGAGCGGTCCTCTAAGCTTGTCGAGTTCCTCGGACGGTCCGTGGATTTCCAGCCGGGTTAGATCAGCAATCTGGAACGCTTCGGCGAGGAGCGCGCCCACGTTATCGAGATGCGCCAGAAGTCCGTCCGCTCCGAGATAACCTTCCCGGCAGAAAACGTCGTCGCCATTGACGCTGAATTCGTAGAACAGATTTCTCTCCTCAGTCTTGGTCTTCTCGATGAAAGCCGGAAACGCTGCCTTAAATGCCTCCAGTTTTCCCGGATGCACTTTGAAGTAAGGATGAATGCTGACGAAGTTGGAAAGAGAGCTCATGCGCGAAACCTAATCGTCGCGCTTCGCCGCGTCGAGACCCCGCGTTCGTTTCCTACTTCTACTTTTTTCGCACCGTCCGTTGCAGTTGGTTTGCGCGCGCGAGCGCCTTCGCGGCGGTCTCTTTGTTTCCGAAAAGGCCTTCTTCTCTGGCCAGTTGATACCACGCGCCCGCCGAAGAAGGCGCCACCACCGTCGCGCGGCGCGCATATTCCAAGCTCTCCAGCCGCCGACCCAGCTTTTCCGCGCACGCGCTTGCACCGATCCATCCTATATCAGCCTTCGGAGCGAGCCGCGTGATCTGTTGAAAATCCGAGAGCGCATCGCGAAAGCGCCCCTGCACCGCGTCCGCCAGCCCCAGGCCAACATAGGCGGCCGCAAAACCCGGCCGGATCGAAAGCGCCTTGCGATACGCCGCGGCCGCTTCGGGAAATTGGCGCATCGACAAAGCGATCATTCCATGGAACACCTGTGCGCCGAGGCTCTTTGGGTACTTGCTGACCAGCCGGCGAGAAGCATCGAGCGCCGTGCCGAAGTTTTTCGCTTTGAGTGCGGCGAGCATCTGCTTGGCCAGCGGATCATTCTGCGCCGGATCGACGAATTTTTCCGGAGGCGGAAGTTTATTCAGCAAACGATCGATCGAAGGATCCTGCGCCGCGAAAGCGCTGGTCGCGATTACCACCGCGAAAATCGCCAGCAGGCGGATGAATGATTTCATGGGTGTGGTCCAGGGTTGTTCGGGTTTCGGCGAGAAGGGTTTCCTAGCTTTCGCACCTTGTCGAGTGGCGCAACTGCGGCTAGAGGCAGGCATGATATCGGGAAGCCCCCTTCGACTCTTAGTCTTCGTATTCGCCCTGGTCACTGGATGCGCCTGCACCACCGGCCACGCGGCTACTTGCGTATGGAAAGTCACTTCCGCTACTGGCGCCACGCTTTTTCTGGGCGGCTCCGCCCACGCCTTGCGCAGCAGCGATTACCCGCTGCCCGCGCCTTACCAGCGCGCGTTTGACGCTTCCTCACGCCTAATTTTCGAGACCGACCCGAAAGGCATGGACGCCGCCACGAAAGGCCTGATGAAAGCCGGACAATATCAAAAAGGCGATAGTCTCAAGAACCATGTCGATCCGCGGACTTACGCTTACGTCCGGCGCTACTTCGCTTTGCTGAACGTTCCGGAACAAAAGTTCAACACCTACCGGCCATGGTTGATCGATGTGATGCTCGAATCGCCGCCCACCGAAAATTCCGAGCTCGGCGTCGAGCGATTTTTTAAGCGGCGCGCCGAGGCCACGCACAAATCGATCACCGGCCTGGAATCGGTCGAGGAACACATCGCACCCTTTGTCGGCCTGAACGATCGCGAAGGCGAAGCGCTCCTTTTGATTCATTTCATAAACATGGGCCGCACCGATCTCGGCTCCGGAAACATCTTCACCTCCTGGCGGCGTGGTGACGCCGAGGCGTTGGCGCGCCGGATGCGCGATGCTTATCAAGACTTTCCCGCGTTCGGCGATCGGATCATCACCCAGCGCAACCGCCGCTGGATTCCCAAGATCGAAGAATATCTGAAGAGTGGTCAGACCTGCTTCGTTGTCGTCGGGGCCGGCCACATGGGCGGTAACGGCGGAGTCGTAGCCCTCCTTCGCGCCCGCGGTTACACCGTCGAGCAATGGTAACCAGGCCGACCTCCGGGCCTACTTCTTCGCCCCCACCTTGATCGATTCGATGATGCCGTGGATATCCTTCATCGTGGTATCCGGCGCATCGTTATCGTAATCGGTATAAACGATTCCCACCTTGTCTCCGCCCGCGGGAAATATCGCCACGCGGAATTGCACCTTGTTCCCGGCGCGCTTATCCACCCCGCTGCCTTTCACCACCACGATCTTAACTCCGTTCACCTCGATCGTCTGGTCTGTGCTGCTCGTATCGATGCTTTTCAGCGCATCCTTCAAAGTCGTCTCCATATCTTTGATGATCGCCTGTGAGTCCGAACTCTTGGCGATCCACGCGCTGAGATAAGCGTGCTCGCTTGGCGCCGTTGCCTCCACGCTCTCATCCGCTGTATTGGCCTTCGGCTTCCAGCTCGAGGGCACATCAAAGGTGTAGGCCGGTTTCTCCGCGCTGGGCACCGACATCGTATCGCCGCGCGCCGGCAGAGCAACAGCGAGCGCGACCGCGACAAACGTGAATTGAACGATTTTTGTAGTTTTCATTTATTGTATTGGGTGTAAACCGCAGCCTGAGCGCTGGATCAGCGCATGACAAGAACCATCCTCGACCTCCGACCTCTGACCTCTGACCTCTATCCGCAGATCTCCATCCTCGCTTTGCTTTCCCCGTTTCCTACTTCCTAATTCATACGTCCTACTTTTCGTTTGCAACCAACCCAAAACCGCGGTGTTTATCCCGCCATGCGGTTTCCTACTTCCTACTTCCTCCTTCCTACTTTCAGAGCGATTCTCGCCGTGACGCTCTTCAGCAGCCCCGCGTTTGCCAAGGGGACGAAAGCGCCTGGCGAGATCGTGAAGTGGAAGGAGATCCCGGCTGCGGTGCAGACCACGATTCAAACCAGCGCCGCCGGCGGCAAGGTGGTGGAAGTGCAAAAAATAGCCATGAACGGCGCATTCATCTATTGCGCTGAAGTAAAGGCTACCGACGGCAAATGGATGAAAGTTTACACGACCGATGCCGGCGCCCTGATGAAGACCGAGCCCGACAACGCCCGCAACAAGCGCAAGCACAAGCCCCTCTTCGGATAATTTCCGGATAGGCACTCGGTTGGCGCCCGAGCCAGCTATTGGTTTCTTCGTCAGCCGCGATAAACAAGTTGTGAATTTTGTGAGTTCGCAGAGGCGCATCAAAGGGATTCTCCTTGAAAATACGAAACACCTTGCGGGCACTTTGCTGCTGTTCGATGGAAAGTTTGCTGAAGCTGCGCCAGAACGCGCGGGAAGCGCTGAAGCGATACTTCATCGATCGCCGGCATACGGCTCGTTGAGAGCCGTGTCTAAATCCACCAACCGTCCCGCTTCAGCGTCGGCCATCTCTTGCTTAAAGGATTCGGGAATCCACGAGTCGTCGTTTTCAACGACGTATTTGATCACCTGGGCCCGCTCAGATGCGGGCAAGATCTTGATTTGTTCAATAATTTCTTGGGCACTCACAGCGGCAAGAATGCGCTTGGCGCGCCGTGTCGTCAATCCTTGCCCCAAGCCCCCACCTTGTTGTGGCTCTCGAGCAAATTGCTAATGGTGAGGTCAAGCTTCAGCGCGTTGCGCCGCTAAAAAAGAGAAAGCCGCCGAGGCGTAACGCCCCGGCGGCTTTTCGTTAATTTCTACTTTGTTCCCCTATCCCATCCCGAGCGAGTCGAGCGTCGGTTCGTCGATCACCGCGGTCACGGTCATTCCATTGTCCGTCTGATAGCCGGTGAGCGCTTCCCGGGTCAGCGGCCCGAGCAATCCGTCCACCTCGCCCTTGTAGTAGCCCATCTCCTTAAGCACGGCCTGCACGTTCGCGATCACCTTGTCCGGCGGTTCCGCGTGTTTGCCGGCATAGATCGGGGCATCATAAGCATAATACTCCTCGCGGGGACTGTAACCCCACGCCGGATACCAGTAGCCGCTATTGAAGTAGTAGTATCCGCCACTGATTAATTCCACTCGCTGGTAGCGCGAGCGATACCAACCCTGATCGTGCCGTTCCGGACGGTAGGAGCGATACACTTCGTATTGCGGTCCCTGCCAGCGGTCGCTGTTCTGGATCCGGAAGTTCGCGCTGAACGTAACCGGCGGCACCCTGTCCGGCCTCGGTTGCGCTTTGAAATTCTGGTACTGCGTCTGGATCTGCTGCACCTTCACCGTATCGGGCTTCTTTGGTGCGGCGGGATTAACCGTCGGCGCCGTTGTCGGGCTGGTTTGTGCAACGGACGGAGCCGCGCTGGCCGATGCTGTCGCTGCCGGAGTAGCACTCGTCGCTGCCGCCGGAGTAGTGCTCGCCGCTGCTGCCGGAGTGGTAGTCGCCGCGGCCGCTGCTGCGGGAGTAGTGGTCGCCTTGGGTGCTACCGAAGCTGCCGGCGTCGTCTTAGCTGTGGCCGGGGTAGTACTCGCCGCCGCTGCCGGAGCGGTACTCGCCGACGTGTCGGCGGCAGGCGCTTTCTTCATATCTTTTTTGCTCGGCGGCTCCTTCTTCGGGACAGGCGTCGTTGCGCTGGTGGCCGGTTGTTCCGCCTTCATCTCTGGAGCGGCCGGTGGCGCGGACTTCGGAGCCTTCTTTTCCGGCTTTGTCACGGCTGGCGCTTGGGTCGCTGCCGGCTCTTTCGCGGCCGGAGCCTCGGTCTTCGGTGCATGTGGCGCCGCCGGTTCCTTCACGGCCGGCGCCTCCGTCTTCGGTGCATGTGGCGCCGCCGGTTCCTTCACGGCCGGCGCCTTTTTATCAGGCTTTTTGCCTGGGGCTTGCGATTCTTCCGGCGTGGGGTCCTGGGCCATTACGGCTCCAGCCAGCGCTAGCGAAACGACGATTAATAAATTGGTGAATTTTTTCATAATGCTCTCTGTCTTGGTCGTTGACGGAGGCGATCTATTCAACGCCCGGCATTTTCCTGCCACGCCGTAGCCTCGCGCGGAGGCGGGTTCCCCGCCTGGAGCGTCGATCGCCTAACGGATATAATTCGTGCATGGATGGCCTTTCGGTTCCCTAATCTTCCGCGCCGTAGCCTCGCGCGAAATCTCTCTGATAATCTCAGCTTTCAGAGTTTCAGCTTCTCAGTTTTTTTCCCAGCGCTTAGCCCTTCAACATTCCTCTTCCGACCGGCCGGAATTCGTTCTCGACTGTGACGCGCTTTTGACGTAACAACGTCCCCGGTATGACCAATTTGCCCCCCAGGCTATCATGAAACGCGTCGCTTGCGCGCTCGCGGTCTGGCTCGTTTCGGTAGGATCTTCGCTGCTTCATGCCCAAGAGGACGTGATCGATCTCGCCGCGCTGCCGAACTATGCCCGACAGACAAAACCCACTGACATCTTCAGCGACAACACCCCCGTCGCGACCGGACCGAACGCGCAACCGAACCCAATCACGAACACCGGCGCCACTCTCGGCCGCCTGCTTTTTTACGACAAGCGTCTCTCACGTAACGACACCGTAAGTTGCAGTTCCTGTCATCACCAGGACCACGCTTTCGGCGATCCCGCCAACTTCACCACTGGCGTGGCCGGGATGACGCCTCGCCACGCGATGCGCCTGGTCAACGCGCGCTTCGCTGAACCGCACTTCTTTTGGGACAACCGTGCGCCGACCTTGGAAAATCAAGCGAGCCAGCCTTTCCGAAACGCGATCGAAATGGGATTCAGCGGCACCAATGGCGACCCTACTTTTTCGGACCTGCTCGCGAAAATGTCGGCGCTGCCCGAGTACCAGATCCTCTTCAGCGCGGCCTTCGGCTCGCTGGGAATCGATGAGACCCGGATCCAAAGGGCGCTTGCCCAGTTTATCCGCAGCATCCAATCCTTCGATTCGAAGTTCGACGACGGCGTCGCCCTCGGAGCCACGGGCCAATCGTTTGCGAATTTTACCGATAGTGAAAAGCGGGGACGGCAGCTGTTTACCAACCAAAGCACGAACGGCGGAGCGAATTGTCTGTTCTGCCATAGCGACCCGGCGTTTTCTAACTCAAACAGCACCGGGAACGATGGTGTCATCAAGACGATCGCGGGCGGGACCGATCTCACCATCGTCAGCTCGCCGAGTCTGCGCGATCTGGTGGGGCCGAGTGGACAGTTGAACGCTCCGCTCATGCATAACGGCTCCTTCACCAGCATCGCGCAGGTGATCGAGCATTATAATGCTGTCCCGGATAACCCGAATCTTTCCTTCCTCCTCAAGCAAAACGGCGTCCCCCAAAATCTCAATCTCACCGCCCAACAGAAGCTCGATCTGGAAGCCTTCCTTCGCACCCTGACGGGCAAGGCCATTTACACCGACCCGAAATGGTCGAACCCTTTCCGCGCCGACGGCTCCATCACCATCATCAACACCGCTCCGCCGGCTTCGCAAACCGTGAATCTTTCCACCCGGCTGCGGGTCCTGACCGCCGAAAAGGTTGGGATCGGTGGATTCATTATCACCGGCAGTGTTCCCAAACATGTCCTCATCCGGGCGCTGGGTCCGTCGCTCGCCCAATTCAATCTGCCGAATTTCCTGGCCGACCCGACGATTACTCTCAACGGTCCGGCCGGCTTCACGCCGATCACGAACGATAACTGGGCATCGTCCCAACGCGCCGAGATCGAGGCCACCGGGCTCGCACCGGGCAACGAATCGGAGTCCGCCATCGTGGCCACGCTTGCCCCGGGAAACTACACCGCCGTGCTCAGCGGCACGAATGGTGGGATCGGGACCGGCATTCTCGAACTCTACGATCTTGATTTCGCCGCCGACGCAAAGCTGGCCAACATTTCCACGCGCGGGTTTGTCGGCGCCGGCGACGATATCGTCATTGCCGGCTTCACCGTCGGAAATGCCACCGGCTTCGACAACATTGTTGTCCGCGGCGTTGGCCCAAGTCTGGCATCTTCTCTCGGTGGGGTTCTGAACGATCCGAAACTGGAAGTGCGCAACGCGAACGGTGTAACTCTGGCCGCGAACGACAACTGGTCTCAAAGCCCCCAGATAACCGACATCCGGGACTCTGGTTTGGCGCCCATATTTGGCCAGGAGTCCGCCGTGATCGTTGTCCTCGGCCCTGGCGCCTATACCGCCCTTCTCTCCGGCGCGCCCACCCCATCCGGTGTAACCCCTACCGGCGTCGGCCTCGTCGAAGTCTACAGCCGCGGCCGGTTACCCTAGCTCTTCGCGCGGAATGCTAAAGACAATGGCGCTGTAGCCGCGGCGCTGTGTCGCCGCGCCCGACGCTTCCGGTAACGCCCCGTTACGATCGTTGGTAGGAATAGGCCTTCACCAACTCCGCCCACCGTCGCCATTTGGGAGTTGTCCTTTCCTCCGTTTTCATTGATTCGCAATCTCCCCATTGCTCACCGGCTGCCCTCGCCGGCTTTACCGTCCATGTCGCACGGCTCCCGCCGGCTCCATTCCGCATCCCTCTTTTCCACTTCCTACTTTCAACTTTTCTCCACACAATGCCGCTCGCCCGCCCGCCATAGCCTTGGCGAAGGCGCCTCACTCACCAAAATTATATGAAAAGATTCATCATTACGCTGATTGGCTGTTCCCTCACGCTCGCCGTCGGCATTCAGACCGGGCAAGCGCAGTTCCCGAATATCAAGATACCCAAAGTCAGGGTCACGGTGCCGAAGCCTAATCTGAACGTCAATATTCACCTCGACAGGAAAGTGACGATCTTTGCGCCCAGGCACCTGAATTTTCACGCCTCTCCGAACTCCGCAATCGTCAGCGTTACGTTCAACCAGGACTACCGCATCAGAGGAGCCACTGATTGGACCGGACCTCGTTACGAAGTTTTCAGAATGTATCGGCCCCAATGGCACGACCGGGTTTGGTGGGACTCGCATCACAAACAAAACGTCGTCCTGATCGGCGGTGGCTGGTATTACTGGAACGCCGGGTATTGGTATCCGGCCTGGGGCTACGATCAGACCGCGGCCTATTACCCCTACGACGGCCCCATCTACGTCGGCAAAAGCGCGAAACCGTTCGACCAGATCGTGGCCGATGTTCAGACCGTCCTGCAAGAGCAAGGCTTATATAAGGGAGAAGTGGACGGCCTGGTCGGCCCGCTGACCCAGG
>JBEEHT010000062.1:0-55416 GCA_041167545.1 Verrucomicrobiota bacterium
CCGTGGAAGCGCAAACGCCGCTGGGCCGCATCGGTCAGCCCGACGACATCGGTCCCGTCGCAGTCTTTCTTGCCTCCGAGGATGCGCGCTGGGTCACCGGCCAGGCCCTCCTCGTCTCCGGCGGCCAGCGGTGAACCGCGTTCGATGAGATCAGGGTGGCCACGCCGAGCGTGCCGCCGAGCATGACTGGTTTGACTGGTATGCCCGCAACCCCACAGTTGCAGAGCGAAAAGCAAATCCCCGTTCCTCGTCCGCAACTTAAGATAGGCTAGGCGTGCCGGATGATGAAGCATGCATGAGCGCCGTTGCCTCCAAACTTTCGTCAGTTATATGGCTAACCAACTTGGTTAACCACTGCCCAAAGATGCGGATGCGAGGTTGCGGCAGGAGGCAGACTGTCTTGATGCCAAAGCGACTTCGCTGCGAGAAGTTGAACGAGAACCGCCGGCTCCCAGTTTGGAATTTTTAGTTCATCCAGTATTAACCGTGCCAGTTGGTAGCGAAACATGATCGAACGAATCGCTCGCGGACCTAGGTCGCCGCGAATGCGGTCCCTGATCTCATGTAGTTCATCGCGTATCGCTCGTTTCTCGTCGTCGCCGAGTACAGCATCGATAAGTGTCGGCGCAGCTGAAACGACCTTCGGAATCGTTTCAACTGAGTCGCCTCTGTTCCCCTTATCTATACTCGACGCGACTTTCGCCTCCGACGCTTCAGGTGTTGTGCTCGCTGCGACTGGTGTCGTCTCAGTTTTTTCGAGTGGCCGCATTTCGCCGGCTTGGAGCCGAGCAAACTTACTGACCATGTCCGAAACCTCGTCAGCGCTGAGATTACCGAGCCGAAGGTGAGCGGTAAACAGTTTTTCGCTGTTCTCCCTGATGATGCGCGAAGCCGTATATTCTGTTCGCAGAAGCTTCGAAGCATCGGGTTCCGCTAGCCTGCGATATTTGTCCCATATGGCGTGCTGGAGCACATCCTCTTCGACCAAAACGGCTACTTGCAATCGGCGGCTGATTTCATGATCCTCGATCAGCAATTTGATCGATTCGACGACGGCGAGCAAATGGTCGAATTGGCATCGATCAAGATCGTCCACTACGAGCAAGATTCGTCGTGGCGATGGCGCTGCGTGCCTGAAGGCTAGAGCGATTGCACCAGTTGAACCGAGGATGAGTGACGAAAAGAAAACACCGACCTGCCAAGCCGCCCCCGCTCGCCACTCGATGGTCGCCACCAATATCAAGACGAGCAGCCAAAATAATCGCCAGCCCTTTTTCGCCGACAGATCTCCTTTGTCGACTGCTACCCAGCCTTCTAATAACGCGGCAAGATCGTCGCTTGGAGTCCCAGTTTTTCCGAGTGTCGCGGCGCTTTAAAAAATCCGTGCTCGAGGACAAATGTGGTCTTCCAGAGTTTCCAGGCGAAGATAACACAAAAGATAACTGCACCCAGTGCGACGGACCACTCCAAGCCGCGGAAGTAAGTCTCTATTCCTTTGATCATCCCGCCTTTTGGAAGGGCGCTAAACATCAACGCTCCCCAGATCATAAACAGCCGCGTCTTACGGTGGCGGACTATCCCGGCGCGAATGACGTATGCGAGCGATTTCCACCACCCGACATTTCGTAGCCTCTGAAAGACAGTTTCATACAGATGAATCCAAACTTCTGGTCGGCTTGGATATTTCCAGGCGCTGAAGAAAATCGTTTCGTAACCCTCGGTTTCCGCGGTAAAGCCAACATTGATAACCTTGGCGGTCTGCTCTAGCAGGAACGTCTTACCGCGGCCCCAAAAACCGAAGATCGCGACGCAAAAATCGCCCGGATCGGGGAGTCGAAAAAGTCGCGCTAGTACGGTAGCATATGTTTGTACTTCGAGGCATAGTTCCTCTTCAGTAGCTGTGCGATGGAATGAAAACGTGCGACCTCTGGTAATCAACGGTTGCTGAGCAGATGTGCCGATGTCGGTTCGGGACTCAACCGGAGTTGACTGCGTTCTTTCTACTTCATTTCCGGTCGAGTCCTGAACGGGAACATTCGCGCTTGGACCATTCTTGTTATCGTCATCGCTTGTTGCTAAGTGATCGTCCCGACGAAGGTGTGTCGGACGAGTGCCTGCCGCTTCAAAGCGGAGTTGATCGAGGATAGTGTTCGCTTCATCCAAACGGCCCACGCGGTTGAATGCTTCGGCAACTAGGATCTTTGATTCAACCGACGCATCGAGATCGAAGCGGAGCTGATCGAACATGACCTCGGCGTCGCTTGAGCGACCTATGCGAACGAATGCTTCGGCGACTTGGATCTTTGACTTAACCGATGCATCCGGATCGAAGCGGAGCTGATCGAGCATGGCTTGGGCTTCATGTGAGCGACCCATGCGGTCGAATGCTTCGGCGACTTGGATCTTGGACTCGACCGACGCATCGAGATCGAAGCGGAGCTGATTGAACATGACCTCGGCGTCGCTTGAGCGACCTATGCGAACGAATGCTTCGGCGACTTGGATCTTTGACTTAACCGATGCATTCGGATCGAAGCGGAGCTGATCGAGCATGGTTTGGGCTTCATGTGAGCGACCCATGCGGTCGAATGCTTCGGCGACTTAGATCTTGGACTCGACCGACGCATCGAGATCGAAGCGGAGCTGATCGAACATGACCTCGGCGTCGCTTGAGCGACCTATGCGAACGAATGCCGCGACATCGCTTGGGTCACGATTCCAAGACTTTTCGAGCTCTGCGAGGTCTGCTGGATCGGTACCAGCTCGTTCGTGGTCGTCGTCGTCGTTCATACACGTCTATCAATGCTCGTCACGAAAATGGCCAGTGTGATTCCTCGTAACATTCCGTTATGCTAGAAGCGACGTTCACGCGGAACAGACACGATCTGAAATATCGGAAGCGTTCGGTTCGTCGGCGAGGAATTGTGGGGCGACGAGCGAAGCGAGTATAGCGGATGGAGGATCGTTGCTGCCACCTAGATGGAAGAATTTTACTGTCACCGGGCCAGTAAACCGGAAATCAGGGGTTGCTGTCGCACAAGCCATTCAACCTTCTCCTTAATCGAATACGGCTTATCGAGCCCTTCGTAGACAAGCGCTCCAGCGGGTTCCGCTTTCGTACACAATGTGACGTCCCCGTATTTCAGCAATTGGGCGATTCTGCCAGCGGACACTCGAATCGAAGTCACATCCTTGAGCGGGAGACTACCAGAAATAAGCTTTGGCTCTTCTGTTTCGCTAGCAGACACGATCTGGTTACGGATCGCAGCGGTCGCAGTAATCTCGAAAATGGGAGGCTTTTTAACATCTTGCCAATACCACGGCACGAGAACGAGCAAGGATAAAACCGCCAGCAAAAAACAGAGAGCGGCCAGCGCGTTGATGATTGTCTGAGCTTTGCCCGCGAAGAAAGACAGCAACAGCCATTGCGTTGTCTCGATAAGAACCAGCACAAGAACAACGCCCATGATTGCGCCGACAAGATTCGCAAGGCGGAATCGCAAGCATGGCGCGAAGAGGAAAATGCACCAATCGGCACTAATGTCGGAAGCGACCGCGCATTCGCGACAGCGGACCTCGCAAACTTCTATGATCTTGCCGCAGCCACACGTTTTGGGAGGCGGGGAGAAGTAGTCGTCATAAAACGCTTTCTGTGGGAATGCGAGTTGCATGACGCTTAACACGGCCAGAAGGGCAGATACTGCCAATGCTCCGCTCCACATCAGGATCAGAGCCCAGCGAATGAGCGGCGTGAATATCCAACCGGTTCCCCTCGGTGCGTCTTCGTAAATAAACAAGGCGGCGGGTACGCCATAAACGATCGAGCGCCAGGCTTGCGGTCCGGTACTGTGTTCCGAACAGAGGCGAACATTCTTTCCTAAGCCTTTGTAAGTGTCCTCCGCTGCGACCGCGGGCGCGTGGCATACGAAGCACTTGTTGTTGCGAACGCAGTAGTCCCAATCATGGATTGTTGAGCGATACCAGGCGCCGACGGCCCAAAGAACGAAAAACGCCAAACTCGAAAATAACAATAGTTTCCTCGCGTTGAGGCTGCGCTCTTTCCGCTCTTTCGTGGCAGAGGGGATCGGCGCGCCTGTCTGGGGGGCGGACATGGGTTTAGTCTGCCCGAAGGAGGCGAGGAGAGGCAAGCACGGAGTGAGCGAGAGAGTGGACGGAAAGAGGAAGCGACTCGCCGGAACTTGCAAGCGGCTGCACGGGAAAGAGAAAAAGGGGTCAGTCTGTGAATCGCGACAAATTCGAAGTAGGGGTCGGATGGAGAAGCGGGGGTCAGAAGGATCAGTCCTTAAGATTGAAAGTGTCTCGCGCTCGACAACCGCTTTACGTGTGTCTGGCGCGAGATCGTCCGCATAATGATCCATATCGTGGCCCAACCCTGATTGCTATACGTGAATCACGTATAGCATCGTACCCCGGCCGTGAGCTCTCGAACCGGTCGCAAAATCGTTTGCCGGAAATCGAGGTACTCGACGGCAACGCCGGTGGTCGATATCGAGTCAGCCTCAACCCGTGCCGATGGATGATCTGCAGGCCAATACCCAGCAGATCCTGCAGCAAGCTGCATCACACATTGTTATGGCATGCCGGGGACAACAAGAATCGCCGGTTTCCGTCACACAATTGTAGCTTTACTAACCAGCCGACAATTTAGACGTTTTCGTCAGCGCCAAGCTCCAATAAATTCTCAGCCGGTTTCGCCGACGCCCCGCATGACCTCGCTGAAGTGCCGGTAGAGACCTTCTTCGCTTACACCTTTGTAATAGAACGGCGGCAGCATCAAGACGCCCGCGCAACCATGCCTTAACGCCTGCGAGTTGAGCTGGACGGTTTCCGTGATCGAGCAGCAACCGGTACCCGATATCATAAGTTCTGCGAAAGCAGCCATTGGCAATGCGCGACGAAGCGTTCTTTATCAGGCACAAATCGACTCCGAACGGAGTGACAACGGGCGCCAGGACGCCGTGAATGCGTTGGGTCATGATTTTCTCATCCGTGTCTGAGCTTGCTTAAGCTCGGTTCGCCCAGCAAATTGGACAGTCAATAGATAGATGGCTACGAAAATAGATTTTGCGGTCGGCATTGGCGGCGAGAACGGCCAGGGTATCGCCTCCACGGGGGATATTCTCGCCCGGATCTTCGCGCGGCGTGGGCTTCATCTCAATGCCTACAACGCCTACCAGTCGATCATCCGCGGCGGACATACCTTCCTCACCATTCGCGCGAGCGACGCGCCCGTGCGCAACATGGGAGACAAGATCGACGTCTTCATTCCGCTCAATCAGGACACGATGGATCGCCACCTCCATTTGTTGAAGGCCGGCGCGTGTGCCATCTACGACATCGAGAAAATCACGCCGGGTCAGGCCGCCGACGGCGTGCAGCTTTGCCCGATGCCGATGAAAGAATTGACCCAGGGCAACAAACTGGCGATCAACACCGCCGCGCTCGGCGCTGCACTCCAGTTGCTCGGCATCGAATCGGAGCCGCTCGAATCGGTCGTCGCGCGACAGTTCAAGAAGAAAGGCGATGCGGTCGTGGCCCAGAATATTGCGATCGCCCGCGCCGGTTATGAGTATGCGGCGCAGAACTTCAAAGCATTTCCGTGGAAAACGCCGGTGGGCGCGAAGCCATTGGGTGTCATCACCGGCAACCAGGCCACAGCGATGGGCGGCGCTGCGGCGGGCGTGAAATTCTATGCGGCTTACCCGATGAGCCCTTCCACCGGAGTGTTGATGTGGATGGCGGCCCATGCGCGGCAGCTCGGAATCATGGTGCGGCAAGTCGAGGACGAGATCGGCGTGATGAACATGGTGATTGGCGCGGCCCACACCGGTTGCCGCGCGATGTGCGCGACCAGCGGCGGCGGCTTTGCCTTGATGTCGGAAGCCATCGGCATGGCGGGTATGATCGAGACGCCGATCGTCTGCGTCGATGTCCAGCGCGCCGGCCCGGCCACCGGTGTGCCGACCAAGACCGAGCAAGGCGATCTCTGGCAGGTTCTCGGCGCGGGGCAGGGGGATTATCCGCGTCTGGTCGTGGCGCCGTCGAGCCAGCTCGATTTATTCCAGACGATTCCGGAGCTGTTCAACCTCTGCGATAAGTACCAGTGCCCGGGCCTGGTCCTGGCCGATCTGCTCATCTCCGAAGGAACCTCGAGCATTGATCCCGACGAGCTCGACTTCAACGTGACGATCGACCGCGGCGAATTGATTCTGCCCAACGGAAACGGCGAGACCGCAAACGTGGGGAGCGGTTACAACGACAAGACTTACCTGCGTTTCAAGAACACCGAGAGCGGGATCTCACCGCGTGCGGTGCCCGGAGTGCCCGGCCACATCTTCACTGCCGCCACGGACGAGCACGACGAAGACGGCACGATCATCAGCGACGAATTCACCAACCCGCACAAGCGCCGGATGATGGTCGAGAAACGCGGCCGCAAAATGCAGGCTGCGATCAATGACATTCCTCCGCCAAAATTGTTCGGCCCGGAAAACGCCGCCGTCACCCTGGTCGGCTGGGGATCCACCGACGGCGTGATTCGCGAAGCCGTCGAGATTCTCGCCGGCGAAGAAGGGATCGTGGCCAACCAGCTTCAGATAAAATGGATCGTTCCCTTCCACGCCGCTGAGATCAGCCGAATCCTTTGGCAGAAGAATGTCATTATTGTTGAGAACACTTACAGCGGCCAGTTCGCCCGCTATCTCCGGAGCGAGACCGGGTTCGACGCGCAAGGTCACATCCGCAAGTACGACGGCGAACCGTTCATGCCCCACCACATCGTCGAAGCCGTGAAAGACCAACTGGCCGGTAAGACTCGCCTCTCCGTGCCAGTGCATGAAGTCCTCGCATGAGAGGCGAAGGTTATGGGTTATTGGTTAATAGTTAATAGGGCAGATAAGAAAATGACGAGCGCGAATTGGCACTACCAAATAACAAATAACTGATAACTGATAACCGGCCCATGAGCACAATAACCGAACCACCCGTCACAACCCCCACTGAGCCCGGTAAGTTAAGTAAGGACACCTACCGCGGCCGCATCCATCCGGATTGGTGTCCCGGCTGCGGCGATTTCTCCGTCCTAGCTGCGCTCCAAACCGCGATGTTCGAGCTGGGTCTCCAGCCGCACCAGGTCTGCGTCGTCAGCGGCATCGGCTGCTCCTCGAACCTGCCGGGCTACGTCAACACCTATGGCATGCACACGCTGCACGGCCGGTCCCTTGCCGTCGCTACCGGCGTCAAGCTCGGCAACCACGAATTGAAAGTCATCTGCACCGGTGGCGATGGCGATGGCTTCGGCATTGGCGGAAACCATTTCGTCCACACCATGCGCCGCAATGTCGACCTGACCTATATCGTCATGGACAACCAGATCTACGGCCTAACGACCGGTCAATGCTCGCCCACCAGCGTCAAAGGCATGAAGACCAAGAGCACGCCGCACGGCAGCGTCGAGAACCCGATCAACCCGATCCCGATGGCGATCGTCTGCGGCGCGACCTACGTCGCCCGCGCCTTCAGCGGCAAACAGAAACACATGGTCGAAATGTTCAAGGGCGCCATTCAACACAAAGGCTTTGCGCTGGTGGACGTGTTCAGTCCCTGCGTCACCTACAACAAGGACAACACCTACCAGTGGTTCAACCCGCGCGTGAAAATCCTGGAGGAACAAGGCCACGACCCGACCGATTTGCACAAAGCGATCGACCGCGGCTACCAGTGGGGAGAAGAAATTCCCATCGGCCTCTTCTGGCGCCGCACCGATCTGGAGACGCTGGAAGAACAAGAGCCCGTCCTCCACACCGGCGAAGGTCCGCTCGGCTTTCGCAGCAACCTGGGCATCCCGTCCGAACAGGCGAAGACGCTGGTTAACGAGTTGCTGTGATTCAGTCGCAACAATACGCCGTCTTGGGATCTGCTACACGCGCGCGAAGAAATGAGTACAGTTTGGCCATTACTTAGGCATCTGTATTGTCCACTCACGGATAGCTGCTCCCACCGACATCGCCATCGGCGGGCTGGCATTGCATAGGATGATGCGGGTGTAGCGACCGCTGGAATCAACCAGCAGTTCGGCATTAACCCCGGGAGAGCCGCCGAAGGCCATGAACTTGGGCTCATGGGCAAGTCGCGGCGCGTTTGGCGGACGAGGCAGAAGTTCGTGCAGCACTTTCACCGATTCGGGCTTGATCAGCTTCCCGGCATCGATCGCCTGCACCAGCCGGAGAAGATCACCGGTTGATGCGTACAAGCCGCCAGCCGGCGAACCGCGCACGTCATGACGGCTGGTCACATCTTTTCCGTCTTCATAACTATGCGCCACCGTCGAGGGCAAATGACTCCGATCGAAGAAGCCGGAGTGCGTCATACCGGCTGGCTTGAGAATATGATCCTCGATATACTTATAGTAGTCCTCGCCACTCACTGCTTCGACGACCATGCCTAGAACAATGTAGCCCGTGTTTGAGTAACGAGTCTGCGCGCCCGGTTCAAACTCCAGCGGCGTCTGCCCAAAGAGTGGAAGGTAATCCTTTAGCTGGCGCAATGAATTAAGATCGGTCTCGGGCGTAATGTTGGCGAAGAAGTCGCCCATCCCACTGTTGTGGCCCAAGAGTTGTCGGATCGTCACCTTCCCCGCGATCTCGCTGTTCGGGTACGTCGTCAGGTACTTCCCGAAAGTCTCGTCCAGACTTACTTTGCCGGCCTCCGCCAGCTGAAGAATCGCGATCTGCGTGAATTGCTTCCCGATTGACCCGACATCGTAGGATGTATCCGATGTATTGGGCACCCTGGTTTGCCGATTTGCCTCGCCCCAGGCATCGTTGAGCAAAAGCTTCCCTTCCACTGCCAGTAGGATGCTTCCGGAAAATCGACCCGAGGCAGCAAGGTCATCGCCCAGCCTCTTTATGGCAGCCGCCAGTTCCTGGTCGTTCTTTGGTTGCGGGATGAGTTTAGCTTCCGCAAGAGGTTCCGGCCGCGGCGGCGCGCCTGGCCCCGGCGCTTCGACGCGATGCGGAAGTGGCGACGCAGGCATGCTAGGCAGGGCAGTTTGCGCCTGCAGAATGTTGCTCGTGAAAATAACTGATGCGGCGGCTACCAGCAGTGACCGACAGATCGGGCGATATTGCATGTCACACTAACGTCGCGGATAGGCTTATTTGTCTATCGTAGTTTCGAAATCTTGAAACCAAATGCTTCCTAGCGCAGATCGGTCCGGGAAGCACAAGATTTGGAGATAATTCAGGGACGAAATCCTATTCGCGGTTTGAGCGAGAACACGCCTTCGTCCCGAAGGCGCGGCACTCGCCTTACCCGCCTTGATCCATGGCTTCGGCGGTGCCGAAACTATCGCGTTCTCCGCTCAGTTCGCCTTTTGGGGCGGGGGCGCCGGAGCGTTGCTCGCCGGGACGCGGCTCGGCCTTTGTCAGTTTCTGGCCGCGGCGGGAGAAGCCGGTCTTGCCGGCGGTGACGCAGGTGCAGCCGGTGCCTTCCGCGCAACCCTGGCAGCAGTAGGTTTGACCCTCGTGAGTGTAGCCTTCTCCCGGCCACTCGTTCTTCTTCATTCTGCAACCGGGACACGCCGGCGCCGGAATCGATTTCCGCAGACGACCGCTTCTCTTTTTTTCCGTTTTCATGATCTCGCGGATTTGGGGAGTGGCCTTTCCGACATGGTATCGGTTCTGCCGGCGATCGCGGCCGTTAGTGTCGTCTGGGAAGATGATCAACTGACCGCGGATTTCGCGGATTGCCCGGATCGAAAAAGTCGAAATTGATCTGTGAAAATCTGTGCTAATCTGTGGCCCCGAGATTCCGCGCGATTAGCTCAGTGGTAGAGCGCTTGCTTCACACGCAAGAAGTCGCAGGTTCGAACCCTGCATCGCGCATATCCCTGGCAAGCTTGCCCTGCAGGGGCGCGCATGTATCTAACAACATGTCCGAACATAAAGTTACGCTCAACTGGCAGCGCGGCGATAAGCCGTTCGAATATCAGAAATATTCGCGCGATCACACTTGGAAATTCGACGGCGGCGACGAGATGCACGCCTCCGCCGCCCCGGCGTATCTCGGGAACCCGGCGAATACCGATCCGGAAGAAGCGTTCGTCGCTTCGCTCTCCAGTTGCCACATGCTCACGTTCCTCGCCGTCGCCTGCAAAAAGAAATTCGTCATGGATGAATACAGCGACGAAGCCGTCGGCCACATGGAGAAAAACGAGAACGGAAAGATGGCGATCACGCGCGTGGAGTTGCATCCGAAGATCACCTTTTCTGGCGAGAAACAGCCGACTGAGCAGGAGCTCGACGAGATGCATCACTTCGCCCACACCGAATGTTTCATCGCGAACTCGGTCAAGACGAAGGTGACCGTCGAGAAATAGGTTGTCCGCAGATTTCGCAGATTCTCGCAGATTAGGGGATCGAGATTCCGTTTCTGAATTGAATCTGCGTAATCTGCGTCAATCTGCGGATCAATCATGAACCCCGACCAACAGCGGATGGAGAAAATCGTCAGCTTGTGCAAGCGGCGTGGATTCATCTTCCAATCGAGCGAAATCTACGGCGGGCTCAACGGCTGCTGGGATTACGGGCCGCTTGGCGTTGAGCTGAAGCGGAACGTGAAAGATTATTGGTGGCGCGTCATGGTGCGCGAACGGGATGACGTCGTCGGCATGGACGGCTCGATCCTGATGAGCCGCGCGGTTTGGAAAGCGAGCGGTCACGAGCAGACATTCAGCGATCCGATGGTCGATTGCCGGACATGCAAGGCGCGTTTGCGTGCGGACCAGATCCCGGAGAAAAATGGCGTTAAACAATGCCCAAACTGCGGCGGTAAGGACCTGACGGAGCCGCGCGCGTTTAACCTGATGTTCAAGACGTTTGTCGGAGCAACAGAAGACGACGAGAGCGTGACGTATCTCCGTCCGGAGACGGCGCAATCGATCTTTGTGCAGTTCAAGAATGTGCTCGATACGGCGCGAAAGAAATTGCCGTTCGGGATTGCGCAGATCGGGAAGGCGTTCCGCAACGAGATCAATCCACGGAATTACATCTTCCGGTCGCGCGAGTTCGAGCAGATGGAGCTGGAATATTTTTGCCGGGCAGAGGAGGGGATGAAGTGGCTGGAGTATTGGAAGGAAGAGCGAATCAAATTCTACGAGAACATCGGGATCGCGCGCGACAAGCTGCACGTCCTCACCGTGCCGGACGCGGACCGCGCCTTTTATTCCAAGGGAACTTACGACATCGAATATGAATTTCCGTTTGGCCGGCAGGAGCTGGAAGGCGTGGCGTACCGGACGGATTACGATTTGAAGCAGCACCAGGAAGCGAGCGGGAAGCCACTGGATTATTTCGACGAGGAAACGAAGCAGCGTTTCATTCCCCATGTCGTCGAGCCGAGCGCGGGCGTGGATCGCACGGTGCTCGCGCTTCTCTGCGAAGCCTACGACGAGGAAACCGTGACGGACGAGAAAGGCAAGAGCGAGACTCGCATTGTGATGCGATTTCATCCGCGGATCGCGCCGGTGAAAGTCGGCGTGTTTCCTTTGTTGAAAAACAACGAGCAACTCGTGGCGAAAGCACGAGAGATCGTGGCCTCCTTGCGCGCGCACATGAATGTCTTCTACGACGAAACGGGCGCGATTGGCCGTCGCTATCGGCGCCAGGATGAAGCGGGCACGCCGTTCGGTGTCACTGTCGATTTCGAAACCCTGGGCGAAAAGGACGCGGCATTGCGCGATACCGTTACGCTCCGTGAGCGCGATTCGATGAAGCAGGAGCGCGTGAAAATCGCCGATTTGCTACAGCTTTTGATGGCCCGAGTTTCGTAATACCTTTGGAATATTCCGGAGGTATTTATGGCGACAGATCAGGCAGAACGGGCTGGGGCAAATCTATCTTTTTGGGAGGCGACGGACGAGGAGCCGGCGCTCCATCCATTGCGTGAAAACGCTGGCGCAGATGTCTGCATCGTCGGCGCGGGCATTGCCGGGCTTTCGATCGCCTACGAGCTGAGTCATGCCGGCCAGAAAGTGATCGTGCTTGATGATGGCGCGATCGGCCGTGGGATGACGGCGCGCACCACCGCGCATCTCGTGAATGCGCTGGACGATCGCTACTACGATCTGGAAAAATATCACGGGGAAGATGGAGCGCGGATGGCGGCGCAAAGCCACAGCGCGGCGATCGACCGCGTGGAAAGAATCGCCACTGCGGAAAAGATCGATTGCGATTTCGAGCGGCTCGACGGTTACCTCTTCGAGCCGCCTAACGAGTCGCTCAAAAACCTCGAGAAAGAATTCGAAGCGTGCCAGCGCGCCGGTCTCGCCGTGGAGTGGGTAAAGAATGCGCCGATTGACGACTTCGAGACGCACCGGGCAATTCGGTTCCTACGGCAGGCGCAGATTCATCCACTGAAATATTTGCGCGACCTGGCTGAGGCGGTGACTCGCCACGGCGGCCAGATTTTTACCGGCACCAAAGTAGAGGAAGCGATCGGCGGCGAGAACGCTCGCGTCGTGACCACGAACAAACTAACCGTGACTGCGAAAGACGTGGTCGTGGCGACGAACTCGCCGATCAACGATCGCTACGTCATCCACACGAAGCAGGCGCCTTACACGACGTATGTGATCGGGCTGCAAGTGCGCCGCGGCGACGTGCACCGCGCTCTTTATTGGGACACGGCGGAACGCGCCGGGATGGAAACCGGACTCGGCGCCGTGCCGTATCATTATGTGCGGCTGGCCAACGGCGATAAACAGGGTGACGAAATCCTGATCGTCGGCGGCGAAGATCACAAGACCGGCCAGGCCGATGATTTCGAGCAGCGCTTCCAACGTCTGGAAGATTGGGCGCGCGCGCGCTGGCCGAAAGCGGGCGAGGTCGCCTTCCAATGGTCGGGCCAGGTAATGGAACCGGTGGATAGCCTCGGTTACATCGGGCGCAATCCCGCGGACGAGAAGAATGTTTACATCGTCACGGGCGATTCCGGCAATGGGATGACGCACGGTGTGATCGCGGGCATGCTCATTTCCGAATTGATCCGGCGCGGCGATCACGCCTGGGCGAAGCTCTACGATCCGTCGCGGATCACTGCGCGCACGGCGTTCGATTTCGCGAAAGAAAACATCAACGTCGCGCGACAATACGTCGATTATTTTACCAGCGGCGATGCGGATTCGGCTGACTATTTGAAACCGGGCGAAGGAGCGGTGGTCCGGGAAGGTCTTAAGAAAATTGCCGCTTATCGCGATGAAGCGGGGACGATCCATAAAATGACTGCCATTTGCCCGCATCTGAAATGCATCGTGCATTGGAACCGGACGGAGGCGACGTGGGATTGTCCCTGCCACGGCTCGCGTTTCGATGCACTGGGCAAAGTTCTGAATGGTCCATCGGTCGCTGACCTCGCGCCGATCCCGCCCGAGCGGGAGAACGGCGCGTGATTTTCGACTTCGTCGTTCGAAAGCTGAAGTGGCTCGCGGCGCTTCCCGGCGCGCCGCAATTATTCGACGCGATGTTATTCAGCGCGACCGCGCTCTTTTCTCCGGCGCGTTTGCGCGCCATCAGTGCAGTAGAAAAGGCCGTGAACGAAATGCCGGGAGTGAGACCCGGAGTTCATCGATTTGGCGGAATCGGTTTCTTTTTTCGCGGAAAAGAATGCAGCCATATCCACGGAAATGGTTTGCTCGATTGTTTCGTTGGCCGGGCCAACCGCGATGCGCTGGTGCGTGACCGTCGCGCTTCTCCGCATCATGTGTTTCCGCGCTCGGGTTGGATCAGCTTCTGGATCAAAGGCGGCGATGATATTTCTCAGGCGATCGACTTGATTCGGATGGCATGCGTTTACCAGGAGAGCGCGAGATGAACGTCGAAGGTTTTCGGGATTATTGTTTGAGCAAACCGGCGGCGACGGAAGGCACGCCGTTCGGGCCGAATAACATTGTCTTCAAAGTCGGAGGAAAAATGTTTGCGCTCCTGGCGCTCGACGAGGTGCCGCCAGCCGTGAATTTGAAATGCGATCCCGACCTCGCGCTGGAGCTGCGCGATCGTTACGAGCAAGTGCAGCCCGGTTACCACATGAACAAGAAACATTGGAACACGGTGGTTCTCGACGGCGTGATCCCGGAAAAGGAGATCAGCGGAATGATCGATCATTCGTACGCTCTGGTCGTCGCCAGCTTGCCGAAGGCAAAACAATCACGACGCTAGCGGCGTTGTTCGCTCATTCGCGCGCAGCAAAGGCTCTGGGGAGCGCAGGCTGCTAGCCTGCAGTTCGCGGCAGCTTGCCGCGAACACTTGGGATTGTTCGGGACGAGGCTCACGATTCTGTAGAAACCGCTGCAAGATTCGCCCGGCAAGCTGCCGGGCGGGGCAGGCTGGCAGCCTGCGCTCCCCAGAGAAAGAAACTGCGATCGCGGCTACAGGGCGTGAGCCGTCACGTCCCGCACCTGCACTTCGCCGACATCCAGCTGCAATGCTTCCCGCGCGACCCGGAGAAAATTATCAGGCGGATCGGTCAGCGCGACTTGCAGGCTGCCGGCATTTGTTTCTGGAGCGCGCAAGTTTTCGCGGATCAAAAGATCGCGCACTGCGTTCGCACAGTTCTGGGCGGAATCCACGAGGGTAATCGCATCCCCGAGAAGTCGCGCCATCGCATTGCGGAGAAGCGGATAATGGGTGCAACCGAGCACAAGCGTATCGATTCCTTCATCCACAAGCGGACCCACATATTGCATGATGACCTTGTCGGTGATCGGGCTCTCGAGCCAGCCTTCCTCAATCAACGGAACCAGAAGCGGACACGCGCGAGCGGTGACTTCCACTTTCGGATCAAGGGAGCGCAACGCGCGTTCATAAGCGCCGCTGTGGATCGTCGCGCGCGTTCCAATCACTCCGATGTGACCGGTGCGGGTAGCGGCGATCGCCGCCTGAGCGCCGGGCAGAATTACTCCTGTCACCGTGACCGGCACGCTCTCGGTGAGCTGCGCAAGGGCGACGGCCGAGGCGGTGTTGCAGGCGACCACGACCGTCTTCGCATTCTCTTCCAACAGGATCGCCGCGATCTCGAGACTGTAGCGTTGCACCGTCGTCGCGCTTTTTCCGCCGTAGGGGACGCGCGCGGTATCGCCGAGGTAAAAGATCGACTCGTTAGGCAGGAGCGCGCGCAACGCGCTTACCACCGTCAGCCCGCCGATGCCGGAATCGAAAACTCCGATCGGTCTCGAGGTTTCGGGGTCAATATTCACCGGCGCTCACGGAGATGGAAGGTGGATGGTGATACGTCTGTTCGACCGGATTTTCGGCGCCGAGCGGCTCCGTGATCGCGCGCGAGTGAGGCGGCAGGTTCGTTTTCGCCACGGCAAAGTTCGCTCCGCCGGCGCGATAATTCACGGCCGCGTTATAATTCTGAATGCCCTGTGCAATGGCCGCGCCGAGCCGTTGCCGATAAAAGCTGGTCGCGATGCGCTGCCCTTCCGCCGGATCGCTGATGAAACCGCCCTCGAACAGGACCGCCGGGATTTTCACGTTGCGCAGAACATGGAAACGCGCGTGACGAATTCCGCGATCGAAAGCCGCGGCGCGCGATAAAACCGTGGCGTGAATCGAAGCCGTCAGCGCGATGTTCTGCGCATCCTGCGCGTTGCCGGCATGGCGGCCAACATCGGCGGCGGAGGCGTGATGTTCGCTGGACATATTCGAGATCACCCCTTCGGGCGCGAGCGCGTAACTTTCCACACCGGCGCCGCCGGATGACGAATTAAAGTGAATGCTCACGAAAACGGCGTGCGGAAAACGATTCGCGAAATTCACCCGATCCTCGAGCGAGAGACCGGCGTCAGTGGTGCGCGTCATCTCCACGCGGTAACCGGCGCGGATCAGTTGCGTCCGCGCAGCGAGCGCCACATCGAGCGTAAAAGTTTTTTCGCTGCCCCAACTGCTCGAAGCGCCCTGGTCGTTGCCGCCATGGCCGGGATCGAGCACGACGGTCTCCACCTTCTCCGAGTTTGGGATCCGGCTCGGCCGCAGCACCGGCTCGATGATCTTGCTTACGTCCATGACCGAGATCAGGTCTTCGTCGCCGTTGCTCAACAGCGGAAAATTTGTGAAGAACCGGACGCCGTTGATCGAGAGTTCGCTCGTCCCGGCCTGGGCGCGGATCGCCCGGCGCTCGCTCCGAAGCGAGACGGTCCGGCTGACGCGGGTGTATTCGGGAAACTGATAGAACTGCGCGACGTTCGCGAACGTCACGTAGGGGCGATTGTTTTGGCGCACGACGGTCCAATCTTCCGCGAGAGCAACGGCGCCGATCGAGACAAGGGCAAGGGCCGAGAGGATAAGTCCGCGTCGCTGGTTAGTCCTCATGCTCGTGCTCATGGTCGTAATCGTTATTTCTCTTCTGATCAAGCGGGGACGATTTGCAATCGCTCACCGGCCCCGCATCGTTCCAGCGCGATGGCTGACCTGCCGAAAACCTACGATCCTGCCGCGGTCGAACCGAAGTGGTACGCGCGTTGGGAGGAATTCGGCTCGTTCCGCGCGGACCCGCATTCGCCGAAGCCGGCCTTTTCAATCGTCATTCCGCCTCCGAATATCACCGGTATCCTGACGTTGGGCCATGTCCTCAACAACACCATCCAGGACATTCTCGCGCGGCGCGCGCGCATGCACGGCTTCGAAGTGCTTTGGCTGCCGGGAACCGATCACGCCGGCGTCGGCACACAGACGGCCGTCGAAAAACATCTGCGGAAAACGGAAAACAAAACGCGGCACGACCTCGGCCGGGAGGAATTTCTCCGTCGCGTCCTCGATTGGCAGGACAAACATGGCGGCATCATTATCCAACAGCTCAAACGTCTCGGCTGTTCCTGCGATTGGTCGCGCCAGCGTTACACCTTCGACGACGATTACGTCCGCGCTGTCGAGACCGTGTTCGTCGATCTTTATCGCAAAGGTCTGATCTATCGCGGCCGGCGAATGATTAACTGGGACCCCGCGGCGCAAACGGCCTTGTCGGATGAGGAAGTCATCGCGCAGCCCCAGAAGGGAAAGCTCTATTACGTTCGCTATGAGGTCGTCGAAGAACCGGGCAAATATCTCGAGGTCGCCACGACCCGGCCGGAAACAATCATGGCGGACACCGCAGTGGCGGTGCACCCGGAGGATCCGCGCTACCGCCACTTGATCGGTAAAAACGTCTGGCGCCCCCTCGCGCGCGAAAAGCTTCCGATCGTCGGAGACGAAGCGATCGATCCGAAATTCGGGACGGGAGTTTTGAAAGTGACGCCGGCGCACGACAAAGTGGATTTTGAAATCGGCGTGCGGCATTCGCTGCCGGTGATCGATGGGCTTCATCCCGATGGTCGGATCAATTGTCCGGCGGTTCCGGAACTCGATGGTCTCGACCGCTTCGTCGCGCGCGAGAAAGCGGCGGAACTATTGGCGGACTTGAAGCTTCTGACTAAAGCGGAGCCGCACGAGAACAGCGTGGGATTCAGCCAGCGTAGCGAAGTCCCGATCGAGCCGCGTCTGAGCGATCAATGGTTTCTGCGTTACCCGCAAACCAAGGAGGCGCTCGATGTGGTGCGCGATCATCTGATCCGTTTCTTTCCCGCGCACTGGGAAAAAGTTTACGCACAATGGCTGGAGAACATTCAGGATTGGTGCATCAGTCGGCAGATTTGGTGGGGACATCGCATACCTGCCTGGTATGCGAAACAGAAGTCGGAGGTCGGAGGTCAGAAGTCAGATAACTCTGGCGTATACGTCGGACTGGAGCCACCGGCTGATCCAGAAAACTGGATCCAGGATCCGGACACGCTTGATACTTGGTTTTCCTCATGGCTTTGGGCCTATGAAACGATGGATGCGGAAACGCGGCGGAAATTTTATCCGACATCGGTGCTGGTGACGGCGCCGGACATCATCTTCTTCTGGGTCGCGCGCATGATCATTGCCGGGCTCGAGTTCAAACCGGGCAAAACGCCGGCGATCGAAGACAACATTCCGTTTCGCGACGTTTTCTTCACGGGTCTGATCCGCGATAAGCAGGGCCGCAAGATGAGCAAGTCATTAGGCAATTCGCCCGACCCGCTCGACTTAATCGCGAAGTATGGCGCGGACGGATTGCGCTTCGGTCTGATGCGGATCGCGCCGAGCGGGCAGGACATCGCCTTCGACGAAAAGCAGATTGAGGAAGGCCGGAACTTCGCGACAAAACTTTGGAACGCCGCGCGGTTCCGCCAGATGCATGGACCAAGCCAAGCGAATCCACAGCTCGACGCCAAATCGCTCTCGAATTATTCGAGCGAAGTCCTGGCGCGTTTCAACGAGCAACTCGTCGCGGTCGAAGAAGCCTACCGCGAATATAGATTCAACGAGGTCGCGCAGCGGCTCTACGATTTTTTCTGGGGCGATTACTGTGATTGGTTCGTCGAAGCGGCCAAGACCGATATCTTCGGCGAGGACGAAGCGCGCAAGAAATCCGTTCTCGCCGTGATGGACTTCGTGCTCTCGGGCGTTTTGCGGTTACTGCATCCGTTCATGCCGCACATCACCGAGGAGCTGTGGGCGGTTTTCGGGTTCGGTGCCGAGACGATCCAGTTTCAACCGTTGCCGAAATCGATTGAGGTCGATGGCAGCGGCGTCGAAAAGCTTCGACAGGTTTACGACGTGGTCCGGTCGGGACGCAATCTCCGCGCGGAATCGCGGGTGCCTTCCAACAAGAAAGCGAGTTTTGTTCTGCGACCTTCATGGCCAATCAATGAGCGCGACGTTGCGACTATGGCGCGGCTGCTGAATGCGGAGGAATTGAAGGTCGACTTGACATTTCAGGCCGAAGCCGGCGTTCCCGTCGCGGCGACGCCGCTCGGCGAGTTACACCTGATCATCGCGACTGCTAATAGAGCAGCCGAGCGCGATCGGCTCGACAAGGAAATCGCGCGCCTGGAAAACGAACTGCGCACCGTCGAGACGAAACTTTCCAACCCTTCGTTCGTCGAACGCGCTCCGGCGGCGGTCGTCTTAGAGCACCGGAAGCGGAAATTGGATTTCAGCCTCCAGCTGGCGCAACTGCGGCAGGCGCGGGCAGCAATGGATTGAAGAGGACGCGCTGGGTGTGAATCTCGGCGCCGCGCGCTTCGAAATATTCCTTTAACTCCGGCGTGTAGAGTGAGTCGTCGTATTCGCGATTCAGCTCGAGGCAAATCTGGCCGCCCGGTTCGAGATGGCGCTCCGCAAGGTCGTCGAGGAAAAATTCCCACTCGGAAATTTTCCAGAGCTTGTCGCTTTTGTGCCCATTGAAACAGATCATGTGCGCGGCGATGACATCGAACTTGCGGCCGAGATCGGGCAGGGGCTGGTAGGCTTCGATGCGCCAAATCACGCGCTTCACTCCGAGCAGCTCGACCATCTCCTTGAACCCAGGCTCTTCGTCCAAGTCCATTCCGAGAACGTCATGGCCGAGGTATTGGCAGATGTAGAGGAAATATCCGGTGCCGCAGCCGATATCGAGCACGCGCTTGCGGCCGCCGAGATCGAGGCCGAGGTCACGAACGCGCTTCAGGTTGATCTCCATCCAGCGCTCGATCTCCAGATACTTCGGCCACTCGTCACCAGGATCGTGCATCGCGTAGCGATCGTAGATTTCCTGAAATTTTTCTCGGTCGATGGTTTTGGTGATCTTAGCGGCATCGAAACGCAGAGGCGCCCGGCCGATGACCCACTGTTTCACGTGCCGGCGCGCGCTTACGAAAGCGTCGCCTTTTAGCACCTTTTTTATTTTGTAGGATAACCGCATGGTAAAAATGACTAAGGCGGACACCTTGGCGCCGCGTCCCCGCTATTGTCAGCAGGCCCTGGTCTCGCCTAAAATCTCATCGGCGCGCATGAGATTCAATCGATGAATATCTGGAAAAAGTTGCTTTGGATGGCGGTCGCGGCCCTGGGGCTCGGAGCGATCGTGGTCCTGGCGCTTTCGCGCGGCGAACAAGTCAGCGCGCTCTGGATCGTGACAGCGGGGCTCTGCACGTTCGCGATCAGCTATCGTTTCTACAGCAAATGGCTGGCGACAAAAGTCCTGATGCTGAACGACCGGCGCGCGCCGCCCTCGATCGCGCAGGAAGATGGAAAAGATTTTGTTCCGACAAGTCGGTGGATGGTTTTCGGCCATCATTTCGCGGCGATCGCCGGTCCCGGGCCTCTCGTGGGACCGGTGCTCGCCGCGCAATTCGGATTTCTGCCGGGGACGCTTTGGATTTTGATCGGCGCCACGCTCGGCGGCGGCGTGCACGACATGATCGTGCTTTTCAGTTCAGTGAGGCGCCGCGGCAAGACGCTCGGCCAAATGGTGAAGGAAGAGATCGGCCGCGGCGTGGGCGCGCTCGCTCTCATGAGCGTGCTCCTGATCATGATCATGATCATGGCCGTGCTCGCGCTCGTGGTTGTGCAGGCGCTGGCGAAGAGTCCCTGGGGCGTATTCACCATCGCCACCACGATTCCGGTGGCGATGCTGATGGGCATCGGTCTGCGCACCGGAAAGTTCAACGTTTTCTGGATCACGGCCTTTGGTCTGGTCGGGCTGGCGTTTGCAGTCTGGGGCGGACAATTCCTCCATCAATACCCTGCGATCCAAGCCTGGTTTCAGCGCGATGAAAAATGGCTGGCCTGGTCGATCATGATTTACGGACTGGCGGCGTCGGTTCTGCCGGTGTGGCTGTTGCTCACGCCGCGAGATTATCTGAGCACGTTTTTGAAACTCGGCACGGTCGCGGCGCTCGCGGTGGCGGTCGTCGCTCTGCGCCCGATGCTGTTGATGCCGTCGATTTCCCGCTTCATCGACGGCACCGGACCGATCTTCGCGGGGCCGGTCTTCCCGTTCGTTTGCATCACGATCGCCTGCGGCGCGGTCTCCGGATTTCATTCGCTGATCGCGTCGGGAACGACCTGCAAAATGGTCGCGCGCGAATCGCGCATCCGGGACATCGGTTACGGAGCGATGGTGACCGAAATGATGGTCGCCCTGATGGCGATGATCGCAGCCTGCGTCCTTCAACCAGGCGAATATTTTGCCATCAACAGCAAAGGCGCACCGACCGAAGTCGTCGCGAAGATCAGCGCCGCCGGCTTTCCGGTAACGGAAGCGGACATGCAAAAGCTCGCGACCGGTCTGGGCGAAACGACGATGTTCGGCCGGGCCGGCGGCGCGCCAACTTTTGCTGTCGGCATGGCGCACATGTTTTCGCGGGTCTCATCAAATCCGACCGCGCTGGCTCTCTGGTATCACTTCGCCATCATGTTCGAAGCGCTTTTTATTCTGACGACGCTCGATGCCGGAACGCGGGTGGGGAGATTTCTGCTCCAGGATCTGCTGGGGAATTTATGGAAGCCGCTGGGTGACACGCGTTCGCTGGCCGCCAATCTTTTTTCGAGCGTATTGCTCGTGGGCGCGTGGGGCTGGTTTCTTTATCAGGGCGTGCTCGATCCGCTGGGCGGCATCAACAGTCTCTGGCCACTTTTCGGTCTCGCCAATCAGTTGCTCTCCATCATCGCGCTTTGTCTCGGCACGACCGTGCTCATCAAGATGGGTAAGACGCGCTACCTCTTCGTCACGCTCGTGCCGCTTTGTTTCATGTGCGCGGTCACGTTCAGCGCCGCGTATCTCAAGATTTTCTCGGCCGATCCGCGGCTGGGATTCTTGAGCGGCGCCGAAGCGTTGATCCGGAATGCAAGCACGACCGCCGATATGGCGAAAGCGGCGGAGATGATGCGGCAGGCCGGAATCTGGCGGTTCGATGCGGTGGTCGCGTTCGGTTTCGTGGCGCTTGTATTCTTGATCGCGGCGGGCAGCGCATGGGAATGGTGGCGGCTCTTGCGCGGTTCGAAACAAATCGTTTTGCACGAGAGCGAGTTCGTTCCACTCGCAGCGGCCAAATCAACCGCGGCCTGACCGAATGGAGCGGGCGGAATTATTGGACGTGGTCCGCGCTCTGTTGGAAAAGCCGACCGCGCCTTTCCACGAGGACGCCGTGGGCGACGAGATCATCGCTCAGCTCGCCGCTTGCCCACACGTGACGATCGAACATGACGCGGTCGGCAACATGATTGCGCGCTATCAGCGCGGAAGGCAGCAGCTGGCGCGATGGGCGTTCGCCGCGCACATGGATCATCCCGGCTGGCTCCGCAACAGCGAGGGCGATTGGCGTTTTCTCGGATCGGTGGCCGAGAAGTTCCTGGTCAATCCACGCCGGCGTGAGTTCGGCGATTTCGCGATGTGGGACCTGCCGGCATTCGAGTTGAAGGACGGGCAGATCCATTCGCGCGCTTGCGACGATTTACTGGGCTGCGCCGAGATCGTTTGTCTTTTCCGAGAATTGGAGGCCGCGCAGGCGGAAGTGCATTGCCTCGGCATCTTCACTCGTGCCGAGGAAGTCGGTTTCTGGGGAGCGATCCAACTCGCGCAATCCGGTTCGTTGCCGAAAGAGATCACGATTCTCTCCCTGGAAACGAGCGCGCCTCGCGGCGGCGCGGAACTCGGCCGCGGTCCCATCGTGCGCGTCGGCGATCGCCTGTCGATCTTTGACAGCCGGGAAACCGCGCGCGTGATGAATGTCGCCGCCGCGCACAGCATTCCGGTGCAACGCTGCCTGCTGGATGGCGGATCGTGCGAGGCGAGCGCGTATCAGGTTTACGGCTATCGATCCGCAGCCGCGAGTATCGCGCTGGGCAATTATCACAATTGCGCCGCCGACGGCAGCATCCAATGCGAGTTCGTTTCCGTGGAGGATTACGCCAACATGGTGCGGCTTTGCGTGGCGCTTGTTTCCGAATCCGAAACGTCCGATCCAACGCAGGTGCTTCGCGACTCGCTGGAAAAGAGGGCGGAAAGTTTTACGCGCTGCTTCCGGCCGCTGCCGGGCAGCGTTCGTCAAAAGAAACGGTGAAAGAAATCTGCGACGGATTTGGCCGCATTCCCGGAAACATGCACCGACACATTCGCGGCAAAAATCGTCAGGTATTTTAGATTCGCCCCGAGGCCGAAGGGCCAGGTCCTCATCCCGTGAAGATCCTTGCGCCGGTTTTGTACGAAATCGTGATCCTCGCGCAGATCCTTTCGCTCGGCGGCGGCCGTTTGCGTTTCCAGCGCAGCGCGAATTTCGTTCAACCGTTTTTGCAGAGCAATTTCCTGCTCAATTTTGTAGAGCCTGAGCTCCCGAGCGATGGGAAGGGCCGGTCCGAATAAGGCCAGGAGAGAGCAGACATACGGAAACAAGATCCAAAAGATTTTGACCGGATTCAGGAAGGACGTGTCCTGCTGCGACCACTGAGTCTTCATCATATAAATCGAAATCATCACCCCGACGATGAGAAATACCGAACTGAACACGATGAGCGAATCGCCCACGAATCCGGTTCCGCCACAACCATCCGGAGAAGTAAAATCGAAGGATCGCCGGGCGTTGATGGAAAGGCATTAAGCGCCCTGGTAACCCCATAAATCCCCCAAACTGCCATGCCGCCAACGAATCCCGCGATGAAATAGCCGGTGAGAATGGTCGTCCGCGCGGAAATTTCGGCGTAAGGCAATCCAAGCGATAATCCAACGACACAGTTCAAGAGCCCAAAAAAGATGCCCGCTCGAATGAATTTGAAATCGGAAAGCGTGTCGCTCAACGTGCATTTGTAACCGGTCTGTTCGTCCAGGCTTATCCGGGTATCGAATTCCGCGCAGACGTTTCCGAGCGTATAGGTCGCGTAATAAAGGCAGAGCATGGCGACGCTGATCAAGAGCGCGAGGAACCAGCTCCAGTCCGCGAGAAATGACGCGATTACAATGGGACGGCCGAGCAAGTGATGCAGCGCCAGAAAGGCGAATCCAAGCAGCGCGGAAAACAATACCCGGCTGGCAACATATCCCGGAAGGCAGTTGGCAATCCGTTCGTAGAACGGGAGGAAGTTTTGCTCATTCGTGCTCATGAGCGCATCCGCTTATTCTAAATCGAGGGCCGATTGACAAGCCTCGAATGATGCCGCTGCCAATCGATAACAAGCCGACAATCCGGCTTTAGCAAAAGAGGTCCGCAGGAACTGCGAAAGGGCCGTTATTTCCGGCGCAGCGGGACGGTGATATCCTGGTCGCGACGGGAGAGAATAACCTGGCCGTCGTCGATTTTCTTGACCGTGAGCTGATAAGTCTGGTTGCCCAGTTGTAATCCGAACACCTGACCTTCCTGCATCGCTTTCCCATTGATGATGGCGTAGCGCGCGCCCTGATCCAGGGTGATTGAAGTGACAGCGAAAGCGGAGGCCAAAATATCCGGCCCAGTGTGTTCGGTGGTGTTCTGAACCCTCACGACTGGTTTCCATCCGATAGGCCAGAACGGATTGCGTCCGCTCGCGTCCATCGTGAAGGCAGATTTGTTTTTCAGCTCGATGGACACGGGAGTCTCCTCCGCGCGCGCCCATTGCACGGCGACAAAACCCAGAACAAGAATGGCAAATATCTTCTTCATCGTTTCAGAATTGCGGTGCTTGCACTCAGGGTGACCTGTTGGAACTGCGGATCGTCGGGGAGCGCGCGAATATTTACTTTCATGATCGAGAGAAGCGGCTCGCTATTTTCAAGAGCGGCCACGGCCTTGCCGAGAGTGGGAAAATCGGCCTGGGGCATTTCGATCAACCAGTTGTAGCGCATCCAACTGGCTAAATCCGCCTCTCGGAAAGCAACGCTGGTCTCAAGGCGAGCCGTAGCCTTGTCGATCTCCTGGTTCGCGAAGAAAGTTTTCATCCGGGGCGGAAACCAGGCGATGGCAGCGCCCTCTGGACTAAGGGCCTTGAGCGCGGCGAAACGCGTCGTCGCGGTGGTGGCCTGCTTTTCGAGGTTGTTTGCTTTGGCCAGTTCGTTCTTGGAATTGGCGACCTTATCCTGAAGCTCGGCAATCGTGCCGAGCATCGTGTCGCGGCTTCGGTTGAGCGGTCCGAGAAAGAAACTGAAATAGACATAGATGAGCACGAAGAAACCAATCGTGCTCAGCGACAGTTTCTGGATCTGATCTTTGGTGAGATTCAGTTTTTTCATTGCTTCGGAGTCCTGGTCCGGACTGGCGCCGGGGTCGGCTTGGCCGCACCGGGATTGAAAATTATGTTCAGGCCGAAATGCGCCATCGGCATGTTGGAACCGCCGATGTTCACAATGGTATCGAGATCTTCGAGCGTCTTGAATTCCACCTTCACTTCGCGGTAGCTCTGCCCCAACTGCTCGAGGAGAAGTTGGCGAAGCTCTTCCGCGGCGGCGCGCGGTTCGCGGCCGGCGGCGAGGCCGTCGATGGAAACATTGATCTTGCCGTCGTCGAGCACCGTTCCATCCATGGTGGTCAACTGGGCGTTGAGTGCGACACAGCGCGAAAGTTTTTCAAGAAACGGAGCCCAGAAAAAGCGGCCGTCGATAATTCCGTCGAGCACCTTGGTCGTGCTGATGATGCTGTTGAGCTCTGCCGAACGTTTCTGCGCCGCCGTGACTTTGGGTTCCACTTTCGCCCAATCGTGTTCGGCCTGGCTGAGCCGGTTACGGATCTCGAGGGTCTTGTAGGCGTTCCACATGTAGTAAACGACCATGAGCGCGCCGAGGAAACTCAGCGCCATCATGCCGATCTTGAGCGGATCGCGCTGGCGCTGCCGTTGTTCCAGGAACTCCTCGTGAAGGAGGTTGAGGTGGAGAGCCATGCGCGATTAGTTCCTCAGATATTCAAACGCGGCGCCGCATGCGACGTTGAGGGAGACAAATTCGTTCGGCAACGCCTGGCGCTTGGCCGCCGGCAACGCCACTTCGCAGGTTTCGAGCGGATCCCAGATTTCGCAGGGCAAGCCGAGTTCGTCGCTCAGGGTTTGCAGAATGGTTTCGGTGCGCGCGAGGCCGCCCGAGACAAAGATGCGGTGAATGCTCTGTTCGTGCTGGCCTTCAAAAAATCCGATCGAGTTGCGAACTTCCGTGGCGAGGCGCACGAGCGAACTGCGGCAAATCTCCGCCATCCCAGCGTCGCCTTCTTCCATCATCACGCGAGCGGCCTGCGCATCGAGCGCGCCATCCGCGGTGAGGGCCTGGGTGAGCGCCTTGCCGCCATAGTCGATGCTGCGGACGAGGACGAGTTCCTTCTGGCTGCCGATCAGGACCGTGCTCTGCAGGTGTCCCATGTCCAGGAGGAGAAAAGCTTCCTTCGCGAAGATGTCGGGATAGGCAAACTCGAAAGCGTTAAAGGAACAAACGGGCGCCAGTTGAAGGATGTCCGCCGCGATGCGCGTCTTGCTGCAGGCTTCGGAAATTTGTTTCACCGTTGGCCGCAACATTCCGCCGACGAGATATTTCGTTTTTACAACGCCGTTTTGACCGGCGCTTTCTTCCGGGGCGGCGCCATTGCCGTTCGCGCCATGGCCATTGGTTCCTTCGGCGGAAACCGGCGCGACATCGAGCACGAAATCTTTGCATTCCTGATTCAGGACCGCGAGGCCATTGAGACGAAGCGCGTTGCGGAGCAGATCGATCGGCGTGTCCGGTTGCTCGATAATGCGGAGAAGCGATGCGGGATCCGAGATCGCCACCGCGCAACCTTTGGCGCTGCCGCCGAGGTCCTTGAACAAAAGTTTGAGCTGCTGCGCGAGTTCTTCCGGCGTGTTGAGCTCTTCCGGGACTTCGCGGGAGGCATAACTCGTGAGCACAAAACGTTCGTCGCCCTTTCGCTGGAGGATGACTCCCTTGAAGACGTGCTTCCCAAGATCGATGCCGACAACTGAATTTCCGCGCCTCGCCATGATGCAGCCCTCCTTATAGCGGGAACCGTGCCCACAACTGCCCTTTTCTGGCGGCTCAACTACGGTAGAATCGCCGCATTCCGCCCGCGTGATTCAGGCGATTCAGGCCGCGTTCTCTGCCCGGTAACCGAAGAACTTCCGGCTCTTGATAATCGTGCTCACTTCCGGCGGCACCATTCGTTCCCAGACCGGGTTGCCGGACTGCAATTTTGCCAGGGCGTCCGGAGGATAGATGCGCAGATAGTCCGGGTTGTAATCGGTGATTTCCTCGATGAACTCGTTGTCGATCAGGTAATGATAGAGCGATCGCAAATGCGGCGTGACCTCCAGCTTCGTGGCCGTGATGAGTGCGCCCGTTTTCTCGTCGATCATCGGGTAGACATAAAGTTTCAACCCGCTCTTAAACATCCGTCCGAGCGCTTCCAGGATTCCGCCTTCGAGATGGAGATAATATTTCTCGTCGAAAATTTCCATCAGGCTCGGGACACCCATGACGAGACCGATCTTGCGGTTCGTGTAACGCGAAAGGTAGGAGGCGAGCCGGAAATACTCGCCGAATTTCGAGATGATCACGGTGCGTCCCAGTGCTCCGAGAATATCGACGCGCGCGAGGAAATCGGCGTGGTTCAACTGGCCCTCGGAAAGCAGGTTCTCCAGCGTCATCTCCATCAGCACCACCAAGTCCTCGTCGGAACAGCCAGTCTCTTTCAGGAACGCCGTGCGCGCGCCATTGAGCATATCGTTCGTCGCGTAGGTCACCGGACGAAAACTGCCGCGCTCCACCAGGATCGATTTCTTGTAGAGAATATCGGCCGCCTGCACCATCTCGCCGTCGGCGGTGAAAATAACGGCGTCGGTTAAACCCTGGCTGACGAGTTGCAGGCTCATCAACCGGTTATCGACGTTCGCATAAGCCGGCCCGGAGAACTTGATCAAATCCACCTGCATGCGATCCGGCGCGAGATTTTCCTGGAGTGACGCGATCAATTTCTCCGGCTGGCTGTGGTAAAACGCGCCGAAGAGAAGGTTCACGCCGATGATTCCGAGCGCTTCCTGTTGATCGGTGTTCGACTCATCGAGCATCCGGACGTGGATGATGATTTCGCTCGGCTCGCCGCGCGTCTCCTCCTGGAAACGAACACCGAGCCAGCCCTGCGATTCGTTGTGCTGTTTGAAACTGCGCGCCGCAACCGTGTCGGCGAAAACGAAAAATGTGCGCAAGCTGCCGAGCTTCGCGTCGAGGCGTTCGATGAGGAGTTGATACTCGTGGTCGAGCATCGTGTGGAGGCGTTTGCGGCTGACGTAGCGATCGGCCGGTCCGTAAATGGCGTCGCTGAAAGTCATGTCGTAAGCCGACATTGTTTTCGCGACGGTTCCGGCGGCGCCACCCACGTGAAAAAAACGCCGGGCCACTTCCTGTCCCGCGCCGATCTCCGCGAAGGTCCCGTACTTCTTCGCGTCGAGATTAATTTGGAACGCTTTCTTGTCCGTCCCGATATCCATCTCCGCCTTCATGCGCGCTTAAGATGCGGGACATTCGCGGGCTGCACAACCGGCCGCGTGGGACTACAGTCGCACCCGCTGAACGGCTTTCGCCGGAATCCAGCCGCGGAGATCGTTCGGCAACGCGGCGTAGATCCAATCGCCCCGCTCGCTCAAGAGCTTGATTTCGCTGCCGGGGGGCAACGCGAGAACACTGCCCGCACTCTCAGCCGTCGCTAGGCGCGCCTGAATGTCCTTCCCGGTCACAATCGCGAGCGCGCTCCCTTTGCTGCCATTCTCCTGTGTGTAAAGCGCAAAACTGGCGCCGGCGAAAACCAGCAACGACAAAATGATCAACGCGATCGGACCAGCCGAACGCCGGCGCGCAAAGAACGGGCGTGCCGTGGCGAACATCGCGAACCAGAAAGCAACCGAGGCCGCAATCGAATATTGGGTCGGGGTCCCGGCCTCGAGGTACTTTTCTGCCGGGGTTTTTCTCAGCTCCAGAGCGCGCGACTCATCACGCGCGAGCTGCAAATTCGCCTCGCTCTCCGGATGACGCGGCTCGAGCGCCAGCGCTCGCTCGTAATTAAGGATGGCTTCGCCGAAATTTCCGAGCCGGAACCACGCGTTGCCTAAATCGTAAAACAGATTCGCGCTGGAGCTACCGGCTTGGACCAGGCTTTGGTATCCATCGACCGCTTCCTGGAAACGTCCTTCGCTGTAAGCCTGGTTCGCTTTCGCAAACGCCGGATCGGCTTCGGCGAGTAAAGTTCCGGCGGCCCCGCAGAGAAGCGCGATGATCAGTCCGAAATTTTTCATGCGCGCAGATTCTCAATCAGCTCGAGCACATCGCTCCGGACTTCCGGCGGTAGCAGGCGAATGCCGTTGTGTCCGCCGCTGTAGCGGGCCTCATCGCTTTTTTGAAATAATTCCTGGAGCCGCCGCCGCGTATTCTCGTCTGCGTGAAAAGCTGCGGCGGCGATTTCCGCATCGACTGCATTCGGTTCCACGTTGCTGACCAGTGCTGTCTTCAACTGAACGGCGCGGGAAGCGCGCGAAAAATATTCCTGGGGCGAAACATCCTCGCGCCGGAGACTTCGTTGCAGCGCGGCGGCTTCGTGTTGCAACTGCTCCCGCCGCCGCGCCTCGCGGTCATCCAGGCGGGCCCGCTCGATTTTCCATCCGACGAATCCCACCAGAAGGAGAAGCGGCGCCAGCTGTGCCAGCCAGAACCCGCGGCGCGCGAAGAGCGGAGTAAACGATTCCGTGGCCGCCGGCAGCTCGGTCAGTTGATGGAGAATCTCCTGTTGTTTTGGACTCGGCGCGGCGGTTGCGGCGGAAGCGGGCGCCTGCGTCGCGGGCGCGGCGGGCGCGGGGGTCAGGGCGCTGCCCCCCTCGATGCGGACCGGGATCGGCTCGTTCCGCAGCGTCACGTATTGTTCCTTTTGCGGATCGAAATAAGTGAAAAGCTGCGCCGGAATATTTTCCTTCCGCTCGTTCGCGCTCAGAACGGTCTCGAACGTTTTTGCGCCGCTGATTCCAATATCGTCGTCCGCTTTGAAATCTGCCGAGGGCGGATACTTGTGCCATCCGTGCTCGTCTTCGAACGACGGCGCCGTCACGCGATCGAAATTTCCCCGGCCTGAAATCTTCGCCGTGATCGTGAACGGATCGCCGACCTGCGCGCTTTTCGGTTTCACTTCGGTGGTCATGCTGAAATTGCCGACGGCCCCGCCGAAGCTCGGCGGCGCTCCGGGCGGCAATGCTTTCACATCCAGCGTCACCGCTTCACTCTTGAGTTTTATTTCCCGCGGAGTGCTCGGCGCGAAAGAAGGGTCCCGGAAAAAATTGTCCATGAATGGATCGTTGCTATCGAAGAGATCGCGCGGAATGGCGGGATTGCGCGAAGTGCGGGGGATGCGCACCACCGGATTTACCTGGACCGGGCCGACTTCGATCCTGCCGCTGCGCGCCGGCGAAAGCGCGGTCTTGAAGGTGAAGGTCTGATAGGTTTTCCCGCCGATCGTTTCGACGGCCTGGCGCGGTTCGCGCATTTTCTGGGCGGTAAATCCCTGGCCGGTGATTTCCACGCCATTGCCGAGCGACTCCACCGGCGTGCGCACGTTGAAGCCGATGCGCACTACCGCCGGAATCATTTCGCCGACATACGCGTTCGTCTTGCTCAGGATCAATTCCACGAACGCGATCTTGCTTGGATCGATCGATTCGCCCGCACGATTCGAGCGCGGCGATTGTGCGGCGGAATCCGCGACATGCAAGGTCAGCTCGGGAGTTCGGTAAGAGTTGCCGCCGGCCTGGACCGTTTGCGGCGGAATCTTAAACGTCCCCACTTTGAGCGGCATGACCGTGTAGTTATAAATGTAACTATAGGTGAATTGAAAATTGCGGCCTTCCAGGAGTTGCGACTGTCCGGTGAACCGGATGTCGAGACCGTCCACCGCCATCTCGCCGGGAGGTTTCGCGCTGGCTGACCCGCTTATCTTTATTTGCAATTGCACCGGCTGCCCCACGATCGTGTCGGAATTATCCAGGACGGCGGTTACAGTCGCCGCCGCCGCCAACGAATCGATCGCCATCGACAGCAGGCATGCCAGCGCGACGATGGATCGAACACGGAAGTTGTGACGTGAATGGAACATTGGCCGGGCGTGCTGCTACCAGTCGTTATAGACATGCCGCGCAGCCTTGCGTTCATCAAGCTGCACCCGCTGCTCTTCGTCCTTCATCGATTGCAGGAGGAGTTGCGCTTGCTTCTCGCTCATCTGTCCTTCCTTTTCCGGCTGGTCTTGCGCGGCTTCGGCTGCCTGTGCGGTTTGATTGGGTTTGTCGTCGCCCACTCCTTTCACTTCGCCGGATGCTTTCTTCGCGGGCGAATTGCCGGGCGTGGGGCTCGGAGAATTGTCCGGTCCTTCTCCCTCGCCGGGACTTGGGCTCGGGCTCGCATCGCCAGCCGTTGGTGAGGGCGAGGCGCCTTGCTCATTCTTTGACGGCGACTTCTCATCTTTCGGCTCCCCGCCGTTGCCCTTATCGGCCGAAGGCGAGGGGGACGAACCGGATTGCTTCTCCTGCTGTTGGTCGTCACCGGGTGAGGGCGATGGGGTTTCTCCCGGCTTGGGCTGCTCCTTCTTATCGTCGCCCTTCTCCGGCTTCTGTTGGTCTTTCGACTGATCTTGCTGCTGCTGTTGTTGGTTGTCCTTTTTTTGATCCTTCTGCTGCTGCTGATCTTTCTGCTGATCCTTCTTTTGGTCCTGCTGCTGTTTTTGATCCTGTTTTTTCTGGTCCGGTGGCGGAGTCGGACTCGGAGTCGGCGATGGTTTTTCCTTCTGCTTCTCCTTGAGCCGCTCGATTTTCTTTTTCACCTCTTCGAGATTGGCCTTCGCCCGCTCATCGTTCGGATCGAGCTTGAGCGCTTCTTCGTAATGCGATTGGGCGTTCGTCAGCTCAGCTATCGCCTTATCGGTTGTCTGCGCCTTGTCGGCGCGCTCTTCCAGCGTCCGTCCGATATTGAAATGACTTTTCTCCTGGAGCGTTTTGTCTTTGGAGAGAAGCGAGCGGCTGAACCATTCCAACGCCTTGTCGTAATCCTTTAGCTTGTAGGCCGCGGTGCCCGCATCGAACTCGATCTTGTCGGCGTCGTGCGTATCGGGATGTTCCTTGAGCGTCTTCTCGAATTCCTTGTAGGCGTCGGCGTAGTTGTCATTGCGATAAGCATCGAGGCCCGGCGCGGCAGCGAACGCAGCGTGGGCAAACAATAACAGCAGCGCCGCCGCCGCGAGCGCGCGCTTCGGTGCGATCGTCGGCGCGGTGACTTTCCGCTGCCGTTTTCGATCGCGCAGAAGAAAGCCGGCGGCGAGAAAGAACAGGGCTCCGCCGAGCGGCCATTGATAGCGCTCGATCGGGCGCCGCGACATCCGGTCGTCGATTTCACCCGTCTGCATTTTCGCCAGTCCTTCGCCGTAAAGCTGTTTCATCGTGCGCGGACCGTCTTCGAGGTGGACGTAAAATCCGCCGGTCGCTTCCGCGATTTCCTTCAAACGTTTTTCGTCCAGCTTCGATTTCACAACCTGTCCCTTGCTGTCTTTGACGAAGGCGCTGCCGCCTCCTTCACCACTGATCGGGATGAGAGAACCTTCCGGCGTGCCGACGCCCACCGCAAAAATTCGCACGCCCGCGTCGGCGGCGGCCTTTGCGGTCTTCACCGCGTCGCCGCTCAATTCCTCGCCGTCGGTAAAGATAATCAGCGCCCGATTACCGATCGCGCTTTTGCCGAAGGTGCGTACCGCCAGATCGATTGCCTCCGAAATGTTCGTGCCGCCCTCCGGAATCGTGCTCGTATCGAGATCGGTGATTGCATCGACGGCGGCATCGTAATCGATCGTGAGCGGCGCCTGCAGGAAAGCGCGTCCGGCAAAGGCGACCAGGCCGACTCGATCGCCGCGGAGTTCGCTCAAAAGATCCTGGGCGGCGAGCTTCACCCGCTGGAGGCGGTTGGGCGGCACGTCGTTCGAGAGCATGCTGCGCGAAGTATCGGCCGCGAAGATCAAGTCGAGGCCTTTGCGCTTCACGTCCTCATAGGTGTAACCCCAGCGCGGCTGCGCCAACGCTGTGATGGCGAGAGCAAGTCCGGCGAGAACAAGCCCGAACCGGATGTTGCGTCGCGTGTGATTAACGGTGCGGGCGAGATCGGGCAGCAGCCGTTCGGAAACAAAATCGCGCAGACGCAATCGCGCCCGCCGTTCCGCTCGCACATAAATCAAAGCAAGAAGCGGAATCACGAGCAAAGCCCAGAACCAATGTGGCGCGCCGAAAGTCATATCGTTGGAGACGGCCTGCCCACAGGCCGTGAGTGGAGCGTGGCAAACATTTTCACGGCAGCTTCTTCCAAATCGTTTGCGCCAGGAGAATCTGCGCGATGAACAAACCGCATCCCGCCATGATGAGGCCCGGAAAAAGATCGCGGTACTGCTGGTATTTTTTTACCGAGACCGTCGTCTTTTCCAGCTTGTCGATGTCGCCAAAAATCTGCTCGAGCGACTTCGTGTCGGTCGCCCGGAAGAATTCTCCGTCGGCGATCTTCGCCACTTCCTTTAGACCCGCCTCGTTGAAGTGAACGCGCTGATTTTGATAAACGACATTCCCGAACATGTCGGTTAGCGGCTTCCCATTCTGCGGATTGAAAACCGGAGTCGGCGCCACGCCGTTTATCCCCGCGCCAACCGCGTAGAACTTAATCTTCAGCGCTTTCACTGCCTCGGCCGCGGTGTTCGGAGGAATTTTTCCTGTGTTGTTCTCGCCATCGGTCAGGAGAACGATGACACGGCTCTTCGATTTTTTGTCGTTCAAGCGATTGGCCGCCGCCGCGATCGCGGAACCGATCGCGGTCCCGTCTTCCACCAGGCCGATCCGGACCCGGTCGAGATTCTTAATGAGCCAATCGTGATCGAGCGTCATCGGGCTGACGACGTAAGGTCGGCCCGCGAACGCAATGATGCCGATGCGATCGTTCGGTCGGCCTTCGATAAATTTGCGGGTCACCTCGCGGATCGCGTCGATGCGCGTCGCCGACTCGCCGCCGACCGTGAAATCCTTCGTCAGCATCGAGCCGGAAACGTCGAGCACGACCATGATGTCGATCCCGCTCGCTTCCACTTGCGTGAGACTTTTGCCGAGCTGCGGACGCGCCATCGCGATAATCAGGAGCGCGAGGCTGACCAGAAAAAGGCTGCGTAAAAATTTTCCGGCGCGGGCGGCGCTGCTTTTTCCAATGGAACGGAGAGCCGTCGTTGACGAAAAGGTGAGCGCGGCTGCAGGTCCGGCCTTGCCGCGCCAATACGCGAGCAACGGAATCGCCAGCAGCAGAAGAAGCAGCCACGGCTGGGCGAAAGTCAGCGCCGAATTTGCCGGCAACCAATCACGCAGGTTCAAGATTTCCTCCTTGCACGAAACGCGTCGCCTCCTCCAAGAGAAGATGGCTGTCCTCGATCGTTGCGTCGTAGCGCGCGAACTTGATCAGGTCGCACCGGTTCAGAAAGTCCTCGAGTAACGATTTCTCGTCTTCCGAAAAGGGCGACGTCTTCGCGAGCGCGGCCAGAAATTCCACCGAGGTCTGGCGCGTTACCGGCAATTGATATTGTTCCGTGACGTATTGCCGGAGGATGTCCGAAACGCGAATGCTGAATTGATATGGAGTCACTGTTTCCATCTCGAGCGCAGCGTACTGGAGCCGCTGCACGGCGCGGTCGCGCGGTGATTGCTCGGGCTTCGGGCGGCGCAGCCGGTTCCGAATCCACCAACTGATCAAACCGATGACGATGAGCGCGAGGGCGACGCCGCAATAGACGACCCACGGCGGAACGAGCGAGTAATCCACCGGCGGGGCGATCTCATGAATGTCGGCGACGGCGAAAAGAAACATAAGTCAGCCAATTCATCGCACGGCGAGGCGTCGTTCCCGTTGTTTGAAAAACGAACGCAAGGCGGGCAGATAATTCTCGTTCGTCCGCAGCGAAATGGCGTCGATGTGGTTGTGGCGAAGCATCCGGTTCAAATCGGCCCGTTGCGTTTCCGCCAGGGCGCTGAAGCGTGCGCGAGTGTTGCGATCGGCGGTGTTGATTTCGATCTGCTCACCGGTCTCCGCGTCCTCCAGCGTAATGATTCCGACATTAGGAAGGTGCTCTTCGCGCTGATCCTGGATGTGGACCGCGATGAAATCGTGGCGGCGTCCGCTCACGGCCAGTTCGCGGGAGAAATCGCTCGTCTGGAAATCGGAGATGAAAAACACGACGGCGCGCCGGGTTACGACTTTGTTCAGGTAATTCAGCGCGAGTGAGGGCGCGGTGCCGCGTCCGGCCGGCTCGAAGAAAAGAATTTCGCGAATGATGCGCAGCGTATGGGAACGCCCTTTCTTTGGCGGAATGAAAAGCTCGACGGTATCGCTGAAGAGGAGCAGGCCCACCTTGTCGTTGTTTCGGATCGCGCTGAACGCCAGCAAACACGCGATCTCTGCCGCCAGCTCGCGCTTCGATTGTGAAGCGCTCCCGAAATTCCCCGACGCGCTGACGTCGACAACGAGCACAACCGTGAGCTCGCGTTCCTCGGTGAACTTTTTCACGAACGCCGTGCCGAGCCGCGCGGTGACGTTCCAATCGATCGCCCGGATTTCGTCGCCCGGCTGATATTCGCGCACGTCCTCGAAGTTCATCCCGCGCCCCTTGAAGACGCTGTGGTAATCGCCCGCAAAGATCGTCTGGACGAGGCCCTTCGTCTTGATTTCCAGCGAGCGGATTTTCTTGAGAATCTCCGCAGGCGTCTGACGGTCGTGCGCGATCACGGGACGGGCAGGCCGGCGAAAATCCGATCGACGATCGTTTCGCTCGAGATCGTTTCCGCTTCGGCTTCGTAGCTAACAATGACGCGATGCCGTAACACATCCGTGCCGATGCTCTTCACATCCTGCGGCGTTACGTAGCCGCGGCCATTCAGGAATGCGTGCGCGCGTGCGGCGAGCGCGAGATAGATAGTGGCGCGCGGCGAAGCGCCGTAACGAATCAGCCCATCCAGCTTCAGATTGTAGGACGCTGGATCGCGCGTCGCCCAAACGACATCGACGATGTAATCCTTCACGCGATCGTCGATGTAGATTTCGTTTACGACGGAACGCGCGGCGATGATGCTCTGCGGATCGACCACCGGCATAACCGTCAGGTTCGGAGCCGAGGTCGCCATCAAATCAAGAATCTGCCGCTCCTCGGACTTTTGCGGGTAACCGATGTGCAGTTTCAACATGAAGCGATCGAGCTGCGCTTCGGGCAATTGATAAGTGCCCTCCTGTTCGAGCGGATTCTGGGTCGCGAGAACGAGAAACGGATCGGAGAGCGGATAAGTGGTGTCGCCGATGGTGACCTGTCGTTCCTGCATCGCTTCGAGCAACGCACTCTGCACTTTGGCCGGCGCGCGATTGATTTCATCAGCCAGAATTAGATTGGAAAAAAGCGGGCCGAGCTTGGTGGTGAACTCGCCGGTGCGCGGATTGTAGATAAGGGTGCCGATCAAATCCGCCGGCAACAGATCGGGCGTAAATTGCAAACGTTGGAAGCCGGTCTGGATGCAGGCCGCCATGGTTTTGACAGTGAGCGTTTTCGCCAAACCGGGGACGCCTTCGAGCAGGATGTGGCCGTTCGCGAGCAAACCGAGCAGAAGCCGGTCGACCAAATATTTCTGACCGATCACGACGTGACCAATCTGTTCGCGCAGCGGCGCAATCCATTTTCCCATTTCCTCCACCTGCTGCGAGATTTCCTGCGTCGATTTCATAAGAAGAATGAGACAGGTACGGGGGGAATCCGTTCGATCAAGTCTGCATCTTCTCGCTCCGGGCGCGGCAGCTCAGGAGAACCGGCAATCCCGAATACGGCTCCTTTCCGCGAATGCGCCTTTCGAGGTAACGCCCGTACGGCTCGCTCAGCAACTTTGGCTGGTTGACGAACAGGATGAACTTGACTGGCTCCAGGGCGCGGCCTTCCTCGTCGCCGGCTTGCGCCGCGTAGAATAATTTCAACCGCCGGGTCCCGATCGTCGGGGGCGGGTTTTCCTCGAACGCCGCCCGCAACATTCGATTCAGGACTCCGGTTCCGATGCGGACATTCGCGGAACGACGGATATCCGCAATCAAACGAAAGAGCTGCGTGACGTTTTCGCCGGTAAGCGCGGAAGCGACCAAGACCGGCGCGTAATCGAGAAAGAAGAGCCGTTCTCGCGTGTCGGTAATGACCCGCTCCATCGCCGCTTTCGCGCCGCGCTCCGGTTTCACCAGGTCCCATTTGTTTAACACGACGAGGCACGGCTTCTCCGCTTTCTGAATCAGTCCGGCTATTTTCTTGTCCTGTCCGGTGACTCCGCTCGTTAGGTCGATGACGAGCACGCAGAGATCGGCGCGCCGGATCGTGCGCTCGGCCCGCATCACGCTGAATACTTCCACCGAGCTGGAGTGCTTGCTCCGGGCGCGAATCCCGGCGGTGTCGATGAGAAGGAACTTCTCTCCCTCGCGCTCGTACAGGATATCGACGGCGTCGCGGGTTGTTCCCGGCAGCTCGCTTACGATCGTCCGGGCATCGCGCAGAACGGAATTGATCAATGACGACTTCCCGGCGTTCGGCCGGCCGACGATGGCGAGGGCGAGGGGAGAAGCGATTGCGGATTGCGGAATGCGGATTGCGGATTGGGGAAGAAGGGGATCGATCGTTTCGAGGAGGTCGGAGATGCCGCGGTTGTGGGCGGCGCTGATCGGAATCGAGTGCGCGAACCCAAGGCGCGCAAAATCGCTCTCCAAGTCCTCGTGGTTCGGATGATCGATTTTGTTGATCACGAGCACGACGGGCGTTTTCGATTTGCGCAGGATGCGGGCGAGCTCCTGATCGATCGGGGTCTGGCCATCTTGCGCGTCGACGACAAAGAGGATCACGTCGCTTTCGCGCATGGCGGCATCGGCGGCGGCGCGAACTTGCGCGGTCAATTCCGTTTCGCCCGCGCCTCCGATGCCACCGGTGTCCCAGACTGCAAAAGGACGCGCGCCGCGGCGGCAAGGCGCCTCGAGCCGGTCCCGCGTGATTCCGGGTTGGTCGTGCACGATCGCGATATTGCGGCCGGCCAGTCGATTGAAGAGGGCGGACTTGCCGACATTCGGTCGCCCGACGATGGCGACTTTGCCGACGCTTTCCATCGCGTTTTCCGGGTCCATGGCGGCGCGCGTCTCCGCGTTAACCCTTCGCGTTCGCGTGTCCCTGGGCCGAAAGCTGCCGCACTCCGTCGCGCACATAGATCATTCCAGAGACGAGCGTAAACAATCCGGCAGCGAAGACGATGTAGAGCAGGGGAGGAATCCGGAGCTGCAGCATGACCCACGCGATCGCTGCCATTTGCAAGACCGTCGCCACTTTCCCTGTCCAGCTCGGCCGCACCCGCACTTTGCCGTTCAAGATATGGAGGACCGCGCTGCCGACGAGAATGACGGTGTCGCGCGTAATGACGAGGACCGGGAACCACGCGGGAAATTTTCCGTAGTTCGGGTCTACCTGGCTCCAGTTGCTGATGCTCAGAGTAATGATGCCGCTCAGGAGCAGGCCTTTGTCGGCGATCGGATCGAGGATGCCGCCTAACGAACTGCGTTGATTGTATCGGCGCGCTACGTAGCCATCGAGGCCGTCACTCACAGCGGCGAGAAGAAAGACGGCGATCGCGGTGAAGCGCATCCAATCCTGCGGCTTCCCTTCCTGAATGCTCTCGCCGTAATAAATCGCGAGCGTGACGAACACCGGGATCATCAGGATCCGGATCACGGTAATTTTATTGGCGGTGGTCATGGCAGGCGCGGGCGATCATGAAAAGTTGAAGGGCTCTCCCCGCAACTTGCAAGGCATTTTGGTTGCTGGCCTACGGCGAGCAATTCTCGGCGACCCAGCTCAGATAACTCGGCAGACCATCCGCAATCCGCCAGGCAATGATTTCGGGCACGTCGTAGGGATGCAAAGATTTCAACCGCTCTTGAAATGCCGCGTAGCGCGCGCTCGTCGTTTTGAAGAAGACCAGGGTCTCCTCGCTGCTCTCGATCTTGCCCTGCCAGCGGTAGATCGACTCGACGGCCGGAACGATATTCGCGCAGGCCGCGAATTCTTCGGTCACCAATTGCCGCGCGATCCGGCGGGCCGTTTCGATTTCCGGAAACGTGCTGCAGGCAAGCAGAGTTTCCTCGCTCATTCGTCAGGCAAGCTGGAGCGCGGTCGCTCGGCAAATCCATCCGCCCCCGAGGACAATGTCGCCGTCGTAAATCACCGCGGCCTGGCCAGGCGTGACTGCTTTCTGCGGCTCGTGCAATTGAATCCGGGCGCGGCCGCCATCGATTCGGGTGAGCGTCGCGCGAGTGCCCGGGTGGCTGTAACGAATCTTGACCGTCACTTCAATCGGTTCGTCGAAATCGCGCCGGCCGATCCAGTTGACCTGATCGATCTCGAAATCGTCCGAGACCAGATCTTCGGCCGAGCCGACGATGACCCGGTTGGTTTGCGGATCGAGATCGACCACGTAACGAGGCTGCGCGGAACCGCCGGGCAATCCCTTGCGCTGACCGATGGTGAAGAGCTCGATGCCTCCGTGTTCGCCGAGAAAGTTGCCCGCGAGATCGTAAATTCCTCCGGCGTGAAATTCCTCGGCGCGGAGATGCGAGCGGAGAAAGGCTTTGTAATCGTTCCCGGGAACGAAGCAGATTTCCTGGCTGTCGGCTTTATCCGCGACCTTCAGGCCTAACGAGCGGGCGATCTCGCGGATGGCGGGCTTGGACATGCCGCCCAGGGGAGTCAGGGCGCGCTGCAGTTGCGGCTGGCGCAAACTGAACATGAAGTAGGACTGGTCTTTTCGCGGATCGACGCCTTTGCGCAGGACGGCTTGATCGCGATGATGCTCGATGATGGCGTAATGGCCCGTGGCGATGTAATCGCAGCCGAGCGCTTCCGCTTTGTTCCAGAGATTGCCGAACTTGAGCTTCTCGTTGCACATCACGCAGGGGTTCGGGGTGCGTCCGGCCTGATATTCGCTCGAGAAATAATCGATGACGAGGCGCTCGAATTGATCCGCTTCGTCCACGACGTAATGGGGGAAGCCTAACGAGTGAGCCACGCTACGTGCATCGGCCACGGCCTGGGGTCCGCAGCATTTGTCCTCGGCCCGCGAGATGCAATCCTGCGGCCAGACTTTCATGGTTACGCCCACGACGTCGTAGCCCTGTTCGCGCAGGAGATAACCGGCCACGCTGGAATCGACGCCGCCGCTCATGCCGAGAAGGATGCGCTGTTTCATGGGGTTCCAGCGTAACTCATGGGACCCATAAGTCATATGGGACCAATGCGAACCGGCCGACTCACGAACTCGCTCCCGCGCAGCGTAAAGCGCCACGGAAAATCCTGGGACCGGCTGATGCCGATTCGCGGATCGGCCACGACGCGCGATTCCGATTTGTCGTTGCGGACGAAGCAACGGCGCGGGTTCGCGCAGATGCTCATTTCGTGATGGCGCTTCGTGATGTCGAGCGCCTGGGCCAGTTTCCCCGGGCCCGAGCAAAGCCGGCGCACGTCGTCGACGCCGCGGCGCGCCTTCATGATCGACAGGCCGCGGCGCGGTTCGAGCGCGCGAATCAAGATCAGGCCGCTGCGCGCGCCGCCTTTCACCAGAACATTGAGCATCCAATGCACGCCGTAATTCATGTAGATGTAAATGGCGCCGGCGGCGTTTCGCTCGACAAAGGCGCGAGTGCTCGGCCGGGTAAAGGTGTGGCAAGCCTCATCGTTCAAGGTCAGATAGGCTTCGGTCTCGACCACGATGCCGGAGCATTTCCCCCAGACCAGCTCGGTGCCGATGAGTTCGCGAGCGCAGCTCAGCGGATCGCGCTGAAAAAAAGCGCAGGAGAGGATTGGCCTCTGCATTCTTACCCCACCAATTTGACCGGCGGCCTAACGAGAGCTTCGACTACGGCTCGTAATAAACCGGCAGGGTGATGCTGCACTCCACCGGTTTGCCGTTGCGAAACGCCGGAATGAATTTCGCCACCCGAAAATCCTCTGCGGCCGCCCGGGCGAATCCAGCCAGAGGCGGGTATTCACCCACGACGCGCAGCTCTTTCATGTTGCCGTCCCCGTCTACTTTCACCGCCAAATCCACGATGCCGGTGAGAATGGAGGTCAGGCCGTCGTTCGGATAATGCAAACCTTCGAACTTGGAATCGGCCCCCGCGAATGGTTGTGGGCCGATGAAATCGCTTTCCTTTTTCAACTCCTCGACTTCCTGATTGGCAAAAATTCGCAAGCGCGGTTTGTTGTCGACGATCTTGAAAGTCACCGTGCCGTAGAAGAGAACGTAAACCGGATGATGGTCATAGACCGCGGGAATGAATTTGGTTTGATCGAGACATTTGACTAATTCCTTCTCGAGCAATTCGTAGCCAGGCGTCCCGCGATAGGTCCAGACGTTCGAGATGTCGCCCTCTTTCGTGACGGAGCAGCAAAACGAAAGCGTCGCATCCTTCTGCCCGTTCTTAATCAACCCCACGCTATCAATGCGATTGATGACCGAGGTGGCCCCTGTCCCCAGAAGTGCCGGGCGATACATGGGCAATTCCGCTGGAATTGCCGGAGACGCCGCCGGAGTCGCGGAGGCAGTCACCGCCGGAGAAGCGGCCGGGGTCGCCGCGGCTGACGGTGATTGAGATTTGGGTGACGGAGTGGCGCCCGGTCTTATCTCCACTTGGGCGGCAAAAAAACTGCCGCAGCCGAGCAAAACCGCAGCGAACGAGAAGAGAATTCGGCGCATGACTTGCCTACGCAACGCAGTGATCGAGCTTTCGCAAGGCCAATCTCGCCGGAGATGAAACGTCGCGCCGGCGGCAGGGTTTATTTCTTGTGCGATTTGTTCCCGTGAGAATTCCCCGGTCCGTGGCCTTTCCCGGGCGTCTTATTGCGCATGTTTGATCGGCGATTGGGCGAGCGGGACGGCGACGGTTGCGTCGGCTGGATATTTGATTGCTTCTCAGGCTTCTCGGCGGGAGGCGACGGTTGATTCGCCGCATTGGCAGCCGCGTTCGCGTTCGAACGCGACATCTGAAGCGATACCGGCATGTCAGGATCGATCGGAAGCGAGTTGTCGGGAGTTTTTGCCTGCGAATGCAGAGCAGCGGCGTACCCGGAGACTCTCGGTAAACGGTAAATGATCTGCGGCTTTATCCGAGGCGCCGCAGATTTTTTGTTCGATTCTGCGGACGGCGCCATCGCGGCCGGCGGCTGTTCCGCGCGCGAGAGCGGGACGACCAGCATCATCGCGATCAGAAGGATGAAAGCGAAAGCGGTAATTGGGGATTTGGGACGAACGGCCATACACTTTGCCGGTAGGGCGGCAGGGACCTCGGCGATGAAGGACAATACGATAAGATTGATTCTTTGGATACAAAAACCCGAACGCTGGGTCCGCGCGAATTTTCGGGCGGCGGCCGCCTGCAACTAGACGATGGCAGGCCGGCACGGTAGACTCCATTTCTCGCATGCCTCAATTCTCCTATCGCGCGCGCAACGCCCAGGGTGGTCTGGTCGAAGGCATCCTTGATTGTCCCGATCGCGCGGTGGCGATCCGGCAAATCGAACAATTGCGTTACATCCCCGTCCGCATCGAGGCGGTCGGCGGCGAACCGACCGCGGTGAGGGAGGGCAAGAACGGCGCTGCGGTTGCGGTCGCGCCGGCGCCGGCCGCGCCGACGCAAAAATTAAAAATTGCGCACGGCCAGTTACTCATTTTTACCGAGCAACTCGGGCACCTGCTCCAGGCAGGCATGACGCTCGACGAAGGACTATCGGTCCTCGAAAAGCGTCTCAAACAACCGCGCGTCCAACAGATGACGCACGCGCTGCATCAGGCACTGGTGGATGGCCGGAGTTTCTCGCAGGCCTTGCGCGATTTCCCGCGGATCTTTCCGGCGATTTATGTGAACCTCGTCGCGGCTGGTGAAGCGAGCGGCGCCTTGCCGGATATCCTGGCGCGCCTGGTCGAGCATTTGATGCAGTCAAAAAATCTGCGCGACCGTGTGCAGCAGGCGCTGATTTATCCGGCGTTCCTCGCCCTGGCCGGAGCGGGTCTGATCACCATCTTCATCACGTTCATGGTGCCGCAACTGGTCGGATTCATGTCCGGAAACGGCGGCGTCCTTCCGTTGCCGACGAGAATCCTGTTAGGCGTCAACCATGCGATCACCACTTATTGGTGGTTGGGCATTGTCCTCGCGATCGGCGTGGCCGTTGGCTTCCGCGCTTTCGTTCGAACCGACGAAGGAAGAATTGCGTGGGACCGGTTCCGCCTGGCGATTCCAGGTTATGGACGCGTCCTGCGCCACCGGTATTACGCGCAATTCTCCCGCACGCTCGGCACGTTGATGGAAAATGGAATTCCGCTCCTCAAAGCGATCGATCTCGTGAGCGAAATTGCCGACAACCGTTACCTCGAAGTCAAGATCGCCGAAGTGCGCCGGGCCGTGATCGATGGCGCCACGCTGTCGACGGCGTTGAGCGCGCACGATCTTTTCCCGGATCTGTTTACCGACATGATGGCGGTGGGGGAGCAGACCGGCCACTTCGCGCAAACGATGCAAACCATCGCCGATGTTTACGAGCGCGAGCTGGATCGCACGGTGAAGACCATCTCGGCGTTGATTCCTCCGGTCATCATTGTCCTGATCGCGATCGTGGTCGGGTTCGTGGTCTACAGCATTCTCTCCGCGGTCTTCGAGATGACGCGCAGTTTGCAGTTTCGGCCGCACTGAGGTAGTCTCGCGCCGTCCATGCTATTTCGGGTTATCGCGTTTTGCCTCCTCCCGCTCGCGGTATCTTCGGCGCGGGGCCAGGACGTTGTCACCAACGCGCTGCCGGCCAAATCTCCGAAACCTACTGGCGCGAATTTCGAAAGCGCCTGGCTCGACCTGCGGATGACGGCGGCCGCCAATTCCAAACCGCAAACGGCGCCGGATTGGGTGGAAGGTGTCTCGATTGTCCCGATCGCCACCGCGCCCGGCGTCGCGCAGCGAACCGTTTTCCGCATTCGCCTGAACCGTCCGAAGGCCGATTTCCAGGTCCTGTTCTTCCGTTTATTTTTTGACGACAAGCCGGAACAGAACCCGCGTCTGATCGCCTGGGATGAATCCGGCACCGTGGTCATGCAATCCGCGCCGCTCGGTTCCGGTCTCGGCCTGCCGATTTCCGAAAGTGTCATGGTGCCGATGGTGGGAGTTTCGACCATCGACGTGGAAGTGCCCGGAGACGGAAAGACGATTCGCGGCGCGTATCTCGACTGGATGGCGACCGCCGAAGTGCTTCATCCGATCAGCGCGGAGCATCGCGACCTGATTCCCGAGCCTTTCTCCGCGATGTCGCCCTTGCGCGCGCCGGCCCAGGACAGCGAAAGATTGGGGACGGTGACGGCGTCGCTTGCGGCCGAGACGATTCGAATCGGAGCGAGCGTGGAGCAAGGCGCGGCCTTTCAATTCGGACTTGAGACCCAGCCATTGATGGCGCTGCTGAGTTTCGAAGTGGCGAGCCCGAACGTCGAATCTCCGCCGGAAATTTTCATTAATGGTGAGAGCGTGGGCGCGGCTGTCCTCGCTCTGCCCGACCTGGCCGATCCGGCTTATCGCGGCGAGACAGCGTCGCTCCTCCGGCGGATGCGTTTTCAATATACCGGCTGGCTACGCGCGCAGAAACTGGTGCCGGCAACGCACCTGAAAGTGGGAACCAACGACCTGGTCATCGTCGCGGGCGCCGGCACGCCGGCCTCGGCGATTCGCTCGACCCAGATTCAACTGAAGTATCTCTGGGACAAAACCGACTACCAACTGCAAACCGACCGTTAAACGAGAATGAAAAAACGACAAAGCGCTTTCACCCTTTTGGAAATCATGCTGGTGATAAGCATCATCGTCATCCTGCTGGGCGTGGCGATCAGCAAACTCGGAGATACCGCGGGTTTTGCGAAGACGGTCGCGGTGCGAACGGACGTCCAAGCGATTGCGACACAGCTCAAGCTTTATGAAAGCATGAACGGATTCCTGCCGACGACTGAGCAGGGACTTCAAGCGCTGGTGACGCAGCCTTCCACCGAGCCGAAGCCGGCGCGCTGGTATCCACTCTTCAAGGAGATTCCGAAAGATCCCTGGGGAAATAACTACGTCTATCTCTGCCCGGGTCGCAAAAATCCCACTGGATACGATCTCTATTCAGCCGGGAAAGATCGTAAAGCCGATACGGCGGACGACGATTGGGGCTTATAGCCCATTCGTTTTCGCGGATCGAACTGCGTTCTCTACAATTCCACTTCAGGCGTCGGAGCCGGAGTTGGCACTGCGCCCGGATTTCGTGGAATAACGCCACGCACTCGCGGAGCCGGCGTCGGTAACGTCGGGATTGGCATCGGCCTCTGGCCGTTGAACGGAGGTTGCACCGCGGTGTTCGGCTGCGGAACCACCGGTTGGGGCTGAACGAAATTTCCCTGCGGATTTACATTTGGCGCGTTTGCGATCGGCTGCCGCAGGAGCGCTTCGTTGAACGCCAGCGTCGCCGTCTGCCCATCCTTCGCGATCGTCACCGTGGTGGCGCCAATCTTTTCCGACCACTCAATGCTCGTGATGCTATATCCATCCTCCGGCGCCGCCGTGGTCAGATACTTTTTGAAATTTTTGTCGGCGCTGGAAGCGATCGTGACGAGGTCGCCATCCTTCGAGTGGGCCGCATTCGCCACGTAAAGATCTTTCGCGAAATTCGGCGTCGCCGCCGGCGCGGCGGCCACCGCGGTGGCGACGGCAAACGGCGAACGATCGAGCATCGCCTGGTAACGGGCGAAGGTGAACGGCTTCGGCACATCGTCCGCGGACAGAGCGCCCAAAGGCAGACCGAGCAGAAACAGAAGGGGAAGAACTCTCTCTTTCACAGGGAATGGATACTTTATTTTCCAGCCGGCGCAAACCAGCGCGCGATCTTGAATTTGCCGCGCATCTGGGTCGGATCGGCCGGATCGATGGCGAGGGTTACGCTTTCAAAAACGACGAACGCTTCGGGCTGCTGGACATCGAAGAGGAAATGGACGAGCGGCGGCCAGGGGCTTTTCGTTTCCATCGACGCGAAGACGGATTGGTGTTCGGGCGTCGAGTCGCTGACGCCAATGGCCGGATTTTCAATCAGGACATTGTGCTTGCCGGCGATCTGTTTGACCTGCTCGAGCAGAGTGGAGGCTTCGCCCGGGCTCTTCAAAACGGGCTGGTGCTGCTGGATCCATTGCGCGCGCTTCGTCCAGAGATCGCGCTCCTTGATGTAAACGCTTTGGGCGTCCCGCGTCGCGCGCCGGGCCGCCAGATCGGCGTGCGCTTCGCCGAGCGTGCCGAAGAGTTTGCCCCAAAGGTAGAGATTGATCAGGAGAAAGACTACGCCGGCCACGATCGCCGCGAGGACGCGCTCGCGCTGGCTCATCCGTTGGTACCAGGCGGGCATCATTTCGGTTTTCCCTCCAGGCGAAACTGCGCGTGGTCGTTAGGCAAAATGCGCGGCGACGCCAGCTCGAACTGAAATGTCTTCAGATCGGGATTCTTTTTCACCGCGTCGGCAAACTGATACGCGAGCGCGGCGGAGTTGGCCTCACCTTCCACCGATATTTGCCGGGCCGATTGATTGAAGGTGGTGATGCGAACATCCGCCGAAGGCAGACTGTCGAAAAGGTGGAGGATCACCTCGATCGGAAAATAATGCGGATCGATCGCAGGAGCGAGCGCCTTCCAGCGCGCTTCCGTTTGTTTCACGAACTCAGTGCGAGGCGCGTCGTTCTTGATCTTCTTGTCGAGCCGGCCGATCTGGAACCGCAAGATGCCGAGATAAAGGCAGAAGAGCAGAAGCAAACCGGCATAGGCGCAGCCGGCGATGATCAAGCGTTTTCGCCATTCCTTTTGCCTGACGAGTTGCGCGCGCCGTTGCCGCCAGCTCGCCGGCAGGAGATTGAGCCGCGTTTCGGCCGGAGGAACTTCCACCGCGATCAGCTCCACGTTCGTCGCAAAGATTCCTTCCACGGTGTTGCGCAGCGCGAACAAGCTTTCGTCGAGCAGGATCTCGGGCGAAGCGGTGTTGATCCCCTGAAGTTCCGCGCTCAACGCGAGCTGCGGCAAATCGCGCTGGAGCTGCAGCGGGTCCGCGGCCTCGAGCGTGCCGGTGAAGCTGAGCTTGCCTTCCTCCGCCATGGCGCAGACGAGCGCTTCGTTCTCCGGATAAATCAGGAGCGCGGTGCCGGCCGGGGCGTGGGTCGCGGCGCGTTCGCACGCATAGACCGTGACCTGGCTGGGAATAATGCCGCGCGCAAGAAGCGGGGCCGCGAGTTCGGAAAGCTTCTCATTGTGGACGGCGACGGCGGAGATGACGCTGCCTTCTTCGGTTTGCGAAATGATCTCGGAATCGATCGTCATTTCCTCAGTCGAGTACGGCATGGCCTTCTCGATCTGGATGCGGACCATTTCAGCGAACTCTTCCGGATCGGTCGTGGGCAGGCGGAGGCGTTGCGCGAGGACGAGAGCGACCGGGAGGGAGAGGACGATATCGTCATCGGGGTGGAGGAGCTCGGCCGCCTCCTCGAGACCGGTGAGTCCGCGCACTTCCCACGCGCTGCTATGCTCCGCAAAGCGCACCAGGTTCCAGCCATTCGCGGCGGGAGTTATGTAGATGCGTTTCGTTGCGGGCTCGATGTCAAAGCTCCTTCCAGGATTTTAGTTGAATTGCACTGCCTACTTTGCTGATCACCATTCGCACAGTCCGCGTGGCGGTTCCCGATCTTCCGATGCTGACTACGCGCAGCACGGGGCCGTTCACGGTGACGAAAGGAGCAATCTGCGCAAACTGAACTTCCGTCACGCCAAGCGCAACCTTGAAGTCAGCCAGCGTCTTAACCGCGTCGTCATCGGTGCCTTGAATTCCATCCGGCCCTGCTCGCGCCGAGAGATATCGATCGACGAGACCCTCGGTCATTCCGGGCAAGGAGAGCAGAACATCACGCGAAGCCCACAAGACATCGATCTGCGGGCTCGTGCTCATGATCGTCAGGTCGGTATCCCAATCGGGCCGCGAGGTGAACTCCTCCCATCCGCGAACTCTCTTCACCTCATCGAGCGTGGTGAGCGGCTTGTTGGCCGCTTTGTAACCCGGATCGTCCTCCGCGCCATTGAGCCGAACAAGATTATCGGGATCGACCCAATCGAGCAGACAATCGATCATGTGGTCGCGTTCGTTCAGGTCCACGCCTTTGACTTCCAGATATCTGCGCAGCAATTCGACGAACTGGGGATTTTGTCCGGCGACCAACAAGTTCAAATTCAACCGTCCACCTTCGCCCGTGACCCGCGTCTCGTAGCTTTGGTTTCCCGGAAAGTATCCTCTCAGCAGCGACGATCCTGCTTTTACAAAAGGATGGAGCGCGATTTCCGCGCCGGAACAAGCCATCGCTTCGGCCTCCAGCGCGCGATTGGCGCTGCCCGAATTAGTCAGGCGCGTGTTGATATCCAGAGCCCACGAAATCACCATCGCGCTCAGTAGAAACAGAGCCCACAAAGAAAGCATGATCGCCGCCGCTTTCTTGGAGCGGCGGTCTCTGACCGCTGAACCGAATTCTTTTCTCGGCGTGCTCATGGGAAAGCCGTCCGGCCGAGGGCCACGATCGCCAGCCAGTTCGCGCGGCCCGGCCGCTCCAGAATAATCTCGATCAGCCGCGGCAGCGTCGTCGTGTCCGTCCAGCGCTCCACCCAGGCGTTCAAACGCGTGTCGAAATAGCGGATTCGCATGCCGCGCACATTATCGATGAGAGGGATCCAGGTTTCTCCCTCGTCCGAGCCTTCGGCCGTTTCGACAGGCCGGCGCAGAAAGCCGAGCTGAAATTTGTCGCTGTTGGGCATCGGCCGCAATCGCATCCGGACCGTAAATTCGCCGCCGGCGTAGCGCGTCAAAAGCCCGGGGCCCGCTCCACACATCCAGACGATCTCATCCCGAGGGCGATCGTTGAACTTGAACGGTTCGCCGTTCATGGCCGCGGAGCCCTTCGGCAAATCCTGCCATTGCGCCGTGAGCAGATCGAGCAGCCCGGAGTAATGCGCTTCCTCCGCGCTTTCCTGCGCGGACACTCGCAGCACGGTGATGTTCGTATCCACGAAGCGATAGATCGCCAGGCACATCAGCCCCAGAATGGCCGCGGCCAGCGTGATCTCGAGCAGCGTGAAGCCGCGTCGTCCAGCCGATTTAGCCCCCGCGAAAAACATAAAACTCGATCTTTCTCGCCTGCGGCGCGCCCCCGCGATTCCACTCGGCCTGCAAGGTCACGCGATTGATTCCGGTCATTTCGAAGTTCTTGTCGTCCTTCAATCCGGCGGCCACGCTTCGTTGCACCAGCCTTACGTCACCGTAACCGGTCGATACTTTCGTCTCCTTTTTGGCGTCGGGAAAACCGGGCGTCGCCTGGATTTCCGCCATCCGATTCGCGAGGACCAGGCGCACCCGCTCCTCTTCGGAATTGAGCGCGCTCGCGTTCAGACAATTTTCCACCGACCGGCCGAGAGAGAGAACTCCCACGACGAAAATCGTCAGGCCCAAAAGAACTTCGTAGAGGGCGAACGCCCGCGCCGTGCGCTTATTTCGCCACATAATTTACGATGTCGGCGCGCGCTGTGAGGGCCGAATAGCTTGCGGTCCATCCGCCGTTCAATCCGCTAAAGGTGACGACGGCCGGCTCACAATTTCCCGACGGCCAGAAGATCCACTCGGCCGGCGGTTCGTTTTCCAGCGCAGCCGGGAAGGAGAGTTTGAAAGATTCTCCCTTGTTCACTTTCAACATCGCCACCGGCGCCGTGTCCTCTCCGATCCGCAGCCCTTCCGCGCGCAACCCAATCTTGCCTTCGCGCCAGATGATCAGATAAGAGCGGTGTTCGGCGATGCTCCGTTCCTGCGCCTGGCGAACGAGGCTGTTGAATTCATCGAGCGATAGGCGGAGCCGGCGATCGGCGAGCACGCCACTCAAACTGGGGACGGCCAGCAACAGGATCACGACCAGGATCGTGATGGCAATCGCCATCTCGATCATTGTGAATCCAGCTTCGCGTCGCATGCGGAAAAAGTTACGCGCTCACCGGCAAATCACAAGAAAGGCCCCGCAAGCCGCCGCTAAAAAAAGGCAAGCAACCGCCAGCGGCCTCCAGAGTGATGTGGTAATTTTGGCGCGTGAAGGGAACCATCGCGACGGCAAAGGTCGCACCGGCTGAGGCGCAACTCGATCCGTGTTCGCCCCATTGCCGCAGCGCGCGGGCCGTCGCCCGGCGCCAGTCCGCGATGATCGCGAGCAGCCTTTGCGTCGCCGCGTTCGCCGTTATTGGGATCCTGATCTGGCAAGGCCTGAGCGAACAAGGCGCTCCTGATCCTTTGCGCCCCAACACCAGCCCGACGGTCGCATTTCTCGATATCGGCGTGCTCGTTTTCCGCGAGGGCCTCGAATGCATTCTGGTGCTGGCGGCGATCACCGCGAGCATGACCGGCACGAAACAGGCGCATCGCCGGCCGGTCGCAGTCGGCGCTGCCGTGGCTTTCGGCGCGACCTTGATCACGTGGTTGATCGCGGTGCGCATCCTCGGTTCGCTCATGGACAATGTGCCCGCGCTCGATCTCCAGGCCGCGACGGGACTGCTGGCCGTGGTCGTCTTGCTGGTGATCATGAACTGGTTTTTCCACAAGATTTATTGGGGCGGCTGGATTCGCGCGCACAATCGGCGGCGGAAAACGCTTCTAGCCAACGGGCGCCGCTCCAGCCACTCGCGATTATGGTGGGGCCTGGTCCTGCTCGGATTCACCTCGCTCTATCGCGAAGGATTCGAGGTCGTCCTCTTTTTGCAAAGCTACCAGCTCCGTCTCGGCGGCGGCGTCGTCTTGAAAGGCGCGCTGCTTGGGCTCTCGCTTTCCGGGATGGTCGCGATCTTGACGTTCGTCCTCCAACAACGCCTGCCGTATCGCAAGATGCTGATCACAACCGGCATTCTTCTCGGAGTGGTCCTGCTGGTCATGGTGGGCGAGCAAGCCCAGGAAATGCAATTGGCCCATTGGATTTCGCGCACGGAAATTCCGTGGCTCGTCAACCTCCTGCCGGCCTGGGTCGGAATGTGGTTCGCGGTTTTCCCGACGTATGAAACGCTCCTGGCCCAGGGTCTCGCTGCCGTTGTGGTCGTCGGTTCTTATTATGCGGCCAGGCATTTGCGCGGCCTGCCGCCCGAGTTCGAAGCGGCTCCGCACCCGGCCTCGGACGCGCGCATCGTCGAGCAGTTGGAAACCGTCCCCTGAACGCGGGCTCGATGTAACGCATCGACGACATCTCCGGCACGATCTTAGCTATCTTCCCGGGGACGGATGGACCGCCAGACTGTTGATGCATTACTGACAGGAATGTTGGGAAGCGCCGAGGGCGTTTCCGACCTTCTTTTTATCTCGGGCAAATCGCCCCTGGTCGAAGTCCACGGCCGCTTGAGCGATTTTCCCATCGACACGCCCGATTCGGTTCTGTCGCCGGTGCTGATCGAACAGCTCGCCGGCCAAATCATGAACGGGAGTGAACGGCTTCGAATGGAATTTGCGGCCAACGGTTCCTGCGATTGCAGCTACGCGATCGAGGACCTCGCGCGCTTCCGGGTTAATATTTTCAAACAAAATGGCCGGCATGCGATCGTGATGCGCAAGCTGCAATCGGAGATCCCGACGCTCGAGAAGCTGGAGCTGCCTGCGATCTTCCGGGAAATCGTCAAAGAAAAAAACGGCATTGTTCTGGTCACGGGCGGAACCGGAACCGGAAAGACCACGACGCTGGCCGCGATGCTGAACGAATTGAACCACAGCCAGGAGATCCACATCGTTACCCTGGAGGATCCCATCGAATTTTTTCACGCGCACGGCAAAGCCGCGATCAGTCAGCGCGAGCTCGGCAAGGATTTCCCGAACTTTGCCGATGGTTTGCGCGCGGCTTTGCGTCAGGCGCCGAAGGCCATCTTGGTCGGTGAAATTCGCGACCGCGAAACGCTGGAGATCGCGATGACGGCGTCCGAAACCGGCCACGTCGTTTTCAGCACGCTGCACACGATCAACGCCGGCCAGACGATCAACCGGATTCTCGGAATGTTCGCGCGAGAAGAGGAGCAGCAGCTTCGCCAGCGATTGTGCGAAACCCTGCGCTATGTCGTCAGTCAGCGATTGGTCAACAAAATCGGCGGCGGCCGTTTGCTCGTGACCGAGATCATGGGCAGCAGCCTCCGGACGCGCGAAACGATTCTGTACGGCGAATCGGAAAACAAATCGTTCCAGGAAATCATCGAGGCCGGATCGACACTCGGTTGGCACAGCTTCGATCAATCGATCATCGAAGCCTATAAAGCGGGCATCGTGTCGGAGGAGACGGCGATGGTCTCCTGCACAAACAAAGGCAAGATGCGGCGGGAACTGGATCTATTGCAAAGGCAACGCGGCGCCGCGACCGAGCAGGCGCCTTCGGGTCTGAAGCTAAACATTCCGGAGCCGATTCGAATCATCGAGCAGCCGGCGACGGCTTCTTAGCGACCGCCACATTCTGATTGGCCGAGGCCCATTCCCTCTGACATCTTGAGTGATGTCGCTTCGATTTCTTTCCGCCCGCCTCGCACTCGTTCTTTTGTTTCTCCCGGCGGCCCGCGCAGCGGATCCTTCGCCAACGCCCGCGAGCGCAATCGACGAAAAGCTTTTTCGCGGAATGCAATGGCGCCAGGTCGGTCCTTTCCGGGGCGGACGAGCGCTCGCCATCGAGGGCATTCCCGGCGAACCCGGCACCTATTATTTCGGCGCCGTCGCGGGCGGCGTCTGGAAAACGACGGACGCCGGGGCGAATTGGGCGCCGCTTTTTGATAAGGAAGCGATCTCATCCATCGGGGCGATCGCGGTCGCTCCGTCCGATCACAACGTCATCTACGTCGGCACGGGCGAAGCGGCCGTGCGTGGAAATATTTCGTACGGCGCCGGCGTTTATAAATCCGTGGACGCGGGCAAGACGTGGAAAAACATCGGGCTGAAAGATTCCCGCCACATCGGCGCGCTCATCGTCGATCCGAAGAACGCGGACATCGTTCTCGTCGCGGCGCTCGGCCATATCTTTGGCGCGAACCAGGAACGCGGAATCTTTCGCACGGCCGATGGCGGCAAGACCTGGAGCAAAGTTCTCAGCAAAGATCAGGAGACAGGCGGGATCGACGTTGTGTTCGATCCGCAGAATTCCAATGTCGTTTTCGCCGCGCTCTGGCAGGCAAAACGTCAACCGTGGTTTTTTTCGAGCGGCGGACCAGGCAGCGGGTTGTATCGATCGGACGACGGCGGCGCGACTTGGAAACGGCTGGAAGCAAATGGATTGCCCGACGGAATTCTCGGACGCATCGGTGTGACGGTTTCGGGCGCGGACTCGAATCGCGTTTACGCGATGATCGAAGCGAAGGAAGGCGGTTTGTATCGATCGGAGGACGGCGGCACGAAATGGACGCGCGTGAACGAAGACGGCCGTTTCCGGCAACGCGCGTGGTATTTCAGCAAAGTCTATGCGGACCCGAAGGCGGCCGACACCGTTTACGTTCTCAACACCGGACTATTTCGATCGGTTGATGGCGGGAAATCGTTCACGCTTCTTCCGGCGCGGCATGGCGATCATCACGGGCTTTGGATCGATCCGCAAAATCCGCAGCGGATCGCGAACGCCAATGACGGCGGCGCCAGCATCACGAGCGATGGCGGCAAGACCTGGACGACGCAAAACAATCAGCCGACCGCGCAATTTTATCACGTCGCGGTCGATAACGCGTTTCCGTATCACATCTACGGCGCGCAACAGGACAACTCGAACGTCGGCATCGCCAGCCGCACCGATTCTGGCGTGATCGGCCGCGAAGATTGGTTTATCGCCGGCGGCGGCGAATGCGGCTTCGTCATTCCCGATCCGCGCGACTGGCACGTGATCTATTCGAATAACGAAGGGTACCTGACGGTTTATGACAAAAACAAGGAGCACTCGCACGATGCGAGCGTTCTCCCGATCGACAACTCCGGACATGGCGCCGTCGATTTGGAGCACCGCTTCCAATGGATCTCGCCGCTTTTGGTTTCGCCGCACAATCCCGATACGATCTACACGGCGGCCGAGAGCGTCTTCAAAACGACCGACAAAGGAAATAGCTGGACGGCGATCAGCGCCGACTTGACCCGCAACGACAAAAGCAAGCAACAACCCAGCGGCGGTCCGCTCACAAACGACATCACGTCGGTCGAGTACTACGACACGGTCTTCGCGCTGGCGGAATCGCCCAGGAAAAAAGGAATGCTTTGGGCCGGGACGGACGATGGATTGGTTCACCTAACGACCGATGAAGGCCAGCACTGGGCGAACGTTTCGCCGAAGATGCCGGAATGGAGCACGGTCGATCTGATCGAGCCCTCGCCGCATGATGCGAACGCGGCTTACCTCGCCGTCGATCGGCATAAGCTCGACGACCTCAATCCCTACATTTTCAAGACGAGCGACGCGGGGAAAACCTGGAGCGCGATCACTACCGGCATTCCCGAAGGCGCGAACGTTCACGCCGTGCGCGAAGATCCGAAGCGACGCGGTTTGCTTTACGCCGGGACGGAGCTCGGCGTGTTTGTGTCGTTCGATGACGGCGGACACTGGCAGCCGCTTCAGTTGAATCTGCCGGTCTCGCCGATCCACGATCTCGTGGTGAAAGACGACGATCTCGTTGTCGCCACGCATGGGCGCGCCTTTTGGGTCCTCGACGACATCACGCCGTTGCGCCAGGTAAATGCGCAATCGGCACAGATGGACTCGCTTCTCTATCAACCGCAGACGGCGTTGCGTTTGCATTACCCGACCGAGTTCGACAAGCGGCAACCCGTCGGAGAAAACCCGCCCGCGGGCGCAATCCTCAATTACTACCTGAAGGCGGCGGCGAAGGATGAAGTGACACTCGATGTCCTGGATGCGCAGGGGAAACTCGTTCGCCATCTTTCGAGCAAGGAAAAAAAGGCAAACGATCAACCGCCGGAATGGCCGGACCAGGTTGAAACGCCGAGGACGATTCCCGCGCTCGAAGGCATGAATCGTTTCGCGTGGGACCTGCACTACGACGATCCTATTCAAACGCCGGGCGCCTTCTATTATGGAGAAGGCCCGCGCGGTCCGCTCGCGCTGCCCGGTGAGTATCAAGTGAAGCTGACCGTCGGCGGAAAAACCCAGATCGCGCCGTTGCATCTCGTAATCGATCCTCGGATCAAAGACGCCGAGCCTGTCCTGCCGAAGCAGTTCGAACTATCGGCGAAGGTGGCTGACCGGATGGGCGAACTGCACCAGGCGATCAATGAGATTCGCAACGTGAAAACGCAAATCCAGGGATTGCGCAAACGTTTCGGGGAAGACGAGCGATTGAAACCGGCGCTGGCCGCCGCGGACGACC